>NZ_JBTIYG010000003.1:0-7963 GCF_054401055.1 Gilvimarinus sp. F26214L | reverse complement strand
CCAGCCGCTGCGTAAAACGTGAAGTACGGGGCAGCTCTGTTGGGTTACGGCCTTCGGCCTAACCCAACCTACAGGTGCTTGTTGGGGCAACGTCGTAGGTTGGGTTAGCGCAGCGTAACCCAACAATGAACTGAAGCACGGTGGCATTTCCCGTTCCCGTGGCGTTAGAATGGATTATCGCTGGGCGCCGGGGAAGGCTTATGGGCAGCAGGTTATTCGCAGGGACTTTCGCGTCCTTGCTGTGTTTTTTGCTTTTGTACCCGAATGCTGGTTTCGGGCAGGAGCAGCAAAGCGGCGAGCCTGATGCTCGCGCCATTATCCAGGCCGCCATTGATCACTGGCGCGGCACCAGTTCCTATTCCGACATGACCATGACCATCCACCGCCCCGACTGGGAGCGGCGCATGTCCATGCGCGCCTGGACCCGGGGCGAGGACCACAGCCTGGTGCGCGTGACTGCGCCGGCCCGGGACTCGGGCAGCGGAACCCTGTTGATCGATAACGACATGTGGACCTTTGCGCCCAACATCAATCGGGTGGTGAAGGTTCCATCCTCCATGATGGCCCAAAGCTGGATGGGCTCCGACTTTTCCAATCAGGACATCGCCCGCGCCGACGACATCCTCGACCAATACGACCACCGCCTGCTAAAAACGGAAACCACCGACGGCGGCCTTGTGTACCACATTGAAGCCATTCCCCACGAGACGGCGCCAGTAGTCTGGGGGCGGCAAGTGGTGCGGATTCGCGAGGACCACCTGATCCTGCGGGAAGACTACTACGATCAGAACAATCAACTGGTCAAAAGCCTGGTTACGCTGGACATCGCCACCATGGACGATCGGCCGGTGGCCCGGGTGCAGCGCATGAGCAAGGTGGAAGAACCGGAGGAGTGGACCGAGGTGCGCATCGACACCATCCAGTTCGGCGTTGAACTGCAGGACCGGATCTTCACACTGTCCAATCTGCGCAACCCGCGGCAGTAACCCCAGGCGAAGAGGAATTCCGGTGCTTGAACTGCGATTAGCCTGGCGAAACATCTGGCGGCATTCCCGGCGCACCTGGTTGACCGTGGGCGCCATGGTGTTCTCCAACATCCTGCTTGTCTTCATGATCGGCCTGCAGTTCGGCACCTATCAGCTCATGATCGACAACACGCTTCAGGTGTTCACCGGCCACATGCAGCTACAGGCACCGGGTTATCTGGACGAGCCCACCATCCGCAAAACCCTTCCCGACATTCAGGCACTGGCCGACGATGTTCGCGCGAACATCTCCGGGGTGGACGTGAGTGCCCGCGCGACCGGCTTCGCGCTCGCGTCCAGCGAGGAGCGCAGCTACGGCATTCAGGTGGTGGGCGTTCAGCCGCACTACGAGGCCCAGGTCTCCACCCTGTCGGGACTCCTCAAGGCGGGGCGCTATCTGCAGGCCGGGGACACTAACAGCGTGGTGATCGGAGAAACTCTGGCGCGCAACCTGAAGATCGGAGTAGGTGAGGAGCTGACCATTCTCGGCTCGGGGCGCGACGGGTCCATGGCCGCCGATGTGCTCACGGTGGCCGGCATCTTCGAAAGCAATATGCCGGACATGGACCGCTCCCTCGCCATCATGCCGCTGGAACAGTTCCAGAATGTGTTCTTCATGGAAGGCCGCGGCCACAATCTGATAATCAAGGCCCGGGATTTCTCCCTTGTGGATGATAAAACCACCCAGCTCCGGCGCCGCTACGGCGGTGATCCGGACATGGTGGTGCTGCACTGGGATGAACTGAACCCCGGTTTGCGGCAGGCCATACAGGCGGACATTGCCAGCGCCTGGTTCATGTACGGAGTGTTGATCATTCTGGTGGCCTTCAGCGTCATGAACACCCAGCTCATGTCCGTGCTGGAACGCACCCGCGAGTTTGGCGTTGTCATGGCCCTTGGCCTCCGATCCGGGCGTATGGTGCGTCTGGTGCTGTTGGAGACAGCAGTCATGGCGGGCGTGGGCCTGCTGCTGGGAGCACTGCTTGGTGGCGGGCTGAGTCTGATACTCGGGCACACGGGCTTTGTGTATCCGGGCATGGAAGAGATGACCGAACGCTTCAACCTGCCGGGCAGAATCTTCCCGGAAGTTTCTCTCTTCACGGTGTTGTTCGGCCCCGGTGTGGTCTTCGTCGCCAGCATGCTGGCGGCACTTTACCCGGCCCTGCGGCTGCATTTTCTGCAGCCCGTCGCCGCCATGAGAGCCGCCTGATGGAACTGGTGCACGGTAAGGGAAAGCACAACTGGCGTGTTCTGTTAACGCTGGCCTGGCGTTACCTGTGGCGCAACTACCGCCGCACCACCATCATGCTGCTGGCCATCGCCATTGGCGTCTGGGCCATGATTTTCATGATCGCTCTGCTGCGCGGCATGGTGGACGACATGGTGCAAAGCAGCGTTGAGTCATTCGTGGGCCATGTTCAGATCCACCATCCCGCCTACCGGGATGACCCGAGCATCGTTAATCATCTTCCGCCGCCGCGCGGTGAATTGCGCAAGTATCTGAACCAGGCGGGCCTGGACTGGACGGCGCGTCTGCGGGTTCCCGCCGTGGTGTCCAGCGAGCGGGAGTCGCTGGGCGTATTGCTCATGGGCGTGCAGCCGGATCGGGAGATGCGGCTCTCGGCACTTCCCCGGCAGGTCCGGGAAGGGCGCTTTCTGGAAAGCCCGGATGACCCCGGGATCGTGATTGGCGCCAGGCTGGCGCGGCGTCTGGAAACGGAGTTGGGCAAACGCATCGTGCTCATGAGCCAGGACCCGGCCAACGAAATCGCGGATCGGGGCTTTCGGATCGTGGGTATCTATTCCGCCGAGCTGCCCGCCATGGAAGAGCAGTTCGTGTTTATCGGGTTGAACGTTGCCCAGCAAATGCTGAGAGTGGGCGAGAGCGTCAGCGAGATCGAAGTCCAGGGTCCGGATTATCGCGAGGTGGATTGGTTCTACCAGGATATTGCCCGCCTGGAACCCGATCTGGATGTGCAACCCTGGTATGAGCTGGACCCCTATCTCGGCACCATGCTGGGGATGATGGACGGCGTGGTGCTGGTGTGGATCAGCGTGATTTTTCTCGCGCTGTCCTTTGGCCTGATTAACACCCTGGTCATGGCGGTGTTCGAACGAGTGCGGGAGATCGGCCTGGTTCTGGCCCTCGGCATGCGCCCCTCGGCCATTACCGCGCAGGTGCTGCTGGAAACCCTGATGCTGCTGGTGCTGGGCCTGGTGCTGGGCAACGCCCTGGCGCTGGCAACGATCATACCTCTGGCCGACGGCATCGACCTGTCGGCCGTCTCCGAAGGCATGGCCATGATGGGGGCGGGCAGTACGCTGTATCCTGCGCTGTACGGGAAGGATCTGCTCCTGGCCAACGGCCTGGTAATTGTGCTCGGCCTCTTTGCCGGCTTGCTGCCGGCCCATCGGGCCAGCCGCTATAACCCGGTGGAAGCACTGACAAAAACCTGACAATGGCGAACACATGGCAGCGGTAACTTGCGAAGACCTGACAAAAATATTCCGGCAGGGGGATGCCGCAATCACGGCGCTGGACCACCTCTCCGTTACCATCGAGGATGGGGAGTTCATCAGCCTGTCCGGCCCCTCCGGTTCCGGTAAAACCACCTTGCTCAATGCCATCGGGGGACTGGACCAGCCGGACAGCGGGCGCATCACCGTGGCCGGCCAGCGCATCGACCAGCTTCCCAAGGCCCGGCTCGCGGACATGCGCCTGCACAACATTGGCTTCGTGTTCCAGGCCTACAATCTCATTCCCGTCTTGTCCGCGCGGGAAAACGTGGAGTTTGTCATGCAGGTGCAGGGAGTCCCGGCGAAGCAGCGGCGGGACAAGGCGGCCGCCATTCTCAGGGAGGTGGGGCTGGAAGGCATGGAGGATCGCCGCCCCGGACAGCTATCCGGCGGCCAGCAGCAAAGGGTGGCGGTGGCCCGGGCTATCGTTTCGCAACCAGCATTGGTGCTGGCTGACGAGCCGACAGCCAACCTGGACTCGGCAGCCATGGCGCACCTGATGGATCTGTTCGTAGAGCTCAATGAGCACCATCGCGTGACCTTCGTAATCGCCACCCACGATCAGCGGGTCATGGCCTATGCCAAGCGCCGCATCCACATGCAGGACGGCAGGATCGTCAGCGATGAACTGCAATAAGCACGTCCTTGTAACCGTTTGGGCAATCCTCTCCGCCGTCCCGGCAGCCCGCGCCCTGGCGGCGGAGGGCCTGCTGGACCTGGACCTTCAGGGCCACCTTAAATACCGCTACCAAACCGTTCGCTATCCCGCGCACAGCATCTACCAACAGTCATACGGTGAGACCAGCAACGACCATTTGCTGGACAGCCGCTTCAAGTTCAGTTCCCGGGAAGGGCGCCTCGACCTGCAGGTGGACTATCAGGTTCAGGCGCTGTACGGGGACCGGCTCAGCACCGAGTTGGTGACCGGGAGCCCGGCATCGGCCGCCGCCTACCCCGAGGACGATCGGCGCGTGGTAGACCTCACCAAAGTGGTCAGCGAGGATGACGACACCGCACTTCTCCACCGTCTGGACCGTTTCAACATCGGCTACAGCAGCGACAAACTGGTGCTTCGCGCAGGACGGCAGGTTCTGAGCTGGGGCAACGGCCTCATGTTTAACCCTGTCGATTTCTTCAACCCCTTCGACCCCGCCGCCCTCGACACCGAATACAAAGTGGGGGACGACATGTTGTACGGTCAGTACCTGTTCGCCAACGGCGATGACCTTCAGGCCGTGGCCGTGGGGCGCCGCAACGAGCGGGACTCCGTAACCGCCGACGCGAGCAGCCTGGTGATCAAATATCACGGCTGGCTGGATAACTGGCTCCACAGCGAAACCCTTGCAGGCGCGGAGCTGGATCTGCTGGTGGGCGAGCATTTCGACGAAACCATCCTCGCCGCCGGATTGGTGAAAAGTGTGGGCGGCGCCGTCTGGCGCGGCGACCTGATGTTCACCGACACCGCGGACGACACGGTGCTGTCGGGCGTTATCAACCTGTCCTACTCCTGGACCTGGAGCGGAACCAACATCAGCGGCGCAGCGGAGTATTACTACAACGGCTTCGGCCTTAGCGACGGAACGTACACCCTGCCGGAAGTGTCGGCGGACCAACCGCTCCGGGACCGGCTAGGTCGCGGCGAACTTTATACGCTTGGCCGCAACTACCTGGGCCTATCCGCCACCATCGAACTCACCCCGCTCTGGCTGCTCGCCCCCACACTCCTGACAAACCTGGACGACCAGTCCGCACTGTTGCAACTGGGCAGCCGCCACGACCTCGCCCAGAACTGGCATCTCATCGCCGCCCTCAATCTTCCCCTGGGTTCCAAGAATACGGAATACGGAGGCATCAAGTCCGGCTTCGGGGAGAGCACGCTGGCCAGTGAGGGTGGCGTATTTTTGCAACTGGCTTATTATTTCTAAAGTCTGGTATTTGAATCTTGACCATTATCTGACCCGAGAACGGAGAAAAACAATGAAGACCCTGTTAAAAGTACTTGCCGGAATCGGAGCAGTCGTTGTAGTGGGGATTGCGGCAGTTCTATTCATGACCGCTGGAATGTCCGACACGGCGGACACGTTCTTCACCGCTGTGAAGGAGAACCGATACGACGACGCTTACCTGCTGCTTTCAGAAGATTTCAAGAAGAGCACCAGCAAAGCGCAACTACAACGCTACATGGAAAGCAACGGTCTGGACGACTTCGCGGAAGCGAACTGGGGAAGCAGGTCTGTCAATGGAGGTCGTGGCGAACTTTCCGGTTCGATCACTACGGGGAATGACGGTGTCGTTCCAATCTCACTCGGCTTCATAAAAGGCGAAAATGACTGGAGAATCTACTCCATCGAGAAACCAATCTCCGGAATCCAGGAAGGGCCAAGCGCAGACCGATTGCCATCGGAAAAAGAACAGATAGATCTCGTCAACGAGACAATGCAAGTCTTTGCGGTATCGGTGAAGGAAGGGAGTATGTCGAGAATGTACCGTCACGTATCCAACTTGTGGCAATCACAATTCAGCGTGGAGGATTTCGACAACGCGTTTGGGGCATTCTTCGAGTTTGGTCCTGCTCTGATGGTCCTGGACCAATATTCGCCGCAGTTCTCGGAAACAGGGTTCATAAACGACGATGGCGTCCTCAGGTTGAAGGGGTTCTACCCCACAGACCCGAACCAGGTCTACTTCGAGCACAAGTACGTCTACGAAGGATTAGGCTGGAAGTTGATGGGACTCAACGTGAATGTGGAGTAAGGCCCGGCTAATTGCTGCCGCCTCCTGTCAGACGTTTTTCATCGACATTTTGTCCAGTATTACTGGAATCAACGTAAGGTATTGAAATAAATAGAGTTAATGGGGCGCATTGGGCGCATGAGTATTACTGATGCGGTGACTTACGCTCATATTTACGGCAGACATGGCTTGAAGAGATTCACTCAGCCCGTTGAAATGAAACAATTTTTGCTTTGATTGGCAACGCCGGCTTGAGCGTGGATCATCATCATGTAAATATGAGCGTTGCGCTAATGATTAAACTGTTAAAAGTCTATGTTGCGTGAACCCGTGAGTCGAGATCAGGTAGCTAAAGTGAGGCCTTTCTTTAGGGGGCTCGCTGGTTTTTTCCTATTTTGCACTTTACTGGCTGCGGGAGGGCTCATTTTCGCTCTGGTTACCGAGCCCTTTTCGCCAGCTATTTTCATCGGTGCGGCGGTAGTGGTCGTCGCTGGGCATATTTCTGGTAGTGTCTTGTTCACCGGCTATGCGCCGAACTATCTTTTATCTGCGCATGGTCCAAAGCAAAGATTTTAACAAGTCGCAGCAGTACGCGGCCTACGGCCGCCGGACACCCTTTCCGTGGCTCCTTCGTCGCCACTCCAAGGGTGCCGCTGTGCTCAGCGTTATGAGTCAGGAGAGGTTGGAGCCTCGTGAGCACTAGTGGTTGGATCATCATTATTGCAGGAGCGCTAGCATCAGCGAACTTGGTGGTTTCGCTCTATGTCGCCAAGCGAGACGATCTAAGCCAATTGCAGAAGGTCGGGCAGTGCCTGTTGGTTTGGCTAATCCCCATTGTTGGCGCACTGGGCATTTGGCTTTTTTATCGGAGTAATGAGATCTCTGAGGAACAAAAACAATCCGTCGGTGGAGGACCCAGTGACAGTATCGGTGTCAGCAAATGGGGCGACTAGTGTTACTCACGATGGCAGTAAAACTCATAACAATCGCGTGTACCGGGACTGGTTTTCCGCTAGCGCTACAAACCAGCCCGTAACGCGGGCGTTATGCATAGGGCACCAATGAAAATCTTCGCAGCATCCATCTTCTGGGTTGTATCTGTTTGCGCGGCCTACTGGTATGGCGTGCAAATAGGCGGATCGAGAGTAGGGCTTCAATTTGCAGCTTCGGATGCATTGGATAGTAAACATACCATCGAGATCTTGAAGCATGCGACGCCGCAAGATGCTATTGACTGGCACGAATCAGAGATCAATCAAAGCCTCGTAGCCTATGGAAGATATTTGGATGACCCCAATCGATTTGCACCCGGGTTAGCTCGCACTGACGACGCTACTCGCTCTCTTTTCGAATTGGTGGCTTTGTACCGCACGGAAAATCCCAGGAGCATAGACGCTGGTGTGTTCGAATTTTCCGGTGACGAGAACCGCTTAACCGAAGAGGATATGCTGCAAATCAAAGAGGCGTACGACGCTGAAAATTCCAGTAACATCTACTACTTCAACAAAGCCATGGAGCAACTTGCAGACTAATGCATAACAATCAAAAGCAGTACGCCGCAAAAGGCGCGGCCAGACGCCATACGCTGCGCTCCTGGCGCTGCTGTTTTTGGCGTTAACTGTCATATGGATTTACCACTAGGCACTGCCAATTCGCAGTTGTACGAAAAGAACGGGCTGACTTACTAC
>NZ_JBTIYG010000039.1:0-854 GCF_054401055.1 Gilvimarinus sp. F26214L | reverse complement strand
AAACACCAAACGGCATACGACCCGCATTGGGCAACATAGCCCGTTGCGGGAAGTTAGGGCAGATGGTATCTACACGCAGACGCGAGGAAGGGGCAGGGATTTGCGCGTTAGGGGATCAAGCGCGCGCGCGGCTCGGCGCCCATGACCTGAATGCGGGGCTCCACCTCGCGAACGCGGTGCTCCCAGTGCCGAAAGTCCTGTTCGGGCACGTCAGCCAGCACGAGTATGCTGCCTTCCTCGATGGAGTGCTGGAATTTCTTGAGCCGCGAACTGGAAAAGGCACTGCCTGCAAGGCTCGTCAGCAGACCGCCGAGGCCCGCGCCCAGCAAGCTCACCACCAGCACGGCGCCACCGCTAAGGATGCCGGCCGGCGCGAGGAGCCGCACCAACAACCCGGCTGCCAGGCCGGTGGAGCCGCCAAAGAAGACTCCGCGTTGATACGATGCCAGAAAGTCATCAGCCTCCGGCCCGGCATCGGGCAAGCTACTGGTGTCGATATCGGAGCGCGCGACCGTATAGATGTGCGCCTCCGGGATGCCGTTGCTTTCCAGCATGTCCACCAGCCGCTCGGCGGTGGGTATATCGGGGGAGAGAAAACAAAGACGCTTCATAAGCACATCCTGTGTTGAGCGTGCGGCTGCCGAAGCTGGTCCGTGTGTTGGGTTACGGCCTGCGGCCTAACCCAACCTACATCCAGGCGCGGCGGATGGAGGACGATGCCACGGAACCCGTAGGTTGGGTTAGCGTAGCGTAACCCAACATCCGTTCGGCCGAGTCTGTTGGGTTACGGCCTGCGGCCTAACCCAACCTTGTATCTGTCCTGCGACTCTGGCTAGCTACCGGGGCGCGAATGA
>NZ_JBTIYG010000038.1:0-855 GCF_054401055.1 Gilvimarinus sp. F26214L | reverse complement strand
CTTGTTGAACGAAGCCGCTCCGCGGCAAAGCACAATACTGTTCAATTGAAGATAATTCCCCTACGTGCTCAAGCCCGAGCACGACTACTAGGGGAATTTCTTCATGCACCAAGCACAGCAAAAACGATTCGATTCACTGTACCGCAAGCATCTTAGCGCACTCAAACGCCAGGGCAAAGCGGACTCGACCATCGACCTATACAGCCGGGCCATCAGGCGCGTGTGCGACTACTTTGACTGTCCGCCCGACATTCTTACCCAAGAGCAGCTTGAGGGGTACTTCGAGTCCTTGATCAGCACCCATTCCTGGTCGACGGTGAAGGTCGATCGCAACGGCCTGCAGTTCTTTTACAAACATGTACTCAAGCGTGACTGGCAGTGGGTGGACATCGTCAAACCGCCCCAGGAAAAACACCTTCCCGATGTGTTAACGCTCAAGGAACTGGAGCGGCTGATCAACAGCACCCGCGAGCGGCGCTACCAGACCTTCATTCTCACCTGTTTCAGCATGGGGCTGCGCCTGGGCGAGACCCTGAACATCCGCGTGGCGGATATCGACAGCGAACGCGGTCTTTTGCACGTTCGCCAAGCCAAGGGCAAGAAAGATCGCTACGTCTTCTTGCCGAAGATGACGCTCGAGGCGCTTCGAGCTTACTGGGTTACGCACCGCAACCCCATGCTGTTGTTTCCCCGCGGCCGCACGCCTGAAGAACAACACCAGGCTCGTGAGCCGATGGATCGGGGCGGTACCCAAAAATCCTTCAAAGCGATCGTCACCGACGTCGGGATCCGCAAGGAGATCACGATTCATACCTTGCGTCATTGCTATGGCGCACTGCTGACCGATGCGGGCGT
>NZ_JBTIYG010000037.1:0-916 GCF_054401055.1 Gilvimarinus sp. F26214L | reverse complement strand
CCTATTGCTGATTGTTGGCTACTGCACCGCACTTATTCCCCGCCGGAAAGCCAAACGGCAGAGCGCACATTAACGCCCCAATTTGCCGCGCAGCAAGCGCTTTGAGGCCTGTTTTTCAAGGCCGATGCTTGCTGTGTCGGCCAACATTGGATTGTTATGTGCAGCACGGATGCTGCGACGAGGTCTTAGAAATTCTCTCTTTCCTTTTCATATTCTTCGAGCAGCTTTGATTCGTTTAGAAGCTCCGCACCGACTACCTCGAATTTGCCCCTTGTATGGGGACTTGCCTCAAAAAGAAGCGTTTCTAGCCCCTCATGATCTATGTCTACTGTTTTGTATCCAGCATCTATGAGCTGGCCATGTACGTCCGTTCTTACTTTTTTCAGTATGAGCCTAACTGGATTCTTCACTATTTCTCCTTTGTTCAATTACTTCGAGCACATAACGCTCGGCTTAGCGGCGCACGGAGCACCGCGTAGTGCGTCCGGGCCGCGTTTTTTTGCGGCCGTACTACAGCCGCTTGTTAGGACCTTGCTCACTGGGGCTTCATGATCGCCGTTAAGATCGCTATTTTCTGGTATTTGACTTCGGCAAGCTTCGCCTCAAGTTCTAGTTGCGCTTCGGAGTGCTCCGCATACTTTGCGCAAAACTGTGCTTTGGCAAACTCATCGCCCGGCAATTCACGGCATTCTTTATATGCTTCCAAATACGCATCACTTTCCGAACACGCAGCTAGCATTGCGCAAAGTCCTAATAGGATGGCTGTGCAAGTAGTTCTCGTCATTCTCTTCCTTTCAAAGCCGAATGCTCAATAAATACATCCCTGCTTGGTCGCAGTCCTAACGCCCCAAACAGCCGCGCGCTTTTTTGCGTCGGCTGCTTTGGCTTGTTAACTGTTTGCTATGGCCGCAAACAG
>NZ_JBTIYG010000036.1:0-1130 GCF_054401055.1 Gilvimarinus sp. F26214L | reverse complement strand
TAGTAAGTCAGCCCGTTCTTTTCGTACAACTGCGAATTGGCAGTGCCTAGTGGTAAATCCATATGACAGTTAACGCCCGCAACAGCGGACTATTTGTAGCGACAGCGAAAAATTGTTCCGCTGCTTGCGTTTGTTATAGCGCGTCGAACGTACTTGCTACAGCTCCACAGTAGACCGCGATTAACATAGATAGCACGATTACTCTGCGCTGAAAACGCGCCTCTGGAATTGCAAACCTCGCGTTCCTCTGTGCCCCTACCTGGAACACCAAAGCCGTCAGCCCCACAATACCTGGAAGCAGAATGCCTGCCCCATCGGCGAGCGCGTAAGCCCCCAACGCTAGCAAACAGAACCCGATGAAGTACCAAGTCATCTCCAGAGCTTTGCTTGGCTCTACGTTGTATTCGTGCTTGGTTGTATCCATAAGCTCTCCTTAGCTATAACGCCCGCGTTACGGGCTGGTTTGTAGCGGTAGCGGAAAACCAGTCCCGGTACACGCGATTGTTAAAGGTTGTCAGCACGGAACCTGATGAAATGCATTTCGAGGCCCTCGTCTCGCTCGATGTTAAGCCGGTAAGCTTTGCCACCGCGCGGCACCAGAACAGCCTGGCCGCTTCGTTCGTCTGTAGAACTCTCACCAGCCAGTTGCCAGGGTGGCGCCCAAGCACCTGCCTCAATGCCTCGGCTCCTACACCCCGCCGTTTGAATTCGTTCTTTACAAAGAACTGCTCGATATCGTACGTGCTTAGTTCCCCTGGGTAATTCCGCAGTAAACAGAAGCCAGCCAACTCGCCCCATGCGTAAATCCAGTAGGGCCAATGTGATTGCGCACTCCAGTACTTAGCCAAGGAGCTAAAATGCTGGTTGATTGTATCTGGCCGCCGCTCACCAACCATCTCACGAATGTACGCCTCGTAGAGCGGTTTTATCTTGTGGGCCGATTCTGACGGTATTCGCTCGATGTTGACTTCCATGTGAGCTATCAAAGACCTTTAACGCCCGCAACAGCGGGCAATTTGTAGCGACAGCGAAAAATTGATCCGCTGCTTGCGATTGTTAAATGTTGTCGCGTTTTGAACCATGAGCCGACAGCAGGTAGAAGGGCGCATAGCCCGTAAATACAATTGATC
>NZ_JBTIYG010000035.1:0-1470 GCF_054401055.1 Gilvimarinus sp. F26214L | reverse complement strand
CGGGCTTGAGCACGTAGGGGAATTATCTTCAATTGAACAGTATTGTGCTTTGCCGCGGAGCGGCTTCGTTCAACAAGCCAAAGCAGCCGACGCAAAAAAGCGCGCGGCTGTTTGGGGCGTTAACTGTCCGACTTACCCACATTCAGTAGACACCCTGTATAGTTAAACCTGACCTATATAGAGGTGTTCAGATGACAAGAAAAAGACGACCCGCTTATACCGAGGAATTCCGCCAGGAAGCGGTCAAGAGGGCAGAAAAGGAGGGCAACACGACCGCTTCGGTGGCCAAGGAGTTGGGGGTCAGTCCCCAACAGATCTACAACTGGCGTCGGCAGTTCAACCGACTCTCCGAGAAGCAGTTCAATAGCCTGAATGGGGTCGACTACTCCAAGCAGGAAAGCGCCGAGGTCCGGAAGCTGCGACGGAAAAATGCCGAACTGGAAAAGGAGATCGCTTTTCTAAAAAAGGCCACTGCGTACTTCGCGAGCCAGCAAGAGTGAAGTACGCCTTGATCCGTGAGCATGTAGGTCAGTATTCAATCGCTTTGATGTGCCGGGTGTTGGAGGTGTCTCGATCCGGGTACTACCGGTGGAAAGATCGTCCCAAGAGCGAACGTACTCAACGACGCATGGAAATGACCAGGCAGGTAGTGGACACCTATGCGACCTTCAAAGCGCGCTACGGAGCGCCAAGAATCGCCCAGGAGCTGAACGCGATAGGATTACCCTGTTCAACCAATTACGTGGCCGATATCCTGCAAAAACAAGGACTTAAGGCACGTAATGGGAAGAACTTCCGTTACAGTAGCCACAGCTTGGCAATGAACAACGTCTCTGACAACCTGCTGTGGCGTAACTTTGACGCGGGGCGGCCCAATCAAAAATGGACCACCGATATCACCTACATCTGGGTCGACAAGCAGTGGCTGTATCTGGCTACAGTGATGGATCTGTACTCTCGCGCTATCGTAGGATGGGCTTTGGACACCTCCATGACTGAACAGCTGATCACCGCGGCACTCTCCATGGCATTCGATCGACGAGAGATCGAACCGGGACTCATCGTGCACTCCGATCGTGGTGTCCAGTATCGCTCACAGAAGTACATCGACTACCTGCGGTCGAAAGGCTGCAAACCAAGTATGAGCCGAAAAGGAAACTGCTGGGACAATGCTCCTATGGAATCATTCTTCAGTCGCTTGAAGGTCGAGTTGATTTACGCCGAACAATACGACTCGATCAGCGAGGCCAAGTCCGGTATCTTTGAGTACATCGAGGTGTTCTACAATCGACTTCGTCGGCATTCAGCCATCGGCTATATCAGTCCAGCGGAGTTTGAACGGACAGCAGCTTTGTCTGCTTAGTTAGAGTGTCTACTTTTTGTGGGTAAGACCACTGTCATATGGATTTACCACTAGGCACTGCCAATTCGCAGTTGTACGAAAAGAACGGGCTGACTTACTACAAAATC
>NZ_JBTIYG010000034.1:0-1491 GCF_054401055.1 Gilvimarinus sp. F26214L | reverse complement strand
GAGAACGTTTTTCTGCGGTGGTCATGCTACTCTCCTTCTGAATAGTGAATCAGGAGGCTAGCAGGACCGAGCACGGGATTTTAGATGGGGTTTGCTGATCGCTTACGGATATCTGGATGGCCGAAACTCGCGAAACGGCGTATCAAGCCTACGAGACTTGTGTGGCTCGCTTCGCGGCAAAGTACCCGAAAGCTATGGAGTGTCTCTCGAAAGACCAAGACAGTTTGCTGGCGTTCTACGACTTTCCAGCCGAGCACTGGACGCACTTGCGAACGACCAATCCGATCGAATCGGTGTTTGCCACGGTACGGTTGAGAACAGGCAAAACAAAGAACTGCGGCAGTCGAAAAACGACCCTGGCGATGGCATACAAGCTGATGACAACAGCCGAAAGAAAGTGGCGCCGCCTGCGAGGCTACCGGCTATTGGCTGACGTCATTCAAGGAATCAAATTCAAGGATGGTGAACGTGTGAAACCGGATCACCAACAGGATCAAACCGAGCTGGCTGTACACCAGATTTGACTATAGCTCATCTCGAAGGGCCAGCGGATTCACTGTCTCGCCTATGAATGCTGGTAGAAACCCAGCCCCCCGCCAAACCAATGCGCCAAACTTCATGGCACCCACAACCGTTTTCAGTACTGACACAATGTAAGTCAAAGTAGTCATTTTCAGATCTCCAGTTACTCAGTAACTCCGAGTATGACTGGACCAAAAATGCTTTTCTGATTTTTCTTCAGCTCCCTGGCCTCTCCGTCCGACAGCAATCCGACCGAAACATAACGTCGCCAACACGCGCAGCTTTGTAGTGGAGGCGAAGCCGCAACGAAGAAGCTGTCGCTGTGCTTGGCCTTGTTAGAGCAATTCCTACTCGAGTTAACCATTGCAGTTCCGGCGATAAAACTCCCTTAAATCTTTGGGAGAACGAAGGTGGTGAATGATTCTATGGTTACCATATCTATCTAGAAGCGAGAGGATGTAGGGCCTGGTCTTTTGGTGGATATCCCAGATTATTCTTATCATGAAGCCAACCTTTGCGATCGGCGAGCAACCGTCAGCCCACCCTTGAGGTTGCACAAAGATGGATTTGACACATCTCTTAAGAGCCCAAAAGAAGTGAATGGCAATCGGAAAATCAATAAAAACAATAGTATCAGATCGATTAAATCGATCTTCTATTGTGGAGTCGTAGCCCATTCCTTCGATCAACCACCTATCCCCATCAAGGATTGCCTTGTGATCTTCATAAAAAACTGATTCCGGGGCAGCTTCCCAGTTGGGCCGCCATATGTATCTATCTAGATGGTAAATAGGAAGTCTATGTGCTCTTCCAAGCGCCACCGCAAGTGTCGACTTGCCAGCTCCACCATTACCAATAATGATGACTCTCTTCATTGACATGCTTCAATTGCTCTAACGCCCCAAACAGCCGCGCGCTTTTTTGCGTCGGCTGCTTTGGCTTGTTAACTGTTTGCTATGGCCGCAAACA
>NZ_JBTIYG010000033.1:0-1684 GCF_054401055.1 Gilvimarinus sp. F26214L | reverse complement strand
TGGACCAATCGATCGATGGCGGCAACCGTCATGACACTGTCGTCGAACAGCTTGTCCCAGCTCTCGAACGCTTGGTTAGAGGTGATCACGAGGCTGTGTCGTTCGTAGCGATGAGCAATGAGCTCGAACAGCACGCTGGTCTCCTGCTCGGTCTTCTGGGTGTACCCCAGGTCGTCGACAATGAGTACAGCGTAGCGGTCTAGCTTGTTGAGCAGATCGGTCAGTTTCAGCTCGGCCTTGGCTCGTTGAAGTGACTGCACCAGGTCGGTGGCCGGCATGAACTTGACCCGGATACCAGCGTCGACCAGTCCGTAGCCAATGCTGCACGCCAGGTGCGTTTTGCCCAGGCCGCTGGCGCCGAACAGCAGCACGTTCTCGCCGCGTTTGACCCAGTCCGGCTGGTTGATTAGCTGGCGGACGTGCTGCTGGGTGACGCCCTCCACCGCATGGAAGTCGAAGTCGCCGAGTTGCTTACCGGGTGGCAAGGTGGCTTCTTTCAAGTAGCGGTGTAGCCGTTTGTCCTCCCGGGTGGCCAGTTCGATAGTGCATAGCTCGACCAGGTACTGCTCAGGCGCCCAGTGTTCGCTGACGGCTTTCTCAGCTAGCGCTCGCCACTGCTTTTGCATGCTGGCCAAGCGCAGGCTTTTCAACATAAGAGGCAGGCTGGCGGCGACGTTACTCATGGCAGCCCCCTGTGGTCAGCAAGGATTGGTAGTCGCTCAATGCATGTTGCTGAACGACCATACCGGGCAGTAGCATGCGCGGTGAGACAAGGAAGCGTTCCTCGCAGTGCAGGATGCTGGGGAGCGCGTCACGTTCTATACCGGCCAAGACGAAGCGTCCCAGGGTATCTTCCCGGTCGCTCTTCTTGGCGAGGTGGAGCAGGCGAACGATGTAGTGGCAGGCGGCGTCCGCAGCCAGGGTTTTGTCCACGTAGCTCCAGATACGTCGATAATCTTCATTGGGCAATAGCTCGTCGCGCCATTGGGCGTGGCGGAAGGCGCGGGGCTTTTTGACCAATGACTCGATCACGTGGCGGTAATCGATGCTGCGCAGGCGTTGTTGCTTGGAGGCGTACTGGCGTGGGAGGGTTAGTGTGTGCTGGCCTGCACACCAGAGTTCCAGCCGGTCATCGAACAGGTGCACCGTCAGGCGGCTACCGATTAGACGTGACGGGACGGTGTAAGTTACTCGTTTCAGCGCAATGGTGCTGGTACTGCTGACCCGAACCGCGTGCTGGCTGTAGTTGACGCTATCGTAAATGGGCAGCGGTTGTAATTGTCGCTGCTCGTCTTTAAAGGCGGTTGAGACACGGCGGTTACGGCGGTCCAGGACACCCTGTAGGAAGGCCTGGTATTCAGCCCGGGTGCCAAAGTCGAAGCTGCCCCGTAACAGCAGAGCCTGCTTGAGTTGTTGCTTGATATGATTGTTGGGCGACTCGATCGCTCCGTTCTCATGTGCCTGCCCCCGGTTATTGCGGGTAGGCTGGAGATTGTAATGGCGGCACAGCCCGGCGAATCGCTCTGTGAAGTCGTTTTGCTCCTGTCGGTTCTTGTAGGCAGCACTCAGGCTGTCGGTACGTAGTTGTCGCGGAACACCGCCGCTGACCCTGAAGGCGCGTTGTAGCCCGTCCGCCAGGGCACTGAAGCTCTCGCCGCCGTAGACGACCTGGGCGTAGGCCCAG
>NZ_JBTIYG010000032.1:0-2025 GCF_054401055.1 Gilvimarinus sp. F26214L | reverse complement strand
CGCGAGCCACCGAAAGCATGGTCGCACCTTTTCTATTTCGCTCCTAGTTACCATCGGCCACCTGAACATTTAACGCCCGCAACAGCGGCCGAGCGAAGCGAGGTCCGGGCCCGAAGGGCCGAACTGCTTGCGATTGTTAGTGCTCATACATCCACACCTAAGAAGTCCTTGAACGCTACTTCCCCCTCGGTTATGTAGCCTTTAGCTTTCATTTCGTTGAACCAATTTAGCAGCGCTTGGTTTTGAATAGACTGAGGCTGATTCTTTACTGGAAGCATATGCTTTATCCAAAGCGAAATATGCTCCTCGGCACAATTCTGCTTTCTTGAGAATATATCTGCGGTTCTGAGTATCCCTGCAGCCAAGTCTTTTTCAACTACTTCCTCGGGGGAAGACCAGTGGGCGGAGCCCAAACAGTCTGTATATAGCGCCACCTGCTTCAATTGGTCCAAAATTTCTGGATGGTCTGAACTTGGGTCTGCAATTCTTGAAAGATCTTCCAAGCTTCTAGCTCCTTCAAGCATCATGTCCAACGCAATCCAGTGCGTATTCTTGTCTTTATGAGACCTGTATCTTTTCCAGCCTTCCTTAAGCTCCTTGCCATCGTCTGCCAATGAAAGTGACCGGAGGATTGAGGCCTTTCCTGATTCCTCTATTGAAAGAATCGCCAGAGCAAGTGCACTCGGGTATCTGCCGTTGTCAAAAAGAAGACTAGCGTCCTCGCAGAGCCTTCTAGAATTCTTGATGGCAACATTGATTCCAGATGCAATTTGAGAGGAACTTAAGTTGCCTTTGTATTGCTTTAAACCTTCAGCCATTTCGACTCTCAACATTTGGCACTAACGCCGCGTTTTGCGGACACTTTGTAGCGCCAGCGGAAAAGTGGTCCGCAACAACGCCTTGTTAATGGCAGCGACGGGTTGAACCAAGCAAGAACTACGCTGCGGAGCGTAGCGCAGCTTTAGCTTGATAGACAACCAGGCAGAACACCGATTCAGATTCCTATCCCCAACTCGCTACCGTTTGAACGAACTGCACCGCAACTTTCGCCTGCCTCGATGCCTATTGCTGATTGTTGGCTACTGCACCGCACTTATTCCCCGCCGGAAAGCCAAACGGCAGAGCGCACATTAACGCCGCGCTTTGCGGCTGGTTTGGAGCGCAGCGGAAAACCAGTCCGACAACAGCGCCTTGTTAGCAGTTGCCAAGCTGAGCCTCACCCGATTCAAAAACACCCACAATACAACCAAGATAAGGATCATTGGCATTTTCATTTAGAGCCCACTGCCAATCAACTACGTCGGTGTTGGTTGGGAATAGTAACTTAACCCCGTTTTCGAAAGTAAGCTCCAAACTTGAATCAGGCAGTAGAGCCACACCAGTTATACACTTACGGAGCGTGGATGAAAGCACTATGCTCTTAGCTACATCCTCTTTATCTACGGCCTCAGATGATGGCTGATACAAAGCCGGTAATTGTCTCTTTATTTCATCTTCATCTGGAGAAACCACATTGTGAGCTATGAGCCAAAAAGCATCGAAATACAAATCAAAGGCATCTCCTACTCTGAATATAGAGTAGAAATTCCCAAGTAATTTTTCTTTCAAAACTTCAATTACACTCATAATTCTCTAGTGACTGCTAACGCCGCGTTTTGCGGACACTTTGTAGCGCCAGCGGAAAAGTGGTCCGCAACAACGCCTTGTTAATGGCAGCGACGGGTTGAACCCGCTACCGTGGCGCAGCGCCAGCGGAGCCTTAGCTTAGTAAGGACCGAGAAACACGCTGAACCAAAAGTTACTGCCCTACACGCTACCGCCTGAACGTACTGTTTGAACCATCCTCGGCGACCGGCAGCCCTGAGCGAACGCTACCGACTGTCAGGCTGCGGTAATACTTGTTGCTGATTGCCCGCTATTAAACCGAACCTGACAGCAGGCATAAAGCCAAACGGCAGAGCGCACATTAACGCCCGCAGCACGCGTGGCTTTGTAATGAAGGCGCAGCCGCAATGGAAAAGCGAT
>NZ_JBTIYG010000031.1:0-2266 GCF_054401055.1 Gilvimarinus sp. F26214L | reverse complement strand
GTAAGCGATCAGCAAACCCCATCTTGGAACTGAGCTTTCCAGGGTAACAACGCTTCGATGTCCACAAGGTTTTGCGCCCGAGGCAGCTCTGTAAAAACCCGGCGGAGATAATCGTAAGGTGCGAGCTCGTTTGCCTTGGCTGTTTCGATCAGGCTGTATAGATTGGCGCTAGCGGCTGCACCCGACACGCTGGCACTGAACAGCCAGTTCTTCCGCCCGACCACGAACGGGCGGATCGCATTCTCGGCGGGATTGTTGTCGATAGACAAGCGACCATCTTCTACATAGACCGTGAGCTTTGACCAGTTCTTATCAAGGTACGCTAACGCTTTTCCGAGCAAACCCTTGGGTAAAGTGTTGTGTAAGGTTTTGTCGAGCCAATCGCGGAGCCGTTGTAGCTGGGCGACGCTTTCGCGCTGCCTGACCTCGAAGCGAGCATCGGCGTCGCAGTCTTTGATTGTGCGCTCGATCGCATAGAGCTTGCCGATGAGGCTAATCGCCATGTCGGCTTTGCCGGCCTTCTTACTCGCTTTTTGCGCTTCCACGAACTTGCGACGAGCGTGAGCCCAGCAGCCAAGCTGCGTAACAGTTTCGCCTGCCACAGCATTGTATCCGGCGTAGTCATCGGTTTGCAGGTAGCCCGAGTAGCCCTCGAACAACTCAGTAGCCACGGCACCCCGGCGACTGTCGGCGTAGTGGAAGAGTCTGATTGGCTGCGTAGGTGGTCCGCCGACCCGCACCCACATATAGGAGTGACTGGTGGCAGGTTTGCCATCCTCTTTGAGGACCTGTACCCGAGTCTCATCGCAGTGCATCACCGGGTAGCTCAGGAGCTTGTCGTTAAGCAGGTTGATCAATGGCTGGATCAGCTCACCGGACTTGATCATCCAGTTCGCCAGAGTATTCCGGGGAAGCTCTATGCCGGCACGGCCAAGAATCGCTTCGAGTCGATACAGCGGCAAGGCATCCTGGTATTTGGATACGGCAATATGCGCAAGCAAGCCGGGGCTGGCGTTACTCTTAGGAATCGGCTGCGCCGGCAGTGCGGCGGTTTTGACGGTGCTCTCGCATTGCTTGCAAGCGTACTTTTTACGAACGTTGACCAGCACACGGATTTTGGCAGGAACGATATCGAGCTGCTCGCTGGATTCTTCGCCGATGGCCGTGAGTGCGCAGCCGCAGGCGCAGTGCTTGTCTTCATCCGGCAGATCGTGTTCGACGCGGACACGGGGGAGGTCCGTTGGCAGGGGCTTGCGTCCCGCTGCCCGGGCCCGAGCTGATTCTTTGGGCTCCGGAGCAGCGGCGGCTTCCTGTTCGGCAAGAACGGCTTCGGCGGCGTCGGCCAACTCCGCTTGGTTAAACAGTTCAGTTTGGTCGGGACATTTTTCGGAGCGCGCCGCGAATTTGCGCAACCTTTCTAGATGCAGGTATTCTTCGAGTAGCTCGACTCGCTTGGCCAGTTCTGCGATGACACGGTCTTTGCTGGAAAGCTCTGCTTCCAGTTCCGATATCGTCTTTGTTGGGTTGTTTTGTGCCGCGCTCATAGCGCGGATTATACCAGTGAGTGGCTACGCAACCGAGCCAAAATACAGTGCAGTGTGAGGCTGGTTATTGAAGATGTCGAAGCCGTCGAGCAGCCAGTTCAGCTGCTGGCCAGACAGGTTGACAGTCTCCTCAACCTTCGGCCAGCGGAAGCGCTGTTTTTCGAGACGCTTGTACCAGACGATGAACCCGTTGCGCTCCCAACACAGAAGCTTGATCTTATCGCGACCGCGGTTGCAGAACACAAAGATCGCCTCCATGCTCGGGGACAGCTCCATCTCCTGCTCCACGAGCACGGACAGCCCGTCGATGGATTTGCGCATGTCCACCGGCTCGGTATGAAGATAGACTTGCACATCATTAGCGGGTCTAAGCATCTTGGGTTGCCTGTGCCGCTTGATAGATCAGAGGCAATACGGCGGCCAGGCTGCTGGTTGGAGCCTCCAGCAAAACGCCGCCCGGCAAATGTATTTTGACCTGCGGAGGAACCGATGCTGTGCCGAGCGAAACGAACTTTTTTTGGGGCACATCATCGACCAAGCGTTTGCGCCAGTAGCCAAACGTTGCCACAGAAATGCCCTGGCTTTCGCAGTAGGCTTTCTGGGTGAGGTCACTTCGCTGCCAGGCATCAACGTGACGCTGCCAGTGAGAACGTTTTTCTGCGGTGGTCATGCTACTCTCCTTCTGAATAGTGAATCAGGAGGCTAGCAGGACCGAGCACGGG
>NZ_JBTIYG010000030.1:0-2725 GCF_054401055.1 Gilvimarinus sp. F26214L | reverse complement strand
GGGCTTGAGCACGTAGGGGAATTATCTTCAATTGAACAGTATTGTGCTTTGCCGCGGAGCGGCTTCGTTCAACAAGTCAATCAACTTCGCGCCTTCGGCGCCGGACGCAGCATAGCTGCGCCGGTTATTGAGGCGTTGGGCATTTGTAAGTGCAGGCTATGAGTACTGATACCGATATTGCTGATTTGGAGCGCCAGGGCTGGCAAGTCTTGTCCACCGGGCCTCGCGAAGCGCAGTCGTTCTACGGCGCCATTCTGGCGCCCGATGCGGAGATGCTCTTTCCCGGAGGAATGCGCATTACCGGCAGGGAGCGCATTCTAGAAACCATGGGCGGGCCACCTTGGGCCTCATTCGAAATATCGGATCTACAAGTCGTGGCGCTATCAGGTACGGTGCAGGCAGTAACGTATAAAGTCGTGGCCCAGCGGGAAGGCACCGACGAATATCATGCTCTTGTATGTAGTACCTACGCATTCCGCGCAGGAGTGTGGCAATTGGTTATTCATCAGCATACGCCGGAGTAGTGCCTTTGCCCAACAATGCGCTGCAGCCGACGGCCTACCCTCCGCTTCGCTCCGGGCAAGCCGCGGCTGAGCTTCATCGTTAACTGTCATATGGATTTACCACTAGGCACTGCCAATTCGCAGTTGTACGAAAAGAACGGGCTGACTTACTACAAAATCAGTCCTATATTTGGTACGCAGATTAACTTTTCCATAGATGTGCCTGTAAGCAAGCTTCAGATACAAGATGACAACATTATTTATGATTCAGGATTCTATAAACTCGAACTTGAGTTCAGGAAGCAGAAAAGTGCTTTATACAAGCTTCGTATCAAGCCAACTTACTTTTGGATTTTGCCATTTGGTATTACATTTTGCGAAATATCGAAACCAAACAAAGAAACACTGTTTGCGGCCATAGCAAACAGTTAACAAGCCAAAGCAGCCGACGCAAAAAAGCGCGCGGCTGTTTGGGGCGTTATACAAAATATTGAATGAGAACGTTAACCTATAGGAAAGCAAATGAGCGAAGAAGTTGAAGATAAGACGTTAAATCTTTACCCAATAGACTACCCATTTGAAACATTGGTTTCGAGAATCACTTCCGACAATCCAAAAACCATTTTGGATCCTGAATTCCAGCGAAAGTATAAGTGGGATAAGGACGGATGGGTAAGGGCATCGAAATTTATCGAATCTTGTTTAATGAGGATCCCTCTTCCTTCCTGTTATTTTGCTGAGGACGAAAGCAGAAAACAGCTTGTTATTGATGGTGTTCAAAGATTGACGACTATCACCAAATTTTTTAACGATGAATTCGCCTTGGAGGGAATGACGACTTTTAAAGAACTTGAAGGAAAGAGGTTTTCAGAACTCGGGGACCTTCAGGCCGAACTTGAGTCGACAACAATTCGTTGCATTGTTCTTCGGAAAGAAAATCCTAAGAAACTCATCAGGGAAATATTTGCACGACTGAACCAAGGGGCCGTCCAACTTAGTGACCAAGAAATACGACATGCTATTTATCCAGGAAGCTTGGATGATCTTTTAGTAGAACTTTCGAGCATGCCAGAAATAGTTAATTTTGGAATAGTTGACAATAGTGACAAAGTTCGTGATGACCGAGAACCCGACGAGCAAGTGCTAAGGTTTTTCGCATTCGCCGATGACTTAGAACTTGATAGCTATGACGGCGTATTAAGAAACTTTCTTGACGAATTTATGGAGAAACACGCTGAAGCTGGAGAAGAAGAGATTGCACAGTTGCGTGATAGATTCCAAACAGCGTTAGGAAACTGTAGAACCGTGTTTGAAGAGAATTTATTCACAGATGTGACGAGAGACAGACCAAGGCAAGGCATGGTTCATTATGATCTTCTCATGGTTACAGTAGGTTTGTTAGATAAACAGGTCGTAGATAACAAGAAAGATGAAATTAGGGCAGCTTACGATCAGCTATGCGCAAGTGATGAATTTAGACGAACCTTGTCAGGGGGGTTACAGAATAAAACGTCGATTTTAAGAAGAAGAAATCTATGGAGGCCATTGTTGGATGCCGCAATCAGCTAGTGCCACTCTGTATGCGCAATACGAAAGTCTTTTTGATACGTTAAAGGATGTGGTGATCACCTCGGAGCAAAGAGTTATTTCGGATGCGCCAGATCCGTTATTTGATGATAACGTAAACTTTTTCGTCAAATCTTACTTAATTAGTGTTTGCAGTTATCTTGAGGCGTATCTGCAAGATGTAGCCTTCAAACATTCGCAGATGATATCTGGCAGAGTTGCTGATGCCAAAATACCGCACAATTTTTTGCACTGGAGGCTAAGGACTGGAATCAAAGATAAAAACCTAAAATATAGGGATGTATCATTGCCAGTAACTAAAAAAGAGATCTCTGATGAAATTTCGGCCAACCCATATAGGACATTAAAGCTATTTCAGTCGCTAGGAGTTGATCTGTCAAGTAAAGAGGGGTTTGAGAACAATAAAGATCTAGTAAATACAATCGTCCGAAAAAGGAATAATATTGTTCATCATAATGATGCCGCGGCCGATGTTTCGTTCGGAGATCTAAGGGCCTACATTGATGTGATAATTCCTTATATGGCTGCAGTTAAAGAAGCCATAGAAGAACAAACTGTATAACAAATAAGGATATGTTGCGCTTGCCGCAACATATCTGATTGTTGAACGAGCCCGGTGGTCCTTATTAAGTAAA
>NZ_JBTIYG010000002.1:0-380688 GCF_054401055.1 Gilvimarinus sp. F26214L | reverse complement strand
GGTCGAACTTACCTGCCCCTCATTCGCGCCCCGGTAGCTAGCCAGAGTCGCAGGACAGATACAAGGTTGGGTTAGGCGCAGCCGTAACCCAACATTTTCGGCGGCCATGACGTGAACCAAAGGATATGGCCCAACCATTCGGGAGTTTCCTCACGCGGGCGTTTGATCCTGATGATCAACGCGGAGTGTTGGGTTACGGCTGCCTAACCCAACCTACCTATGTCACCTGCCGTTGTGTTTCCTTTCCGCGGCACCGCAGGTAAAGGCAGTGATCCGGTGTTCACTCCTGTGACCTTCGCCGGCAGGACCCCGGCGCAGAGCTTACATGGACGTACTTGCAGCGTGTCACAGGAGTGAACACCGGAGCGCTGCCCTGGCACAAACTCGCCATTAGGCCGTTTCCGCCTCCAAGAAGTCTTTGGCAAAACGCTGCAGGACACCGCCGGCTTCGTAGATCGATACTTCTTCGGCGGTATCCAGTCGGCAGGTGACCGGCACTTCAACGGTCTCGCCATTTTTACGATGAATCAGCAAGGTCAGTGTGGCGCGGGGTTTGAAGGCGCCGACCACGTCGTAGGTTTCGGTGCCGTCGATGGCCAGGGTTTTGCGGGTGGTGCCCGGCTGGAATTCCAGGGGCAGTACGCCCATGCCGATCAGGTTGGTGCGGTGGATGCGCTCGAAGCCTTCGGCCACGATGGCTTCCACCCCCGCCAGGCGCACGCCCTTGGCGGCCCAGTCCCGGGAGGAGCCCTGGCCGTAGTCGGCGCCGGCGATGATGATCAGCGGCTGCTTGCGCTCCATGTAGGTTTCGATGGCTTCCCACATGCGGGTCACCTGGCCCTCCGGTTCGATGCGGGCCAGGGAGCCTTGTTTTACCTCGCCGTTGTCATGGCGCACCATTTCGTTGAACAGTTTGGGGTTGGCGAAGGTGGCGCGCTGGGCGGTGAGGTGGTCGCCCCGGTGGGTGGCGTAGGAGTTGAAGTCCTCCTCCGGCAGGCCCATTTTCGCCAGGTATTCGCCGGCGGCGCTGCTGGCCAGGATGGCGTTGGACGGCGAGAGGTGGTCGGTGGTGATGTTGTCCCCCAGCACGGCGAGTGGACGCATGCCCTTGAGGGTGCGCTCGCCGGCGAGGGCGCCTTCCCAGTACGGCGGGCGGCGGATGTAGGTGCTTTGGGGGCGCCAGTCGTACAGGGCGTTGCCCTGCTCGCCGCTGTCCTTGATTTCGAACATGGGGATGTACACGTCGCGGAACTGCTCGGGTTTGACGGCCTGTTTCACGATGGCATCGATCTCTTCGTCGCTGGGCCAGATGTCTTTCAGGGTGACCGGGGTTCCATCCTGGTCGTAGCCGAGCGGATCTTTTTCGATGTCGAAGCGGATGGTGCCGGCGATGGCGTAGGCCACGACCAGGGGCGGCGAGGCCAGGAAGGCCTGTTTCGCGTAGGGGTGGATGCGCCCATCGAAGTTGCGGTTGCCCGACAGCACGGCGGTGGCGTAGAGGTCGCGATCGATGATTTCCTGCTGGATTGTCGGGTCCAGTGCGCCGCTCATGCCGTTACAGGTGGTGCAGGCAAAGGCCACGACCCCAAAGCCGAGTTGTTCCAGGTCCGGCAGCAGCTGGGCTTCTTCCAGGTACAGTTTGACGGTCTTGGAGCCGGGAGCGAGGGAGGTTTTGACCCAGGGCTTGCGGGTCAGCCCGCGCTGGTTGGCGTTGCGTGCGATGAGGCCCGCGGCAATCATGTTGCGCGGGTTGCTGGTGTTGGTGCAGCTGGTGATGGCGGCGATGATGACGGCCCCGTCGGGCATTTGCCCTTCGGTTTTTTCCCAGGCCCCGGCGATGCCGCGGCTGGCCAGTTCGGCTGCGGGCAGCAGGGCGTGGGGGTTGGACGGGCCGGCCAGGTTGCGGCCTACGCTGGAAAGATCGAAGGTCAGGACGCGTTCGTACTCGGCCGTCTTGAGGCTGTCACCCCACAGGCCGGTTTCCCGGGCGAACTGCTCCACGAGTTTGACCTGTTCGTCGTCGCGGCCGGTAAGTGTCAGATAGTCGATGGTCTGGCGGTCGATGTAGAACATGGCCGCGGTGGCGCCATATTCCGGTGTCATGTTGGAGATGGTGGCCCGGTCGCCCACGGTGAGGGCTTCGGCCCCTTCGCCGAAAAATTCCAGGTAGGCGCCCACCACGCGTTCGCGGCGCAAAAACTCGGTGAGGGCCAGCACCAGGTCGGTGCCGGTGATGCCGGGGCGTAGTCGTCCGGTCAGTTCGACGCCGACGATGTCGGGCAGGCGCATGTAGGAGGCGCGCCCAAGCATGACGCTTTCCGCTTCCAGGCCGCCGACGCCCACGGAGATGACGCCCAGGGCGTCGACCATGGGGGTGTGGCTGTCGGTGCCGACGCAGGTGTCGGGGAAGGCCACTCGCTGTCCATTCTCGTCCGGGCGCACTTGCACCACGGGGGACATTTTCTCCAGGTTGATCTGGTGCATGATGCCGTTGCCGGGGGGAATCACGTCGACGTTTTCGAAGGCGGTTTTGGTCCAGTTGATGAAGTGGAAGCGGTCGTCGTTGCGGCGGTCTTCAATGGCGCGGTTTTTTTCGAAGGCGTCTTTTTCGAAGCCGGGGTGTTCCACGGCGAGGGAGTGGTCAACAATCAGTTGGGTGGGGACCACTGGATTGACCTTGGCGGGGTCGCCGCCTTTGTCGGCGATGGCGTCGCGCAGGCCCGCGAGATCCACGAGGGCGGTCTGGCCGAGGATGTCGTGGCACACGACGCGCGCCGGGAACCAGGGAAAATCCAGTTCGCGCTTGCGTTCGATGATTTGCTTCAGGGCGTCGGTCAGCAGTTCGGGCTCGCAACGACGCACCAGGTTTTCCGCCAGGATGCGCGAGGTGTAAGGGAGTTTGTCGTAGGCGCCGGGCTGAATGTCGTCGACGGCCTGGCGGGTGTCGAAGTAGTCCAGATCGGTGCCGGGCAGGGGTTTGCGGTAGAGGGTGTTCATTCGGTCACTCGTTTTGTCTGAAGGTGCGCGTTGTGTCTGGACGGCCGTTGGTGCGGCGAGATGGTGCCAGGCAGGAATCCGGCATGGGCGCCTGTGACACGCCGTGAACCCATCCCTGGGGGCTCTTCGCCAGCATCCCTGCTGGCGAAGGTCACAGGCGCCCACGCCGGATTACTGCCCCGTGGCTCCGTGCCGGCGGCTGGCAAAGATCTCCTCGAAGTTTTCGACGTTCTCATACCCGGGCAAGCGGGGTTCATGGTGTTGGGTTACGCTGCGCTAACCCAACCTACGGACTGCAATTCGGTGTTTGTGCCTGGGTGTTCCAGGCGCGAATACCGGGCGCCGCCTGTCACGAAGCGCCAGCCGCATTCGCCAAACTTCAGCGCTCTTCGATGGGTTTGACTTTGCGCAGGTCTTCGCCGGTGTATTCCGCGGAGGGGCGGATGATGCGGTTGTCCGCGCGCTGTTCCATCACGTGGGCCGCCCAGCCGGTGACTCGCGAGCAGACGAAGATCGGCGTGAACAGCGGGGTCGGGATGTTCATGGCGTTGTAGGCCGGGGCGTGGAAGAAGTCGGCATTGCAGAACAGTTTTTTCTCTCTCCACATGACCGCTTCGCAGCGCTCGGCGATGCGGTAGAGTTTGTCGTCGCCGATGTCGTCGGCGAGTTTTTTCGCCCACTCCTTGATGACGGCGTTGCGCGGGTCGGACTCGCGATAGATCGCGTGGCCGAAGCCCATGATTTTTTCCTTGCGCTCGAGCATGCCCAGCAGTTCCTGCTCCGCGTGATCGGGGTCGTTGAACTGCTCGATCATGGCCATGGCCGCTTCGTTGGCGCCGCCGTGCAGCGGGCCGCGCAGGGAGCCGATGGCGCCGGTGACGCAGGAGTGCATGTCGGAAAGGGTCGAGGCACAGACGCGCGCGGTGAAGGTGGAGGCGTTGAATTCGTGTTCGGCGTACAGGATCAGGGAGGCGTTCATGACCTGTTCGTGCAGCTTGGATGGCTTGTTGCCGTGCAGCAGATGCAGGAAGTGCGCGCCGATGGTGGCGTCGTCGGTTTCGGTGTCGATGCGGGTGCCGTCGCTTACGAAACGGTGCCAGTAGGTGATCATGCCCGGCAGGGTGGCCAGCAGGCGGTCGGCCACGTCCTGCTGCTGGCTGAAGTCCGCTTCGGTTTCCAGGTTGCCCAGCACGGAGCAGCCGGTGCGCAGCACGTCCATGGGATGGGAGTCCGCGGGAATGCGTTCGAGCACTTCTTTGAGCGCTTGCGGCAGACCGCGGCGTTCGCGCAGGCGGTTCTGGTAGGCGGTCAGTTGCTCGCGGTTGGGCAGCTCGCCGTGGAAAATCAGGTAGGCCACTTCTTCGAAGATGCAGTTGGCCGCAAGGTCTTTTACATCGTAGCCGCGATAAGTGAGGCCACTGCCTTCCACGCCCACGGTGCACAGTGCGGTTTTTCCGGCGACCTGGCCGCGCAGGCCGGCTCCGCCGAGTTTTTTGTCTACCATGTGGTTTCTCCCCTTGGTGAGGTCGCCCGGTGAAGATCTCGCTTCACGGCTTTGGTTTCACTGTTATATTCGAACGGCTGTTATTGACCTTTAGAAAACAGTTCGTCGAGTTTCTGTTCGTAGTCGTGATACCCGAGATACTCGTACAGTTCCTGGCGGGTTTGCATGCTGTCCACCACCGCTTGCTGGTGTCCGTCCTTGAGGATGTGCTGGTACACGTTTTCCGCCGCCTTGTTCATGGCCCGGAAGGCGCTGAGCGGGTACAGGGCAATGGCCACGCCCCAGCTCTTCAGTTCCTCCAGAGTGTACAGCGGCGTCTGGCCGAACTCGGTCATGTTGGCGAGGATGGGAACGTTCAGCGCGCTGCTGAAGGCCTGATAGTCCTCGCCGGTTTTCAGGGCTTCGGCAAAGATGCCGTCCGCGCCCGCTTCGATGTAGGCCTGGCAACGTTCGATGGCCGCATCCAGGCCCTCCTGTGCAAAGGCGTCGGTGCGGGCCATGATAAAGAAGTCGTCATCCCGGCGGGCATCCACGGCGGCTTTGACTCGGTCCACCATTTCCTCGGTGGAGACGATGGCTTTGTTGGGCCGGTGGCCACAACGCTTCTGGGTGACCTGGTCTTCGATGTGCACCGCGGCCGCACCGGCTTTCTCCATGTCCTTGATGGTGCGGGCGATGTTGAAGGCGCCGCCCCAGCCGGTGTCGATGTCCACCAGCAGCGGCAGCCCACTGGCGCTGGTGATCCGGTCCACGTCGATCAGTACGTCATTCAGAGAGGTAATGGCCAGGTCCGGCAGACCGTAGGAGGCGTTGGCGACCCCGGCGCCGGAAAGATAAATGGCCTGGTGGCCGATCTGCTCGGCCATCATGGCGGTGTAGGCGTTAATGGTGCCCACCACTTGCAGGGGCTGGTTTGCGGCGAGGGCCTGGCGAAATTTTTTGCCGGAACTTGCTTGAACACTCATGTTTTTGCCTTCTTGAGTCAACGGTTCACAGTGTTGGCGTTAATTGCGGTGCAATCAGTCCTGATCCCGAAACATGCGCTGGATGCTGGAAAAATCCAATGAGCCATTTCCTTGTTTGGCGTGCAAGGTAAACAGGTTGCGTGCGAGAGATCCCATGGGAATAGCCGCTTGATTCTTAACAGCGTTGTCGAAAGCCAAACCCAGGTCCTTGTTCATCAGATCCACCAGAAAACCGCCCTGGTACTCGCGCGAGGCCGGCGCATTTTCCATGACGCCGGGCCAGGGATTATACACGTTCAACGCCCAGTTCCCGCCCGAACTCTGCTTCATGATCTCGGACAGAACCGACGGGTCGAGTCCATTTTTAACGCCAAGGGCGAGCGCTTCACAGGTTCCTGCCATGAGGATGGACAGAAGCATGTTGTTGCAGATCTTGGCGACCTGCCCGGCGCCGTGATCGCCGGCGTGGAAAATGTTTTTACCCATGTCCTGAAGCACGGGCCGGGCGCGCTCGAACACAGCCGCGTCGCCCCCGCAGATAAAGGTGAGCGTTCCCGCTTGGGCACCGCCCACGCCCCCGGACACAGGCGCATCCATGAATGGCAGATTCCTCGCAGTGGCCGCCTCGGCAACCTTGCGAGAGGTTTCCGGCGCAATGGTCGAGGAATCGATCAGGAGCGTGTCGCTCGGAGCCGCGGCGATAATGCCGTTGTCTCCGAGGTAGACGTTTTCCACATGCTGACCCGCTGGCAACATGGTAATGACGCATTCGGCCGGGGCCAGGATGTCGGCGAGTGTATCCGCAGTCCTGGCTCCCTCTTCAACGAGTGCGGCAACGGCCGGTTTGGACAGATCAAATACGGAAAGCTCATGCCCGGCTTTCAGCAGGTTCTGAGCCATGGGTCCGCCCATGTTGCCCAATCCGATGAACGCGATCTTGGCCATTGTTTTCTCCTTTTTCGGAAAGAAAGCAACTGGTGGCCACTGACCGGCCACTCAGAGGCATCAGGTCTTATTCGGGTTTTTCCAGGTCGCGCAGGGGATGCTCGGCCGGCGGCCAGGGCGGCGTAAAAAACCGCGCAACCCAGGCGGGGTCCACCTGGGCAATGTCCGGGTAACGCCAGCGCGGCTTTTTGTCCTTGTCCACCAGGAGCGCACGAACGCCTTCGGCGAATTCCCCCTGGCGCAACGCGGTGCGCGCCATGACCAGTTCCATGCGGAACACATCGGCAAGGCCGGCGTGCCGCGCTTCGTTCAACTGGCGCATAAACAGGGCCGCAGAAGCCGGTGAACCATGGGCCAGATTTCTGGCTGCTTTTCCGAGCCAGGGATTGTCGCCACTGTAGTTTGCGATGTTCCCGATCAGTTGTTCGGGGTCATCCGCATCGGTGAGGTTCTGAATCTGATCGAATTGCTCGCGGACGACCGACTGGGGAGCGGCGTCGGCAGACAGCGCGGCCTGTTCCCGCAGCACATGGTTGATGGTGGCCGCGGGCGAGTTCCAGTTCGCATCCAGTAGCGCGGCAAAGGTTGCATCTTTGCGGTCTTGCTGAATCAGGCGATCGGCGAGGCCGAGAAAAATCGCGTCCGCGCCATTCAGTGCGGCGCCTGTCAGGCCCAGGAACAGGCCGCATCGTCCCGGCATGTGATTGAGGAACCAACTGCCGCCCACGTCCGGGAACAGTCCAATGCCGATCTCGGGCATGGCGATGTGGGAATTTTCCGTGACAACGCGAAAACCGGCCCCGGCCATGAGGCCCAGGCCGCCGCCCATGACGATGCCATTGCCCCACACGATAATGGGTTTGGGGTAGGTGTGAATGCTGTAGTCGAGCCGGTATTCCTCGGTGAAGAAGGCGTCCCCGTCAGCAGGCTGCCCTTCTACCATGGCGCGATAGAGAGCCAGGATGTCGCCGCCGGCACAAAAGGCTTTGTCGCCGGTGCCTTCAAGCCACACGGCCACGACGCTCGGGTCCCGGGCCCAGGCATCGAGCTTGGGTTGCAGCAGGCGGATCATATCCAGGGAAAGAGCGTTCAGGGAGCGCGGCGCATTGAGCCGCGCGCTCATGATTCGGCCCCCGTCGCGGGTAGCGTGTTCGCTGAATACAACAACAGATTCCATCAGCGGTTCTTCCATTCCGGGCTGCGTTTTTCCAGAAAGGCGCTCACGCCTTCTTTCTGGTCCTCGGTGTCGAACAAAGTCACAAAGTACTCCCGCTCCATGCGCCAGCCGTCGAACTGGGAACGGCTTTCACGGGCGCTCATCACCAACTTCTTGCACAAACTGATGGAACTGGGGCTTTGCTTGCAGGCTTTTTCCGCCAAGGCGATTGCGGCCGCAAGGGACTCGCCCTTGGCGACCACCTCTTCAACCAACCCGATCTCCCGCGCTTTTTCGGCGCTCATCCGCTCTCCGCAGAGGATCATGCGTTTCGCCCAACCTTCGCCCACCAGCCAGGGCAGGTTCTGGGTGCCGCCCGCGCAGGGCAGCAGGCCCACGCTCGCTTCCGGCAGGGCCATTTGCGCCTGCTCCTCCGCAATGCGCAGGTCACAGGCAAGAGCGCATTCCAACCCCCCGCCCATGGCGTAGCCGTTTATGGCAGCGACAGAAACGCCTCGGAATTCGGTAAGCGCACGGAACGCATCACCGAATGCAATAGCCATTTCCGCGGCGCGCCCTTTGTCACCATCGGCAAATGTTTTCAGATCCGCGCCGGCGGAAAAGAACTTCTCCCCCTGACCGGTAACCACCAGCGCAAAGATATTTCGGTCGTCGTTCAGGGTCGCAACGGTTGCAGCCAGCTCCTGCAAAGACGCAACGGTCCAGGTGTTCGCCGGTGGATTATTGATGGTGAGCACCGCCACATGGCCGCGCTTTTCCAGTTGAATCATCTCGCTCATTGAAGTCCCTCCACAACGGTGTCGGTGAGCAGGCGGCGGGCGATGATCAGCCGCATGATCTCGTTGGTGCCTTCCAGAATCTGATGAACGCGCAGGTCCCGCACGTAACGTTCCAAGGGGTACTCGCGGATGTAGCCGTAGCCGCCGTGCAGTTGCAGCGCCTCGTTGGCCACATCAAAACAGGCGTCGGTGGCGAAGCGCTTGGCCATGGCGCAGTACATAGTGGCCTCCGGGTCCCCATTGTCCAGCTTGAATGCCCCAAGGCGGACCATCTGTCGCGCCGCCACGAGGCGGGTGGCCATGTCGGCAAGTTTGAACTGCAGGGCCTGGAAAGCGGCCAGCGGTTGGCCGAACTGTTGTCGTTCGTGCAGATAGTCGCGGGCACGCAACAAGGCCGCCTGTGCGCCACCGAGTGAGCAACTGGCAATGTTCAGCCGTCCACCGTCGAGCCCCTTCATGGCAAACTTGAAGCCTTCGCCCTCTTCACCGAGACGATTGCGCACCGGCACGCGCACGTTTTCGAATGTGACCTGCCGGGTGGGTTGGCTGTGCCAGCCCATTTTTTCTTCCGCCTTGCCGTAGTGGATACCCTCGGAATCCGCGGGGACGATCAGCGCGGAGACTCCCCGGGGGCCGCTGTCCGGACTGCCGGTACGGGCCATGACAACCAGAATTTGCGTGCTGCCCGCGCCGGAAATGAAAACCTTCGAGCCATTCAGCACGTAGTCATCTCCGTCCGGTTCCGCGCGGGTGCGCAGGCTGCCCGCGTCCGAGCCGGCGCCCGGTTCGGTCAGGCAGTAGGAGCCGAGCCATTCCCCGGTCGCCATGCGCGGCGCAATTTCCGCGGCCACGTCTTCGCGGGCAAAGTTGGCCACCATCCAGGTGGCCATGTTGTGAATGGTGATGAATGCAGCGGTGGACGGACAGGCGGCCGCCAGTTCCTCCACAATGATGGAGGTATCGAGGCGGGACAGCGCCATACCCCCGAATTTTTCCGGTGTGTAGATGCTGCAAAATCCCATTTCGCCCGCGGCCCGCAGCACATCCACCGGAAAGATGTGTTCCGCATCCCATTGAGCCGCATGGGGCGCCATGGATTTTTGAGCAAAACTCCGGGCCGCATCCCGGAAGGCCATCTGATCTTCATCAAGATCGAAGTTCATCGGGTTTCCTCACTCAAGCTGCTTCGCACTGCGGCGCCTGTGTACCTAATATGTACCTGAAGCGCCGCCGTAACTTACTTCATCTCGATGGAGAAGTTGGGGCCGGCCACCGGCTCGTCGTGGAACCAGCGCGAAGTAATGGTTTTGGTTTCCGTATAGAAGCGTACGGCCTGCTTGCCATAGGCATGCTGATCCCCGTAGAAGGAACCCTTCCACCCGGTAAAGGAGAAGAACGGCAGCGGCACCGGGATCGGAATATTGATGCCAACCTGACCCACTTCGATGTTGTGCTGGAAGCGGCGGGCTGCTCCCCCGGAGTTGGTATATAGCGACGTGCCGTTACCGTAGGGATTGTTGTTGATCAGGGTGATGGCCTCTTCAAGGGTTCCCACTTCCGTACAGGTCAGTACCGGCCCGAAGATTTCCTCCTTGTAGATGTCCATCTCGGGAGTGACGCCGGAGAATAGCGTCGGCCCTACCCAGTTACCGTTGGGCAGACCGTCCACGCTGCAGTTGCGCCCATCCAGTTCCAGTGTCGCGCCCTGCTCGACACCCCGCTCGATCAATTGCTCGATGCGTGCCTTGGCTTTGGGGCTGATCACGGGACCGTAGCCGGCCTCCTTGTCGTTCCAGGCGCCGGGGCGGACCTTGGCCATAGCCTCTTTCAGTTCCGGTATCCATTCTTTCGCCGCGCCCACAAACACGGCAACGGAAATGGCCATGCACCGCTGACCCGCCGCGCCGACGGATGCGCCTACCAGAGCATTGATCACCTGGTCCTTGTCCGCGTCCGGCAGAACCACCATGTGGTTCTTCGCTCCCGCGAAGCTTTGCACCCGCTTCATGTTCCGTGTGCCGGTCTCATAAATGTAGCGACCCACCGGAACCGAACCCACGAAGGAAATGGCCTTGATAGTCGGGTGGTTGAGCAGAGTGTCCACCTGCTCCTTGCCGCCGTGAACCACCTGCAGCACGCCTTCGGGCGCGCCGGCTTCCACGAACAATTCTGCGAGCCGGGTGGGCGTCAGAGGATCCTGCTCGGAAGGCTTGAGCACAAAGGTGTTGCCGCAGGCGATGGCCATGGGGAACATCCACAGGGGAATCATGGCGGGGAAGTTAAAGGGCGTGATCCCGGCGCAGACCCCCAGGGGCTGAATGTAGGAGTAGGTGTCGATGCCGCGGCCCACATTCTCTACGGTCTCGCCCATCATCAGAGAGGCCACATTGGCCGCATGCTCGACAACTTCGATACCGCGCCACACGTCGCCTTTGGCATCCTCGAAGGTCTTGCCCGTCTCGCTGGAGAGGATCTCGCCCAGCTCGTTGTGATGGGCTTTCAGCAGAGCCTGATAGTTGAGCATCACGCGTGCCCGCTCAGAGACTGGCACCTCCTTCCAGGTCTTGAAAGCAGCCGCCGCGTGAGCAATGGCCTGCTCCAATTCCTCCGCCGTAGTAGAGGGCGCCTGGGCGATGACTTCGTTGGTGGCCGGGTTAGTGACGTCGATCCAGTCCCCGGTGCTGCTCTGTTTGAACTCACCACCAATAAACAGGGGTACGCGATTCATGAGCCTGACCTCGCTGATGTGTGTTATTTGTTGGGCAACGCCGGAAACGGTAGCACGGGGCGAGCGGTCACTGTGATAGACTAAGTTTCGCCGAAGATGGACTATCTTTCGATGAATGAGCTTGATTCCGCGGTCGGTAACTCTGCCCGAACCTCCCAGTGGCCGCTGCCTCCCGACAGCCTGCGTTACGTGCTGCCTGCCCAGGCAGTGCAGCGGCTGGCAGCCCACCCTCTTACTCGCGACCTCTACCCGCGGGCGTTCGGCCACTACCGACGGGCACGCAATCACGAAATGCAGCGCGATCAACACGATGACGATCTTTTGATCTACTGCACGGAAGGAAGGGCCCGGCTACAGGTGCAGGGGCGTACTGTGGAGGTTGGCTCCGGGGATCTGATTCTCCTGCCTGCCGGCACCCCCCACCGCTATACCAGTGACAGGCGAGACCCCTGGACCCTGCACTGGGTGCATTACAGCGGGCCGCTCGCACGGGCATTTCGGGAACACATGGGGTTCCGGGCAGGAGAATTTACGCGGCGACTGGGCCATCACCCTCGCCTGCTGGTGGATTTCAACGGCATGCTGTCCGTGCGCCAGACAGGCTTCCGGACACAGGGCCTGGTTCATGCTGCCAACCGTCTGCGGCAGCTACTTACGGCGGTGTCCCTGTGCGGCAGCGAAACGGGTAGCCGGGAGCAGGTCGACCTGGAAACCATTCACGACTTCATGCAGGACCACCTTCAGGACCGCCTGACCCTGCGGCAACTGGCCGACCTCGCAGGCCTGTCCCCCGCCCACTTCGCCACCCGCTACCGGCAACTCACTGGTGAAGCTCCGATTCAGCATTTCCTGCACCTGAAGGTGGAGCACGCCTGTCAATTGCTGGACAGTACCGACGAACCCTTCGCTGCCATCAGCGAGGCGCTGGGATACGACGACAGCTACTACTTCTCCCGGCTGTTCAAGAAAGTGATGGGGCAGGGCCCGCGACAGTATCGATACAAGAATCGCCACTGAAGCGCCCCTAGGGAATCACTCGAAACAACGCGGATTCACCACAAGCTGTCCCTCGCACGCTCCGGCCATTGCTCGTCGTATTCCTCGCCGTCGATCCTGCGATTACTCAAGGCCGCAAGGATCTGGCCGGCACTGGGCACCGATGAGGCCTCCACGTGCGTGGAGGGATCCCAGAGCCCGGATCGCAACATGGCGCGCCCGCAATGGAAGAAGGCCGTTTCCACGTCGATGACGATCACCGAGCGCGGGGGCTTCCCTTCCACCGCAAAGGTGTCGAGAACAGCGGAGTCGGTGGTTATGGTGGCCTTGCCGTTGACCCGCAACGTGGTGGCAATACCCGGGATCAGAAACAGCGTGGCCACCCGCGGGTCGCGGATTATATTGCGGAGAGAATCCACCCGGTTGTTCCCCCGGCGGTCGGGGACCATGAGCGTTCGATCGTCCACCACGCGAACAAACCCGGGCCGATCTCCCCGCGGGGTGCAGTCCAGCCCTTCGGGGCCGCTGGTGGCCAGCATCATCATGGGCGATGCCTCGATGATCGCCTGGTATTCGGCAATGAGGCGAGGGACCTCCTTGATGATCGACGGCTCGGAGGGTTTGCCGTAGATCGCGTCGAGCTCTTCAATGCTTTGCACGATTGTCATCCCTGCATTTCCTTCTCGTTTTTCGTTTACATCAACACAAACAGACCCACCGCAATCGCCAGACCGATGAGGGGCACCACGACGGTTACGGCGGCAATGGGACCGTAAGCGGATCGGTGGCTCTCCTTGCAGATGGCGCGGATGGTGGTGACGACATAGCCGTTATGAGGCAGTGAATCCAGCGCACCGGAGGAGATGGAAGAGATCCGGTGCAGTTGCTCCGGGTTCACCCCCCGGTCCAGAAAATGGTCGCTGATTTCCGGCAGCGCAATGGCGAGCCCGCCGGAGGCAGAGCCGGTGAGCCCCGCAATCACGCTGACCGCGACGGCAGCTCCCACCAGTTCGTTGCCGGGGAGGCCCGTGATGGCGGCCACGGCTGCAGTAAAAGCCGGCGTGACCTTGGCGATGCTGCCAAAGCCCACCACGGCCGAGGTGTTGCCAATGGCAATGAGCGCACCGGTCGTGGCTTCGCCGATAGCGCCGTGAATGTCCTGGAAGTGGCGGATGTTGATCAAGCCGATGGCTGCAACGCCGCCCGCCAGGGCGACAATGAGAGCGTTCTGGGCCAGAGTGTCATGGAATGTGAAAGAAAGCCCCAGCACCACCAGGAGGGGCAACAATCCACTGACCGGCGAAGGCAGGGTCCGATCCGTCAAGCCGGGATCGCCGTCCCGTTGATCGAAGCGCTCACCGGCGTCCACCGCCCGATTGATCAGCCATTTGAGCCAGGTGTAACCGGCAATTGCCATCAGTACCGCGACCAGGAGACTCACCTCCCAGCCCGCGTACGGAGATGTGCCCAGGTATTGAATGGGAATCCAGTTCTGAATCTCCGGAGAACCAGCGGAGGTCATGGTGAAGGTGACGGAGCCAAAGGCCAGGGCAGCCGGAATGAAGCGGCGCGGCAGGTTAGCGTCCTTGAACAGGCTCAGTGCAATGGGGAAGACGGAGAAGGCCACCACGAACACACTGACGCCGCCATAGGTGAGCACCGCGCAGCACAGCACTACCGCCAGTACTGCGTGGCGACGTCCCAGGCGAGCACTGATCCAGCGGGCAAGACTGTCCGCCGCGCCCGTATCCTCCATGAACTTCCCGAACAGGGAACCGAGCAGGAACATGAAAAACCAGGCGGCGACAAAGCCGGCAAAACCCGCCATGTAGAGGCTGACAAAATTTTCCTCACCGCTGAACAGCGGTAGGCCTCCGCAAAGGGCGACCACCATTGCACAAAGGGGAGCGCCGATGAACAGATTGACGCCCCGCAAGGTGAGAACGATCAGCAGCAACAGACCGCCGATCAAACCGATCATGCTCAACATGCCGCAGCGGAGCTCGGTCGCAAACGCAGTGGGAGATTCACCAAACGTGCTTTGGGGTTGGCGAAGAATTCAAGTCTCGGATACAGGTGTTCGCATGCCGGATGGCGAGCCGTGCGGGCGATACAAATTACATTCATCGGGCCGTCTCTTATTATTGCTTGTACGTATTGCCTGTTGCGTGCTGTTGCCTGCAACGCGCCCAATATTACACGAACATCCGACGGTGTCGCACCCTATCTTATGCTGACGCCCTTGCACGCTGCGGTTTGCCCCGCGGGCTTACCGTTGCGATAGATCACCGGTCCGCGCCGGGTTGCCTGGAGGCTCCAGCCGAGACAGGAGAGTAATCGACCAAGATCCGTGCCGTTCAGGGCCGGGTGTTCCGGCACATGCAGCTCGATGGTTTTCAGCTCGGTGACATCACGGTCGCTGATGTGCAGAGTGATGTCCTCCGAACTCGCGAGCGTCTCTATCAGTTCGAGTGCCGTGACTGAGGCAGAATCGGCGGACTGGGATGAAGGGTTGCCAAAGACAACAACTGGAAAGGCGAGCCCCACGACGCCGACCACGATGGTTTTTATTGGGGTTATCACGGGCGAGGCCCTCTTCACGGGTTGAAGAAGTGGCTACTGCGAAAGAATCGACCGAGTGATGAATCCTGAGTTCCGAACCAGGACAGCCAATGTTCGCAAAACGCTCAAGGCGGATCAAACGCTCAGGCCCATGGAGTCGGAGCCCTTTTCAGTCGTCGAAATTTTTCCAGTGCGCTTAGCGCTGATCCTGGCGCGACAGGATCACGCCGCCCAGAATCGCCGCCGCGCCGGCAAACTGGAGCATGCCAAGGGCCTCGCCGAACAGCCACCAGGCCAGCGCCGCCGCGACGGCGGGCTGTAACAAGAGGGCAACGGAGGAGAATGATACGGTGAGACGCGCCATTGCGTAGGCAATCAGGCCCTGACCGCCGATGTGGGCAACAATAGCCAGTGCGAACAGCACCAGCCATCCGCTCAAAGTCTGGGGCCACACCGCCCCATCCATGATCAAGACCACGGGTGCTAAGGCCAGGGCGCCCACCAGAGTGCTGCCGCTCATAACCACACCGGTATTGTGGTGGGCGCGGGCGAGCTTGGTGAAAATCAGATACGCCGAGTAAAAAACTGCCGCCACCAATGCGAAAACGTCGCCCAGCAGGTGTCCGGCCTCACGTGCGGTGCTGCTCCGGACCAGCAGGAATGCACCGGCAATGCCGAGCGCGAGCCCGATCAGAAAACGGGGCCCGATCCGCTCTCCCAACCAGAGCCACGCTACTGCCGTAACAACGATTGGTGCGCAGTTGGCCAGCAAGGTGGCATTGGCGACGCTGGTATGCAGGATGGCAAGATGCCAGAACGCCAGGTCACCTGCAAACGCGAGGCCCGCCAGAATAATCCAGCGTTTCCCCCCGTTCGGCGCCACGGGCGGTGGTGCCGCCTGGCGCCCTGCAACCAGAACAAGCAGCGGCGCGGCCAGTGCAAGCCGGTAGAACGCGGTGGCTACCGGCGGCATTTCACTGACGCGTACAAGTATGGGAGCAAAGGCAATGGCACAGGCGCCCAGGAGAAGAAACACCAGGGCCGCAGTGGCGCCGCGTCGATCAGGAGTGATGGGCATTTTTACTCGCGGCGCTGGTTCGATTGGAAGAAAACGGCAAGTGGTTGACCTCGTACTGCAGTCATATTGAGTCGGTTGCTGCGGCGCCTCTTCGTCTGCTCAGGGCAAGGCAAGTTCCATTCGGTGGAAGCGGATTCCCCCTTCCGTTTGCCGACCGCCAACCGCTCTGAAACCAAAACGCGCATAGACTGGCACAGCCAGCGTTGAAGAGCGAACCCAGAACTGCCGGGTTCCATTGTCAACGGCGAGATCTCGCGCGCGACACCACAGGCGGCTCGCGACTCCCCTGCGTTGATAATTTGGCAACACGAAAAGCTGATCGATCTTTGCGAACCTGTACAGAGTGATGAAGCCGGTGATCCGATCCCCCGTTTTGCTGCGCAAGACAAGGTAGTCCTCATCCCGGAGCCTGTCTTTCATCTGGGCCGCACTGGCGGCGCCCAGAAAGCGTTGCCAGCCACGATCATCAAAGTCCGTCTCCCGGTGGGGAGAGACAGCCGCCAGCATGAGTCTGCTTAATTCCTCCGCCTCCTCGACGCTTGCAAAATCAAAGTCCATTTCGTCGGCCTGGATGAATCGCTCTTGGAATCGAGAGCTGATGCTCGATGCAATCGGGCAACGGGCGGAGCATCATTCCGTTAATCCTCCCTCGCCCCATGCAGCTCTCGCTCCCAAGGTGGAATTTCCCCCAACCACTCCTTCAGGTAGGTGACGAATGCCTGCACCCGTGCGGGCACGAGCCGCCGCTGAGGCATCACCGCGTAGATTGCAGTTTCCGGTAGCCGGAAGTCGGGGAGGACCTGCACCAGCGTGCCATTGCACAGTTGCTCGTGAATGTGCCACACGGAATGCTGAGCCACCCCCAGGCCTGCAACGGCGGCCTGACTCAGAAGCGCCCCTTCGTTGGCTTGCACCGAACCCTTTACCCGCACCGAGTGGCTGCGGCCTTGAAGGTCATGCAAATGCCAGGTGTGATGATCTTCTGGATGGGTGGTAAGAAGCAGGCAGTCGTGTTCGGCGAGGTCCGCCGGCGTTTTCGGGATTCCCCGTCGACGAAGATAGTCCGGGGATGCACAGATCACGCGCCGGTCAATCGCCAGGCGCTGGGCCACCAGGCTGGAATCAGCCAGTTCCCCGATGCGAATGGCAAGGTCGAAACCCTCCCCCACCAGGTCCACCAGTTCGTCGCTGAGGTGAACATTCAGGCCCATGCCCGGATGTCGAGCCAGGAAATCCGGCAACAAGGGGGAGATGTACTGCCGCCCGAAGCCCGGTGGGAGGGCCACGCGCAAAGTCCCTGTCGCCCCTTGCGCACTGCTGCGCAAAGCAGCGGTAAGGTCCTCCATATCGTCCAGCAGAGCACGCCCGCGCTCGACCAGCAAATGCCCTTCCGGCGTGACGTGGAGCCTGCGCGTGCTGCGATGGAGCAAACGGACCTCCAACTCCTGTTCGAGGCGCTTCAGGCGCTGACTGGCCACCGCCGGTGAAAGGTCCAGGCTCCGGGCCGCAGCGCTGATGGAGCCCAACTCCACTACCCGCAGAAACAGCGCAATATCCGTAAGCCGCTCCATGATTATCAACGAATCCTTGAAAGTGTTTGAGGTTGGCTAGCGTATTTCAACGCCGCCCGGGAATCTACAATCCCCTACACATTCTTCGGTCGGCCCATGCCGGTGCCCGGCCTGCGCGACAACGATCAATCACACGGGGAGACGAACCATGGAATACCGCTACCTGGGCAATTCCGGATTCAGAGTGCCTGCGCTGGGCTTTGGCGCGGGCACCTTCGGTGGCAAGGGGCCCTTGTTCAGCGCCTGGGGCAGCACGGATGTGGAGGAGGCAAAACGGTTGGTGGCGATCTGCCTGGAGGCGGGCGTCAATCTGTTCGACACGGCGGACGTGTATTCCGACGGCGCGTCCGAGTCGATCCTGGGCGCTGCAATCAAGGGCAGACGGGAGGAAGTGATCCTCTCAACCAAGCTAAGCCTGCGATTTGGTGACGACCCCAACGATGTGGGCGCAAGTCGCCACCACCTGCTCCGCGCCACCGAGAAGGCCCTGCAGCGGCTGAACACTGACTACATCGACTTGCTGCAGCTCCACCACTTCGACGCCATGACCCCGGTGGAAAGCGTAATGGCCACCCTGGATGACCTGGTCCGTTCCGGCAAGGTGCGCTACATCGGCGCTTCGAATTTTTCCGGCTGGCAGCTTATGAAATCGCAGGCCATAGCGGAACGGTACGGCTACAACCGCTTTATCGCCAACCAGACCTACTATTCCCTCATCGGGCGCGATTATGAATGGGAGTTGATGCCGCTGGGCCAGGATCAGGGGCTCGGCGCCTTGGTGTGGAGCCCGCTCGGTTGGGGGCGACTGACCGGAAAGATCCGTCGCGATGCCCCGCTGCCCGCCGGGAGTCGCCTGCATGAAACCGCCGGATTCGCGCCGCCGGTCCAGGAGGAGCGCCTGTATCGCGTGGTGGACGCCTTGGTGGACATAGCGGAGGAGACGGGCAAAAGTGTGCCGCAAATTGCGATCAACTGGTTGCTGCAGCGACCGACCGTGTCATCGGTTTTGGTTGGCGCGCGCGACGAAGCCCAACTGCGGCAAAACCTCGGAGCGATCGGGTGGCGACTCGACCCGGTGCACATGAAAAAACTGGACGCGGCCAGCGCCGTGGTGCCGCCCTACCCCTACTACCCTTACTGGAATGGTCAGTTCGCTGAGCGAAACCCACCACCGGTGTAAATCATGGAGTTTCCGACGGCACCTTGGTTTACCTGCCTCCAGGAACTCAGGCCTGTTTGACGAAGGGCGCGAGGTGCCGCATATAGTCCTGCTTGCCAATATCCAGGCCCGCCGAGCGGAGAATGCCGTAAGCGGTGACCAGATGAAAATAGAAGTTCGGCACCAGAAACTCGTTCACGTAGTCGATGCCCGACATCTCGGCGTACAGGGTGGGTCCAAGCTCGATACGGATCAGCTCGGCCAGCTTCGGATCGTCCTCCGGCGTCGCGGAGAGCAGGTCCTTTGTTTCCTGAATACAGGTGTTCGCTTGCTCGAGGGAAGCCACTTGCAGATCCAGATCTCCCCGGGGACGGCCCTGAGCCCAGAGCGCAAAGTTGCGCGGCTGGTTGCAGGTAAATACCACCTGGGTACCCAGCGGAAACATATCGGGCGCTAGCCGGCGTTGCAGCATGGAGCTTTCGTTCAGCTCCTCGAATCCGCGCCGCAGCAAATGGGCAAGAGTATCGAGCCGCGTAGTGAAGAGGTGTTGGATTTCCTTTATCGATGCACTGGACATCAGGTTCTCCTTAGTCGTGTTGAGTCGCCGCGCGAGCGGACTGCTTTGACCCGCTCTCCGTTTGCTTTTGCAGTGTCTTGACCATTCTCCCTATGGATTCTGCGCCATGGTTCGGGCGCTTCGCTCATGCTTTGGGTCGGGCAACAGCCTGCGCAGCCATCCGTCCAGCAACTCGAGGAACTCGGCCGCTTCCGGCTCGTTCAGCACTTCGTGGTAGGCCTGGGGATAATACACAAGCTGTTTGTTGGCCGATCCAACCCTGTTTACGAACGCCTCGGCTCCCGCCGGATTGACCAGTACATCCTTGCCCCCCTGAACAACCAACACTGGCAAGGTGATCCTGCCGGCGTTTCGACGCACCCGGCCCATGGCTCCACCCAGGGCCAGAGCCAGGCCGACGCTCATGGCTCCGTGATGCACCAGCGGATCTTTTTTGTAATCTTCCACCACCCCCGGATCGCGACTGACTCCGTTGGGATCCAGTGGGCTGAACGGAGCCTTTGGATTGACGAGTTTGAAAAAGGCCGCCTTGAGCCTGGTTGCGGTTCCGGGCTGCTGCACCGGCATCAGCGCAGGACTTGAAAGAATAGTCGCGGTGACTTCACGCTGGTGCGCCAGCAGGTAGCTGGCCGCAATGAGGCCGCCCATGCTGTGGCCGAACAGAAACAGGGGCTTGCCCTTGTGCTGGAGCCGAGCCCATTGGACCATGGTGTTGAGATTTTCAAGAAAATCATTGAAGGAATCCGCGTGACAACGGGGCCCTTCGGAGCGGCCATGCCCCATGTGATCGTAGCTGTAGACCGCGCACCCCTGCTCCACCAGATGTTCGGCAAGGTGTTGATAGCGGCCGCTGTGTTCGGCGAGGCCGTGGACCACCAACACTGCGGCCATTGGTTCACAATCCGGAAGCCAGGCGCGGCGGAATACAGCCATGCCCTTGTGACCGTTAAAAAAGTCTTCCTGAGTGTGCATGGGCTCAGCCTCCCCTCAGGCTTGCGTTCAGTTTTTCGTAGAACTCCCATATTCCCGGCAGCAGGTTTTCAGCGGGAACGGCGGCGGCGCCGCTCTCGTTGTTGAATTCCATGTAATGCCGGCGTTCCTTTGTGTAGGGTTTCCAATCGGGGTGATCACTCTTTGCGGCATTGGGGTCGCCGTCTTTGGCAAAGGCCACCCAGTAGTCGGACATGACATCCCCCAGTTCACGCTCACGGGTGTCGTTCTCGCGGACATTGTTGAATACATACTGAATTTCCGCCGCGTGGTACGCACCCAACTGCTCCTTCAATGGACCGGCGGGACGGTGAGTAAAGTAATAAAGGTAGGCAGGCTGCGCCACATTGGCCGTGAACATGGCCCAGGTTTGCATGGGCCAGGTCACGAAGGAGTCGCGAAAGGCGTCGAGTGTTGAGCGGAGCAAGTCGTCCGCCGGATAAAGCTGCAGATAATCGCCGGCAAACTCCGCGTAGCGTGCCTTGACGGTGCGCTGGTAGGTTTCCGCATCCCGGGCTGCCCGGGCCCCGGCCCCCAGCGTGGTGCCTTCGTCAGCGTTGAAGCCGACGAGCACAGGGACCGGGTTCTGTTTACCCTGAGCCATAATGGAGTAGATCTGCTCCGGGAAGACCCAGCCGTCCACCACTGCGCGGCTCAGGTGGCCGTGCTCTTCCGACCGGGCCATCAGTTCCGCCGCCGGCAATGCACGCAGAGCTTCAATGGGCGATTTGTGGTCCTTGTGGAGAATGGCTTCAGCCAGGGCTTCACCCCGCTGTTCAGCCGAGGGCTGATCGATGCGACTGGTTTTGAGTTCCGGCATGACCTCCAGGACGGCACCGCTCTGGCCGATGGCCCGGTGGAACAATCCTTTGGCCAGAGGTGAGGCCACCAGGTGATTGACGCTCCAGGAACCGGCGGATTCTCCGAAGATGGTGACCTGATCCGGGTCACCTCCAAACGCGGCAATATTGTCCTGCACCCATTTCAAGGCCTGGACCTGATCCGTCGTTCCGTAATTTCCCGAAGACCCGTGGGGAGACTCGGCACTCAGTTGCGGGTGGGAGAAATAGCCCAGCATGCCAAGGCGGTAATTGATCGTGACGACTACCACACCCTTCTTTGCGAGAGCAGCGCCATTGTAGGTGTCGATGGCACCGCTGCCGCGAGTGAGCGCGCCACCGTGAATCCAGACCATCACCGGCCGCTTCTCTCCTTCGTTCGCGGCACTCCAGACGTTCAGGTACAGGCAATCCTCGCTGGCGGGTGGACTGGGGCGGGAGAAGAAACTCCCTTCCGGGTAGGGTAGCTGCACGCAGTTGGGCGCAAAGGCGTCGGCCATCCGCACCCCGCGCCAGGCGGGAGCCGGTTCCGCAGGCTTCCAGCGGCGCTCGCCGGTGGGTGGCAGCGCGTAAGGAATCGCCTTGAACGAGCGGACCCCGTCCTCACTGACCTCGCCCTGCAGTTTGCCTTGTGGCGTGTCCACGACCGCGGGTTCGGCCCAGAGGGAATGGCTGAGCCCGAACAGCAGGGCGATCAGTAATCGTTTTTTCATGGCAGTTCCCCGGTTGTTGGTTTTATTGGTCGGGCTGCGTGGGTGCTCAGCCCTGCTGCTTGTGCTGAATCACGGCCATGGTCAGCCGGGAAATACAGGTGAGCCGCTCCCGGTCATCATAGAGGCGGATATCCCACACCTGTGAGGTGCGACCGAGGTAGACAGGGCGCGCCACCCCTGTGACTTTACCTTCCCGCACACCGCGCACGTGATTTGCATTGATTTCCTGGCCGACACAGGCGTACTTTTCACGGTCCACCACCATGTTGGCGCCGACGCTGCCCAGGGTTTCCGCCAGGGCCACATTGGCACCGCCGTGAACCAGTCCCATGGGTTGATGGATTTTTTCACTGACCGGCATTTCACCTTTGAGGTAGTCGGGGCCGATTTCGACAACCTTCATGTCGAGGTAATCGGCGAGAGTTCGGTTGTTGAATCGCTCGGTGAGTTCTTCGATGGTGTATGGTCGGAACCAGATGGATTCTGTCATAAGGCCTACTGCTGTGCTGGCGGGTCAAAAAGGAACGGGTAGTTGAAACAGGATTATGTCTTAATCGATTCGGGATTATCAATCGACTCCAATCTTTCAATATGAGGATTTTATGGGATCGGGCGAAAGGCGCTTGCTCTCCATTGCGCACCGCGGCGGGCGTGCGCACGGAACGGAAAACACACTGACGACTATAGAAAATGCCCTGTCCATGGGTGTGGATGGAATCGAAATCGATGTGTGGCAAATCGGCCATCAACTGCTTGTAACCCACGACAGACAGCTGGGGCGGGTGATCCGCGGTCAGGGGCGGTTGATGGATCTGGAGGAGGAGGACCTCCCTGGATTGCGCAATTACGATGACTCGCCAGTACCGAGTCTGATGGACGTACTGGACGTGGTCGGGGACCGCGCGCTGCTGAACGTGGAACTCAAAGGGCCCAACTGCGCGCCTCTGGTGGCCAATCAGGTGCGCGAGCACTGCCGAAGCGCTGGAGTGCCGGCCGAACACTACATTATCTCAAGCTTTGATCATCCCCAGCTTTTCTGGATGAAGGAGAATGCTCCGGAATTTCGCCGCGGAGTTTTGCTGGGGACCATCCCCCTGGATTACGCCGCCTGCTGCGACCCGCTGGATGCGTGGTCCCTGCACCCGAGTATCGACTTTGTGAATGAGGCATTGGTGCAGGATGCGCGGCGGCGAGGCCTGGAGGTGTGGGTGTATACCGTCAACGACCTGGATGACATGCGCGACCTCCACGCCATGGGGGTGACCGGGGTGTTTGCGGATTTTCCGGAGCGGGTTCTGAACTTCAACCGGGAGGAACTGGGCCTCGATCGCTAGCAGTATTTCGCCAGCGATCCGAGAGGCAACCGGTCAGCGCACCGCTTCACCCTGGGCCTGCTTGTCGGCGTGATAGGAGGATCGCACCAGCGGGCCGCAGGCCGCCTGAGTGAAGCCAAGTTCGGTGGCGCGGGCTTCGTACTCGGCAAATTCGTCCGGGTGAACGTAGCGGGCCACCGGCAGATGGTCCCGCGAGGGCTGCAGATACTGGCCAATGGTGAGCATGTCCACATCGTGGTCACGCAGGTCCTGCATCACTTCAAAAATCTCTTCCTTCGTTTCGCCCAGCCCGACCATCAGACCGGACTTGGTGATCACGTCCGGGCGACGGGCCTTGTATTCCTTCAGCAACTTCAGCGACCAACGGTAGTTGGCTCCCGGCCGGGCCTGGCGGTAGAGGCGCGGGACCGTCTCCAGATTGTGGTTGAACACATCCGGCGCCTCGGCTTCGAACTCCTTCAGAGCCTCGTCCATGCGGCCCCGAAAATCCGGGGTCAGCACCTCCACCTTGAGATTGGGTGACAGGGCACGGGCTTCACGGATGCAGTGGGCAAAATGCCCAGCGCCGCCATCGCGCAGATCGTCCCGGTCCACAGAGGTAATAACCACGTAATTAAGACGCATCTCGGCGATCGCCTCCGCCAGGTGGCGAGGCTCGTCCGGGTCGAGGGGATTGGGCTTGCCGTGCCCCACGTCGCAAAAGGGACAGCGGCGGGTGCAGATATCGCCCATGACCATGAAGGTGGCCGTACCGCCGGAAAAACATTCACCCAGATTGGGACAGCTCGCTTCCTCGCAGACGCTTGCCAGGCGGTTCTTGCGGAGGATCTTTTTGATCCGGTCCACCTCCGGCGACGCGGGCACTTTTACCCGGATCCAGTCGGGTTTGCGCAGTAGCTGATCGGAGGCGATCACTTTGACGGGAATATTGTCCAGCTTGTCCGCATCCCGCAATTTCTCGCCCTGCACCTTGCGGCGACTGCGTTTGACGGGCAATTGTTCTTCAGAGGTGCTCATGGTGCTGCGGTCTCAGGAGTTGGTGAATGAAAGAGTGGATGAGTGCAACGGGGCGCTGTGGCCGGACTCCGGCGCGGACCATTGTGGCTCATAGTCCAGCAACTCACAAAACTTTCTGACAAAGGTGCGCCCCACAATGTCCAGGGAAACGGCCGGGTCGCCTCCCACCAGGGTGCGAAGCTGAGCTACCTGAAGGCCCGCATAGCCGCAGGGGTTGATGCGGCGGAAAGGCTCCAGATCCATGTCCACGTTGAGGCTGATACCGTGGAAGCTGCAGCCGCGTCGAATGCGCAGGCCGAGGGCGGCAATTTTTGCCCCCTGGACGTAAACCCCGGGAGCGCCATCCTGTCGCTGCGCAGCAACCCCGTAGTCCCGAAGGGTGTGGATCAATATTTCTTCCAGGGTTTCCACCAGCGCCCGGACGCCAATATTGCGGCGCTTCAAATTCAACAATGGATACGCCACCAGTTGGCCGGGCCCGTGATAGGTCACCTGGCCGCCACGGTCGCATTTGACCACGGGGATATCCCCGGGTGCGAGTATGTGTTCCCGCTTGCCCGCCTGGCCGAGGGTGAATACGGGGGGATGCTCCACCAGCCACAGCTCGTCCCCGGCCTCGGCGCCGCGACGGTCGGTGAATTCGCCCATGCGCTGCCAGACCGGTTCATAGCTTTCCCGGCCCAGGCGGCGTACCTGCAGCGGCTGAACCATTACAGCACCATTTTGACGGCGTCGAGCTGTTTCAGATCTTCGAAGAGGGCTTTGAGCTGGGGTTCCCCGGTGGCAGTGATGAATACGGTCACCGATTGGAAACGGCCATTGCGGCTGTCGCGGATGGTGACCTTGCTGACATCGAAGCCCGGCGCGTGACGCTCCATAACGGTGATCACCCAGTCGTGAAGTTCCGCTCCGGCGTCGCCCATGACTTTGATGGGGTAATCGTGGCAGGGAAATTCGATACGCGGGGGCTGGGGCTCGGACATGACATCCCTCCGGGGCATAATCCGCCTCGGGACTGACAAGGCAGTGCTCGGGCGGTCACGTAAATCAGAGGAGGGAGTTTAACACAGGAGGGGAGGCGCGATCCCGGAGGGTCGCGCAACGGGCTCGAAAATGGATCGATCAGAGCAGGCTGAACAGATCCATGAAGAAGAGTTTGAGACTGTCCCAGATGCGGGCGAAGAACCCGGCCCGCTCGATGGCGTCTTGCGCGACGAGAGGAACGTCCAGCAACTGCTCGCCATTGAGCTCTACGGTCACATTCCCCAGCTCCTGGCCGGCCGCGATGGGTGCCTTGATCACCTCATCGATGTGCATGGTCGCCTTCAGACTGCTCTGCGCGCCCCGCGGAATTGTGAGGAAAATATCCTCGGCCACGCCCAGCGGCAGGTTCTCCGCCAGACCCTGCCAGACACGCACGGAGCTGATTTCGTCGGCGGGTGAATACAGGCGGTGGGTCTGGAAGTAGCGAAAACCGTAAGTCAGCAGCTTTTGGGATTCGGCAGCACGGCTGTCTTCAGAGCGGGCCCCCATCACCACAGCGATCAAGCGCATATCGTCCTTCTTGGAGGACGACACCAGGCAGTAGCCTGCCTCTTCCGTATGGCCCGTTTTGATGCCATCCACGGAGGGATCCCGAAACAGCAGCTTGTTGCGGTTTGGCTGATTGATGCCGTTGTATTGGAAGTACTTCTCTGAATACAGCGCATAGTGATCGGGATAATCGCGAATCAGGGCGCGGGCGAGTTTCGCCAGATCCCGGGCCGTGGTCACGTGGCCTTCCGCAGGCCAGCCGGTGGCATTTTTGAAGTGAGTGCTGGTCATGCCGAGCAGGGCGGCCTGCTGGTTCATAAGGTCCACGAACGCGTCTTCGCTTCCGGCAATCTGCTCCGCCAGCGCTACACTGGCGTCGTTACCGGATTGAACGATCACGCCGCGCAACAGATCCTTCACGGAGACCTGAGTGCCCTCGCGAATGAACATCTTGGAGCCACCCATTTTCCAGGCTTTGACACTGATGTTCACCATGGTGTCTTCGCTGAGGCTGCCACGGGCGATCTCACCGGAGACGATGTAACTGGTCATCATCTTGGTGAGACTGGCCGGAGGCAACAGCTCGTCTGCGTTGTGTTCCACCAGCACTTCGCCCGTGTTGGCATCGATCAACAGATAGCCGGTCGCGGCCAGTTGGGGCGGCGCGGGGATCAGAACCGATTCGGCCTGAACGTTGGCAGTGGAGGACAGAACGCCCACCAGAAGCATGAAGGCGCAGATAAGACCGCGGTTTAAACCAGCACTAAACAAAGCAATTTACCTCTCGCGTGTATCCCTGAATACAACGGTTATGGACTATCAGGTTAATCCCGCACAACGTGCGGAATACCCAGATTCAATTGCTGAATGCGTTCTTTGAGATTCAGCAGTTCAAAATTGTCTGCGATGGGGCCAATGCGCACCCGGAACATCGTCTGCAGGCTATCGGCCGGTGCAATGAACACCGGCAATGACGTCAACTCCAGCAGTTTCTCCTGCAACGCGGCGGCGGATTCCCGCGAGCCGAATGCTCCTGCCTGCAAAAACGTGTTGCCGGGCAGTTGATATCCTGCTGACTGCAGGGGCGCAGGTGCCCTGGGTTCGCCGCTCGCCACCACCGGATCGGGCTGGCGATTCTCAGTGACCCAGGTATCCGGGTTGATCGCCTCTACCTCCACCGTTGCCACGCCCTGCTCCACGAAACCGAGCTTCTTGGCGGCCGCATAGGTCAGGTCGATGATCCGATCACCGTGAAAGGGACCCCGGTCGTTCACACGGACAATGACCTCTTTGCCGTTTGCCACATTCCTGACTTTGACGAAGGTGGGAATGGGCAGCGTTTTATGCGCGGCGGTCATGCCGTACATATCGTAGATTTCACCGTTGGACGTTTGCGCACCGTGAAATTTTTTCCCGTACCAGGAGGCAGATCCGCGCTGGCGATAGCCATCGGAGCTTTCCATCACCTCATAGGTCTTCCCAAGCACCGTGTAAGGCGATTTATTGCCTGCCCGGGTGCGCGGCTCCCAGCGCGGCACCGCGTCCGGAATATGGGAGACATCCACCGCCTGGGACGGCCCGCTGTCCCTGTGAGTCGACTGAGGCGTGCTCACACATGCACTCAGACTCAGCAGACCACACAACGCGACAATGGTTTTCGTTCTTTTCGCTGCTGGCGACATAATTCAAAACGGGTTCAGTTTTTGTTTTACGCACAACGGTGCGCACGGGTGGTCAGTCCCTGCTAACCAATGTAGACCATAAACGGAAAATTGGGGAATCGCTGGACGTGTCAGCGCCGGGTAATCAATCGCTGGTGTCGCTCGGCTATCGCCTGCCCCAGTTTATAAACAGCCATCGCGTAAAGCTGGCTGCGGTTATAGCGGGTGATAACCTCGAAATTTTTCAGCCCCACCCAGAACTCCGCGCCTTGTTTCCCCTCGAGCCTGAAAGCCATCGCTTGTTTGTCGTCCGCCAGCGAGTCCAAGGGATTCAAACCGGCCCGCTTCAAATCGGCGACTTTATGCTCGAGCTTGAGGCCCTTTGTGAGGACGCCCTGATCATAATCCCGGTTGACACGCGCGCGGGTCACTACCGCCTCGTCCTTTTGCCATCCATGCCGGGCCAGATAGTTGGCGATGCTGCCGATGGCATCCGAGGGATTATTCCAGATATCGACGAAATCGTCCCCGTCGAAATCCACCGCGTAGGCACGGTAGCTGGAGGGCATGAACTGACCGTATCCCATAGCCCCTGCGTACGAGCCCATTAGCGTGAGAGGGTCCTGTTCTTGTTCGCGGGCAAGAAGGAGGAAATGCTCCAGTTCCTTGCGAAAGAAATCAGATCGGGGCGGATAATCGAAACCGAGTGTTGAAAGGGCGTCGATTACCCGATACCCGCCCTTGTTGTCGCCGTAACGAGTCTCCACGCCCAGAATCGCGACGATGATTTCCGGCGCAACACCGTAAGTCTCGTACGCGCGCTGCAACTCCGCTTCGTTGTCCAACCAGAAACGCGCACCACCCTTGATGCGGTTGTTCTTCAGGAAGATGTTCTGGTATCGGGCCCAGGTCAGGGTTTTCTCCGCGGGCCGCGCAATGGCTTCCAGAATGGACTCCTTCTGCTCCACCTGCTCGAACAGCGCGCGCAGCTCCTCACCGTCGAAACCATGCTTCGCATGCATATCGGCGGTGAACCCTTCAAAGTGCGGGTGGCTGGAGTAATCCGCAGCGCTGTTCGCCGCCCAGGCTACAGCCAGCGAGGCAAGAATTCGATGCATCATTTTTGTGGTCCCGGCTGTCAATGTATCACCTTTATGGAATCAGTCGAATTTGCGGGGGGATCTCCGACAACGATCAGATCGTGAGCCGGCGCTGCTCGGTGCTGATCGCCATCAACAGGCCAAAACCGATCATCAGGGTCAGCATGGCCGTTCCGCCATAGCTGACCAGCGGCAGAGGCACGCCCACTACTGGAAGCAGGCCGGCGACCATCCCCATGTTCACGAATACGTAGATAAAGAACGTCAATGTGAGGCTGCCCGCCAGCAGTCGCCCGAAGCTGTCCTGGGCGTTCATGGCGATGGCCAGCCCTCGGCCAATTATCAACAGGTAGACGCCAAGCAGCGCCAGAACGCCAAAGAGCCCAAACTCTTCCGCAAGAACCGCGATGATGAAGTCCGTATGACCTTCCGGCAGGAAATCCAGGTGGGACTGGGTTCCCTGCATCCAACCCTTGCCCGACACCCCCCCGGAGCCGATCGCGGTCTTGGACTGGATGATGTTCCAGCCTGCACCCAGTTTGTCGGCTTCGGGGTTGAGCAAGGTGAGAATTCGCTGGCGCTGATAGTCGCGCAGGCCGTATTCCCAGATGGGCCAGGCGCTGGCCGCCAGCGCAGTGAGAGCGCCAACGATGTATGCCCAGGGCAGACCCGCAAGGAAGAGCACCACGAGACCGGAAAACGCCACCAGGATCGACGTCCCCAGATCCGGCTGCTGCAAAATCAATATAGCGGGGGTGGCGATAAAAACCAGCGACCAGACCACATGCTTGAAACGCGGTGGAATCTGTCGCTGGGAGAGGTAGGCCGCCGTGACGACAGGCAAGGCAATCTTCATCAACTCCGACGGCTGGAAGCGCATTCCTCCGAAACTCAACCAGCGCTGCGCGCCCTTGGCGCCCACGCCGAAAAAGATCACCAGCACCAGAAGAAAAACGCCCAGAACCCACGCCCATATGGACCAGCGGGCCAACGTGCTCAGCCGTACCTGAGCCACCACGAACATACCGGCAAAGCCGAGCAGGAAAATGGTCGCCTGCCGCTTCACAAGGTAAATGCTCTCACTGCTGGCGCTGTACAGCACCACAAGACCCGCGACTGAGAGCAGCATCAGTAGAATAAGCAGTGGCAGGTCGATATGCAGGCGCATCCACACACTGCCACGACGAGCCAGGTCACGACTCGCTTCGGGAAGACGACGCAGAAAATCCTGATCAGCCACGCGCGTTACCCGTCCTGCCGAGTGAATTTGGCTTCGCGGCGGCGCTCGCTCGCAAAGTAGCTGTCAATCACCGCACGCGCAACCGGCGCCGCAGACTCACCGCCATGTCCACCGTTCTCCACGATAATCCCCACGGCGATCTGCGGATCATCCACGGGCGCAAAGCCGATAAAGAGCGCCTGGTCCTGGTAGCGCTTTTCGATCAGTTCAGCGTCGTACTTCTCGCCCTGGGCGATACCGATGACCTGGGCGGTACCGGTCTTCGCGGCCATGCGATAGGACAGGTCCTTGTTGATGCTTCGCGCAGTCCCCCGGGGGTCATGTACCACGGCTTCCATGGAGTCGGCTATGTAATCCCAATGTTTTTCGGCGACCTCGATGCGATCGACCGGTGAATTGGTGTCCCCGTCGGCTGCGGCCAGGTCCCGTGCCAATCGGGGCTCCCGCCGTTCGCCGCGCGATGCGAGCGTGGCAGACATCACAGCCAATTGCAGCGGTGTGACCAGTACGAAACCCTGCCCTACGCCAACGTTGAGTGTATCGCCCGGGTACCAGACAAAACCGCGGGTTTCCTTTTTCCAACGCCGTGAAGGCCAGATTCCCGGGCGCTCGCCCGGAAGATCGATACCGGTTCGCTGGCCAAGACCGAAGTGGCTGCCGAAGGGATGGATGAGGTCGATGGTCATCCGATGTGCCAGATCGTAGTAGAAGGTGTTACATGACTCGACAATGGATTCCCTCAGGTCCACGGCCTTGCCGTGGCCCCAGCTGATGTGATCCCGGTAGCGGCGGGTATCGTTGGGTAACTGGAAATAGCCCGGATCGCTTATGGTGTGGCCCGGTTTGATATGGCCGTGATGAAGCCCCGCCAGACCCAGCATGGGCTTGAGCGTGGAGCCTGCAGCGTATTGGCCGCGCAAGGCGCGGTCGAACAGGGGCGTGTCCAGGGACTCATTCAGCGTTTTGTAGTCCTTGTGACTGATGCCGGTCACGAACAGATTGGGATCAAAGCTCGGGGTCGAAGCGATCGCCAGTACGCCTCCGGTGCGTACGTCCAGTGCTACTACAGCGCCACGCTGTTCACCCAGGGCGTCCATCGCCGCCTGCTGGATTTCCACGTCCAGATAGAGGTGAAGATCCCGACCCGGCGTGGGGTCGTCCCGTTCCAGCTCTTTCAGTACGCGACCCCGCGCGTTGGTTTCGACGTTCTGGTAGCCCACCTGGCCCAGGAGGAGGTCCTCGTACTGTCGCTCCAGACCGATTTTGCCAATGCTGTAGGTGCCCTGATAACGCTCGTACTCGTCTTCGCTGAAGTTCCGCAACTCACGCTCACTGATGCGCCCCACGTACCCGATGCTGTGGGCGAAGAGCTCCGCAAAGGGGTAGTGACGAACCAACTGCGCCTCCACTTCCACGCCTTCCAGACGGTATTCATTCACCGCCAGGCGGGCAATTTCGTCCTCGGTGAGCTGGTAGCGCAGGGGCACTGTTTCAAAGGGGCGGCGACGCTGTTTGAGGTTTTCCTGGAACTTCTCCAGGTCGCCAGGACTGATGTCGACGATGCTGGACAACAGTTCCAGCGTCGCGGGCAAGTCCTTCACCATTTCCCGGGTGATTGACAGGGTATAGCTGGCCCGGTTGTCCGCCAACAGGACTCCGTTGCGGTCGTAGATCAGGCCGCGGGTGGGCGGAATCGGCTGTACGTGGATGCGATTACGATCCGACTGGGTCGCGTAATCCTGATGATGGACCACCTGCAGGTTGTGATAGCGGACGATGAGCACTCCCACCATCACGAAAACGAAAACCGAGACCACCCATACGCGCGCGGCAAAAATCCGCGATTCGCTCGAGTGGTCTTTCAGTTGCAAGTGTTCGGACATGAAGGTGATATCAGGTCGTTTTTATGGCTGTTTACAGGCCCGGGTTATATTTGCCCGCGTGCGTGGCAATGCACTGGCGCGAGCCTGGCTTTTTGCCCGGCAATTGTGTTCCTCCGATGGCCCGTCCCGGCCGCCGGTTATTTGTGATAGGGGTGGTTGCTGAGCAGGCTCCACACGCGGTAGAGCTGCTCGGCGATAACGACCCTGACCAAAGGGTGCGGCAGAGTCAGAGCCGACAGGGACCATAGCTGGTCCGCCCGTTGCAAACAAGCGGGAGCCAGTCCGTCCGGACCGCCGATGACGAGACTCACCGGCCGGGCACGAAGGCGCCAGCCGCTGAACTGCTCCGCGGCCTGTTCCGTACTCCAGGGCTTGCCGCCCTTGTCGAGAGCGACCACCCAGTTGTTGTCGCCAATCGCCGAGAGAATCTGCTCGGCTTCTTTCTCCATGGCGAGCCTCGGCGGAGTATTCTTGCCCCTGGATGCCAGAGGCAGCTCCTTGAATTCAACCGTCACGTCGCGAGGCAGGCGTTTCAGGTATTCCTGGCACCCTGCTTCCACCCATGAAGGCATTTTAGTACCGATTGCGAGAATCTGAATTCGCATCGTCGTCCAAAGCCACGATCCAGAGAAAAAAATGCAGGTTTTGAGCACTTGGCCCCACCTGCCGGAGGTGCCGCGCTCAAAAGGAGGGAAATTCGCGACAGATTGTCGTCTTAGTCAACACTTCGGCCGGCAGGTTCCAGTTGCCACAGCTTTTCCAGATCGTAGAACTCGCGGGTGGCCGGCAGCATGGCGTGGACCACGGTGTCGCCAAAATCGACCAGCACCCACTCGCCTCCCTCCTTGCCCTCGACTCCCATGGGGCGGAATCCGGCCTGTTTGGCGTCGTCTACCACGTTATCCACCAGGGATTTCACGTGGCGACTGGAGGTGCCGCTGACGATGATGAGAGTGTCCATCACATCGCTCAGCTCGCGCACGTCGAGGGTCACGATCTCGCGACCCTTCAGGTCTTCCAGTGCGTTGATGATGATGTCGTTAAGCTGATCGGTCATGAAGTCAGTAGCCTGTATTGGTTGGGGCCGTAACGGCCTCAGGATTGGCGGTAAAGGTGATTTCGCAAAATATAAGCCCAGACAGTGTCTGGAAGGAGAAATTGGGGTGACTCACCCCGGCCGATCTGCGCGCGAATGGCCGTGGATGAGATTGGCAGCAGACTCAGCTCCTCGATGACGAGGCGCCCGGCCGGCTCCCGGCGAAGGGCCCCTGCGTCGCCCCGGTGTTGCGCAACGTAGTCCGCCAGGAATCCATCCGCCGGCAGCTTCCAGCCCGGGCGCGATACGACGGCGATGTGGGCCAGTTCCAGTAGACGCTCCCACCGGTACCACCGGTTCAGGCTGCTGAGCGAGTCCATGCCCATGGCCAGACACAGAGCGGGTTCCGGCCCCAGTTGCGCGCGCAGCGCTTCGAGAGTATGCACCGAGTAGGACGGCTCGGGATTGTCCAGTTCGAGCCTATCCACGAGCAGATCCGGGCAGTCCGCCACTGCCAGCTCAACCATGTGCGCCCGTTGTTCCGCATCGGCGACCGGCGCCTGGCGGTGCGGGGGAATGTGGCACGGGACCAACCGCATCTCATCCATCCCCAGATGCTGCTTCAACTCCAGAGCCAGGCGCAAATGGCCGAAATGAACCGGATCAAAGGTTCCGCCGAAAAGCCCTATCAACTGCCGCATGTCATCGCGCCCCGGCTCCTCTGGTGCCTGAAGGATGGCTCCTGGAGCCACCTCCGGCCTATGGACGGATATGACCGTCTCCGAACACCACCCATTTCTGCGTAGTAAGCCCTTCCAAACCCACAGGGCCGCGCGCGTGCAACTTGTTGGTGGAGATGCCGATCTCCGCCCCCAGTCCGTACTCGAAACCGTCCGCAAAACCGGTGGAGGCGTTGACCATGACGGAGCTGGAGTCCACCTGGGTCATGAACTGGCGTGCGCGGCTGTAATCCTGGGTCACGATGGCATCGGTATGCTGGGAGCCGTACTGGTTGATATGAGCGATGGCTTCAGCCATATCCGCCACGACGCGCACCGCAAGGATGGGGGCAAGATACTCGGTGCTCCAGTCTTCCTCGCTGGCGGGAACGGCCTGGGCCAACAGCGAGCGCGTCTTTTCGCAGCCCCTCAGTTCCACTCCCTTCTCGGCGAAGGCTTCTCCCAGCCGCGGCAGGATTTGCTCGGCAAGCCCTTCGGCCACCAACAGGGTCTCCATCGCATTGCAGACGCCGTAGCGGCGGGTTTTGGCGTTCAGTGCAATGGTGAACGCCTTGTCCAGGTCCGCCTGATCATCGATGTAGACATGGCAGACACCATCGAGGTGCTTGATGACCGGCACGGTGGCATCCCGTGAAATGCGTTCGATCAGACCTTTGCCGCCGCGAGGGACAATGACATCTACATGCTCCGGCATGGTAATGAGCTGGCCCACGGCTTCCCGATCGGTGGTCTCCAGCACCTGTACTGCGGTTTCAGGAAGGCCGGCCTTGGCGAGCCCCGCCCTGATACAGCGGGCGATGGCCTGATTGGAGTGCAGGGCTTCGCTGCCGCCACGGAGAATGGTCGCGTTGCCGGATTTGAGACAGAGGCTGGCAGCGTCGATGGTCACGTTGGGACGGGACTCATAAATGATGCCGATTACCCCGAGAGGCACTCGCATGCGACCCACCTGAATACCGCTGGGTCGATAGCTGAGGTCTGTAATTTCGCCACAGGGGTCAGCCAGAGCGGCCACCTGCATCAGGCCTTCGATCATGCCCTCGATGCGCGCGGGGGTGAGTTCCAGCCGGTCCAGCATGGCCGCGTCCAGCCCGTTGCTGCGCCCGGCCTCCAGATCCTGCTGGTTGGCCGCCGCTATTTCCGTGCGGGCATTTTCCAGCGCGTCAGCCGTTTCATGCAGAGCCCGGTTCTTCTCTCCAGTGCCGGCCGCAGCGATCACGCGTGACGCTTGGCGCGCGTTGCGACCCAGGGTCTGCATATAGCTTTTTATATCGGTCATAGTTTGCTGCCCGTGCCTGTGGCGAGGAAAAGCCCGCATTATATCGACTTTGCAGGCACCTCGCTCGAATCCCCGCGCCCTGTCGCGCTTCAGCTTTCGTTCAGCTTCACCTCTCTATTCTGGTGCCAGTTCCAGAAAAAAGGAGTCCACCCATGAAGAAGCTCATCACCGGCATTGCACTGCTCAGTTGCGCCACCGCTGCATTTGCGGATCGTCCGCACACGCACTACGACTATGCGAAGGTGACGGACGTGCGCCCCATCTACGAAAGTTACACGCACAAGTCCCCGCGCCGGGAATGCTGGACCGAGACGGTTCGCTACGATCGCGACAGGGACACCTACCGCTCCGCCACCGGCACCATTCTCGGCGGGGTCATTGGTGCCGCGGTGGGCAATGAGCTGGGCCACAAGAAACGCAATAAACAGGTGGGGGCGGTGGCGGGCGCGGTTCTCGGCGCGTCCATTGGGCGCGATGTGAGTAACCGCCACCGCGCCCCGGCCGGGGTGGAGTACCGGGACGTGGAACGTTGTGAGACACGTTACGACCGCCACCGGGAGCGCAGGGTATCCGGATACGATGTCCGCTATCGCTATCGGGGCCAGGAGCACAGCACTCGCATGGACCATCACCCCGGCAAGAAGATCAGAGTTGCGGTGTCGGTGCGACCCGCTCATTAAACCGACCTTCAGGGTCCAGGGCAGGTTTGAGCGACATGCCTGCTACAATAAGGAAAATCCAACGTGGCAGCCAACGCTGCCGAGCCGGGTTAACGCCCGGCCCCCTCGCCTCGGGATCCGCTATTGTGAGCCGCCGCAAGATTTTCAGCTTTGCCCTGTGCGCGCTGCTGTGCGCTTCCATCAGCAGCGCGGCAAATGCCGACAAAAAACCACAGCCCGCCCGGGCGGGCAGCGTCGCGGAAGCTGCGAAAATTGCGAAGCGGCGGCACGACGGCAAGATCCTCAAGGTACAGACTCTGAAAACCGACCAGGGCCTGGTTTACCGGGTCAGAATTCTGCAGCCGGACGGGACGATCACTACGATCGCGGTTCGGGGCCGTTAACGGGTTTTCCTGCATGCGTCTGCTACTGATTGAAGACGAACAAAAACTCCGGGAACAGCTTTGCGGTTTTCTCCGCGACCTGTCCTACACTGTGGATGCCGCTGCAGACGGGGAAGAAGGGCTCTACCTGGGCCGGGAGTTTCCCTACGACCTGGCCATTGTGGACATGGGTCTGCCCAAACTGGACGGCCTGAGCGTGATTACGACGCTGCGGGCGGAACAGGTGAGCTATCCCATCCTGATTCTTACCGCACGCAGCAATTGGCAGGACAAAGTGGCGGGCCTAGAAGCGGGCGCAGACGATTATCTGGTGAAACCCTTTCACCACGAGGAGCTTCGTGCGCGGCTCAATGCCTTGCTGCGTCGGTCCGCTGGGCGCGCGAGTCCGGTCTTCAACTTCGGTGCCATTGAGCTGGATACCGCTGCCAGGACTGTGAAGATCCGTGGCCACGCCCTGGACCTGACCAGCTACGAATACAACACCCTCGAATACCTGGCCCATCACGCGGGCAAAGTGATTTCCAAGTCCGAGCTCACTGAACACCTCTATGAGCAGGACTATGATCGGGACAGCAATGTAATCGAAGTCTTTATCGGACGACTGCGCAAAAAGCTGGACCCCGACGGCGAGCTGCGGGCGATTACCACGGTGCGCGGCCAGGGCTACCGCTTCGATCCGTTGCGGGGACCGGACGGCTGATGCCCCGCTCCCTCGCGGGCCGCCTGCTGCTGGCATCGGTCCTGTTACTTCCCGTCCTATTGGGTGTAAGCGCCTACATGCTTGACCTGGCCTTCCGGCGCAGCCTGCTTTCCGCCGAAGAAGACCGTTTGCGCGGTCATGTTTACCTGCTTCTCAGTGTCGCGGAATTGAATGATGGCAATCTGTGGATGCCGGAGGTACTGCAGGAGCCCCGCCTTAACCAGATTGATTCGGGCCTGTACGGCTGGATCACCGACCAAAGTGAGCGGCCCTTGTGGCGCTCCCCTTCCGCCGCTCTCCTGGAAACCGTGGAAATGCCGGCACGCAGCTTCCAGCCGGGCACGGGCCATTTTGGAGAGCTGAATACCCGCTTGGGTCCCCTGTTCGCCTATTCGCTGGATGTGGTGTGGCAGGCCGGAACTCAGGACCATGGTATGCGGGTGGTGGTGCTGCATAACCCGACGGCCCTGCAGGCGGAGCAGGATGCCTACCGTGGCCAGCTGTGGCGCTGGCTGGGCTTGCTTGCAGTGCTGCTGACGGGTGTGCAGGTATTGATTCTGCGCTGGGGCCTGAAGCCCCTGCGAGGCCTGGCGGCGGACCTCAAGCGCATCGAAAGCGGCGCACGGACACAGTTGGCGGGAAGCTACCCCCGGGAGATTCAGACGGTTACGGACAACCTGAACCGGGTTCTCAAGAGCGAACTCCAGCAACGCGAGCGCTACCGCCACACTATGGACGACCTGGCCCATAGCCTGAAGACGCCGTTGGCGGTGATTCAGGGCAGCCTCGAGGCCCGGACCGCCTCTGGCGGTGTGGTGGAGGAGCAACTGGAGCGCATGAAGCAGATCATCGACCACCAGCTCAAGCGGGCCGTGGTGAATCAGGCCGTTCCGCGCCATCGGGCCAGCGCCATCGAACCGGTCGTACAGCGCTTGCTGAACGCCCTGGACAAGGTCTACCGGGACAAGCAGGTGAGCGCGCGGCTCACTGCCAGTCAATGCACCAGCACCGTGGATGAACGGGACTTGTTCGAGTTGCTGGGAAACCTGCTGGAGAACGCGTTCAAATATTGTCGTGGCCAGGTGCTGGTTACCGCCGAGAGCAGCCGCAACGGGGTGACAATACGGATTGAAGACGATGGCCCCGGGGTACCGGCCGCGCAACGCCACACCATCCTGGAGCGGGGTGCCCGGGCGGATACCGCCAATTCCGGCCAGGGCATCGGCCTGGCGGTGGCGGTGGATATCATCAGCAGCTACGGCGGCAGCCTGGCGGTGGAGCGCAGCCCACTGGGCGGCGCCTGCTTCAGCCTGTTACTTCCGGCCTGAGCGGCCCGGGAGCGGACCTAAGCCCGGTCAGGGCATGCGATTGGGCCCGTAAAATCCGATCTCCCGCCCCACCTTGTAATCGGCATAGGGGTCGCCGCTCTCCTTTTCACTTTCCGCCCGATGGACAATGGCGAGCATTTTCTCCCGCAGCCACTGATGTACCGGCGACGCCTCCAGCCGCTTGTGCATCGCCAGCACATAATGGAAGTAATACTCCTCCCGCACGGGTAGACGCATACTGGTCACTCCCACCCCCAGGAGGGGGTGGCGGGTGATCAGCGGCGGCCCGAACAGCACACAGTTGGTCCGCTTGATCACCTCGATGGCCGAGAACATGTGCGAGGTCTCGAATACCACCTCCCCGGGCATGCGCGTGCGGCGGCCGCCGCCCTGCTGATCCAGACCGCGCTGCACGAAGTCCAGCTCTTCCATGTCAGGCACGTACCAACCCACCTGGGGGTAGTTGTCGACCACGTAACGCAGGTCATCGAGAGTTTTTAGTTCGCGCTTGGAGATGCGCAGCGGGTGGCCCTGACGGACCAGCAGCACCGGGGGCATGCTGGCCACAGGGTCAACAGTGAAGTCGGAGCCGTAACTGGCGTGCTTCACGTGGATGGCAAAGTCCAGATCCCCGTGGGCCATCTGTTCCAATTGTTGCTCGATACGGCTGATGGCGACAATCCGGATGTGAGGAGCCTCCTGCTGCAGCTCCTCCAACAACGACGGCAGAATCGCCATCCCGATATATTCCGGAATGGCCACCTTGAATTCGCCGCGGTAGGTCCATGGGTCAAATTGCTGGTCCGCCACCAGTTCCTGCACCCCGTGGAGAAGCACCGTGAGCTTTTTCTGTATGTCCAGCGCGCGGGGCGTGGGAACCATGCCGTGGGAACTGCGGGTGAACAGGGGATCGTCAAAAAGCTCCCGGAGCCGACCCAGAGTTTTGCTCATGGCTGACTGGGTAATGAACAAGCGATCAGCGGCTTTGGAGACGTTGCACTCCTCCACGAGCACCTGCAGGGCTACCAGGAGGTTAAGGTCAATGCGGGAAAGCTGCCGGGTATCCAAAAGTCACCCTCCTCAGAATGGCCTGGTATGAACTCCAATCATAATAGACGACTTTTTGACCTTTATGAAGACTATCAAACGGTTGATCGGCATGGCTGTGTCACCGTTTCCTTAAGCAGTTATCCCCTGCGCCAAGGGTTGCGACGGAGTTCGCAGGGTTTTTGCGCAGGGGCCCGCACACGAGCTGGGGGCAAGGCAATAGATATGAGCACAAATCATGAATTTGATGATTAAGCATCATTTGAAACATATCAGGGGAGTCGCTAAATTACACCTCAACAGCAGCGACATCAGCTGCCCGGAAACGCCAACGGAGACACAGGACATGTTAGTTGCATTCGGAATTTACTTTGCCCTGCTGGGGCTGGTTGCCTGGGAAGATTTCCGCCTGGACAGCCGTGGATATGGTTTCAAAGCTTAGTTTCACTACCGTTAGTTAAGGTCAACTCTCCTCTCTTTTGATCACTTCTAAGTGCTTATGCCCGTCGCCCTGACGGGCTTTTTTTTGTCTCGTGCTTTCTTGCCCCTCTCAGAATATCCAGGCCCGCAGAATATCCAGGCCCGATCGGTCCGTCGGAGTCCGGGTAGTCAGTGCGCTTCCCCATAGGCTGTGCCACGGGAACCGAACGCCAGCCCAGGGGTGGAGGAAGCGCCAGCGTGATATGACACAGGTTCATTCGCCCGATGATTTCTGACCATTTGAAACATATCAAGCCGAACCCTATAGTGAGCACAAGTTAGCAAGTCAGGCAGCAGCCCAAGGAGGTAACAGCCATGGTAGTAGCAACTTCATTCGGTATTTACTTCGCGCTTTTGGGCCTTATCGCATTTGAGGACCTGGTCCTGAACAAAGGCAAGTCCACACTCAAGGCCTGAAAGCCCGCAAACATTTTCATCACCTAGTTAGTCAGACACCTCTCTCTTCTAGCTCCTCGCCCGTCGCCCCCCGACGGGCTTTTTTTTGTCCGTAATTCGTGCCGGCGGGATGTGGAGGTCACGGTCATACCGCACCGCCCTCGGCAGGCGATGCTCCGGGGGTGCGGTATGAAGCCGGACAACGGCGAAGGGGAACTGCTCAGGCGAACGGATGGCGCAGAACGATGGTCTCGACCCGGTCCGGCCCGGTGGAGATGATGTCGATGGGCGTTTGTACCAGCTCTTCCAGGCGCTTGATGTAGGCGACCGCATTGGCCGGGAGCTCTTCGAGAGTCCTGGCGCCCACAGTGGACTCCTGCCAGCCGGGCATTTCCTCGTACACCGGCGTGACTTCCGCCCAGCCTTCCGCGTCGAAGGGAATCGTTAGCGGCCTGCCCTCAGTATCCTGGTAACCAGTACAGATCTTCACGCTATCCATGCCGTCCAGCACATCCAGCTTCGTCAGGCAGATGCCGGAGATGGAGTTGATCTGTGTGGCGTACTTCACCGCTACCGCGTCAAACCAGCCCGTGCGGCGCTCGCGTCCAGTGGTCGCCCCGAACTCGTGCCCTTTCACCCCCAGATGCTTGCCGATTTCGCAGCTCAGCTCAGTGGGAAAGGGGCCGGAGCCGACCCGGGTGGTATAGGCCTTGGTGATGCCGAGGACGTAGTCCAGATAAAGGGGACCGACACCGGAGCCGGTCGCGGTGCCGCCGGCCGTGGTGTTGGAAGAGGTCACAAAGGGATAGGTGCCGTGGTCGATGTCCAGCAGCGAGCCCTGGGCGCCTTCAAACATGATGTTCTCGCCGCGAAGCCGGGCGCTGTGCAACAGGTCCACCACATCGGCCACCATAGGACGCAACTGCTCGCCCCACTCCAGCGCACTGGCGAGGACCTGGTCGTAATCGATCGCGTCCACCTTGTAGAACTCGGTGAGCATGAAATTGTGGTAGCGGAGAATGTCCTTCAGCTTGGCCGCAAATCGATCGGCATTGAGCAGGTCGCCCAAGCGCAGACCGCGACGGGCCGCCTTGTCCTCGTAAGCGGGGCCGATACCGCGCCCGGTTGTGCCAATCTTGCTCGTGCCCAGTGCAGTTTCCCGCGCCTGGTCCAGCGCTACATGGTAAGGAAGGATCAGCGGGCAGGCCGGCGACAGGCGAAGGCGCTCGCGAACGGGCACGCCCTGGGCCTCCAGATCGGCCATCTCCTTGAGGAGCGCTTCGGGTGAAAGCACTACGCCATTGCCGATGAGACAGCTCACATTGTCCCGCAGAATGCCGGAGGGGATCAGGTGCAGAACGGTTTTTTTGCCGTCGATCACCAGCGTATGGCCGGCGTTGTGGCCGCCCTGGAACCGAACCACAGTGGATGCCTGTTCGGTCAGCAGGTCCACGACCTTGCCCTTGCCTTCGTCACCCCACTGGGTTCCGATTACAACAACGTTTCTGCCCATTGCCGCTTAACTCTCTGAATTCAATAGTGGTGGATGCCCGCTGCCAGGCAGGCGCGTGTTTCGATGTCGATCCCGCATCTAACGCCAGGTCTCGACCTGATATTCGCCATCCTTGAGGACCAGCCGGCGGTCGCAATTAAGCTCCTCGCGATCCGGGGTTTCGCCCGGGAATCCGCCGACCACGATCTGCCCCTTGGACCGCAGCTTCCTGACCGCCTCCCACTGGCGCGGGTCCTCGCTGTCGGGGGCGTAGATGCCGGGTGGGCGCGGGGAAGCGGCGTTCAGCAATCGGTTAAGTGCAGTGACGTCGATATGAAAACCGGTGGCCGGACGCGCCCTGCCGAACACCTGCCCCACGTGGTCGTAGCGCCCCCCGCTGGCCAGCGCCCGGCCATATCCCGGCGTGAAGGCCGCAAACCAGAGGCCGGTGTGATAACTGAAGCTGTGCAGCTCACTCAGATCGAAGTAGAGCTGAGCATCGGGATAGCGCTGCACAATGGTGTCCGCGAGGCTTTCCAGTTGATGGACGGCGTCCATGACCGCTGCCGGCGCTTTGGCCAACACGTCCCGCGCCTTGCGCAGGGATTCCCGCCCGCCTGCCAGGCGCGGAAGCTGGCGCAGGATTTCAGCTATGGCGGAATCCTGCACGTGCTCTTCCACCCAGGCTCGCATTTCGGCGGCGGCCTTGCGCTGCAGGAGGTCGAAGAGTGTTTCGCGCTGGTGGTCGTCGAGATCGAGCACCTTGATCAGTTCGCGGCAAATACCCACATGGCCGATCTCCACCGAGGCGCTGTGCAGCCCGACGGCCTGCAGGGATTCCAGCAGCAGGGAAATGACTTCCAGATCCGCCCCCTGCCCCGCTTCGCCATAGAGTTCCACCCCCGCCAGCATGGGCGAACGGGTGGCCAGCGGTGTGCGCGGTCGGGTGTGGAGAACGTGCCCTGCATAGCAGAGCCGATTGGCGCCCTGCCGTTTCAGGCTGTGGGCGTCCATGCGGGCTGTCTGGGGGGTGATGTCCGCCCGAACCCCGAGGGCCCGTCCGGAGAGTTGATCGGTCAATTTGAAGGTGAGCAGGTCCAGATCACGGCCGAGTCCGATCAGTAGCGAGTCCGTAAACTCCACCAGTGGCGGAATCACCAGGTCGTAGCCCCAGCAACGGTACAGGTCCAGAAGGCGGCGGCGAAGCGATTCCAGTTGCCGCGCCTGGTCGGGCAGGAGTTCCTCTACCCCGTCGGGCAGCAGCCAGCGATCTGCGTAAGTCATAGTCCCATCTTCTTCAGCGGCTCAAATACAGGAGGCCGACGCCAATGACCATGGATGCGAAGCCCAGCCAGCGCAGGCTGCCGTCATCGATGGATGCGAGCCTGGCGGCGAGCTGACGCCAGCGCCGGGGATAAAGGAAGGGCGTAATGCCTTCCAGGACCAAAACCAAGCACAGCGCTTGCAGCAGTTCTTTCCACATGGGTGCGATCTGAATCCGGCGACAGCGAACTGTCGGCACAAAAAAACCGGGATGGAAGCCTGTAGGATTCAGGACCCGACGGCCCCTGGACCATGCGCCCCAAATCCTGCAGGCTCCGAGAGCCCGGTTGCAGAATTCTACCATCTTGGGTCGGGGGGGAACAGGTGAAGATGGGGTGGGGAGATTGGTGGCAGGAGCAAAAAAGCGGACCGCTCGAGGCGGCCCGCAAAAGAGTTGAGCAACGAACGCCTGCAGTTACTCGGCAATCATGGAAAAGACTTGCTGGCGCAGGGCGGCATCCTGATCCATGCGCGCGACCAGTTCGTTGTATTGCTGGACGGAAACTCCCGCATCTTCCACGGCGCTGATCATTTTGGCCTGTGCCTCCTGCTGCAGGCTCTGTGCTTTTGCGCGGTCTTCCACTTCCTGCAGACGTACGGTGTATTCTTCCTGAATGGTCTGTACCGAGCCGTAGGCGACCGCAAAGCTTTTCACGGTTTCCTGTGCGACCGGCCGCTGGGGAGCGGCTCCGGACTCGGGGGCCGGCGGCTGCGCGTGGGCAGAGAAAGCGACCATGGACGTGACTGCGAGGGTAAGCATCAGTTTGGGTTTACCGATAAGCATGGATTCTCCTTTGAGTTCGGATTGAGGACACAAACTCGTGTTTGCGTGACCTCATCCTCGCAAGGGGCGTGCCGGCAGGTTGAAAGCCCCGCCAGCCGGGCCCCGGAGGCAAAAACATAGTGCAATTTCGGCTCGCGACCTCCTCGAACGCTGTGCCATCGGGGCACATGCGCCCCATCGAAGTGTGCCCCGATCAGCCCTCCAGGTAGCGGTACAGGGTGCGACGGCCGATACCCAGGAGTTCAGCGGTCCGGCGTTTATTGCCCTGCATGCGCTCGAGTACGTGGCGGACATAGCGGCGCTCCACTTCACGCAGCGGCAGAGGCTCCTGTTCATTCAGGGGATCTGGCGCGCCCTCCCCAACCCCTGAGGCCGTGCTGGCGTGATGCTTTCGAATGCGCTCCGGCAGATCCGCGACCTCGATCTCCTCACCGCGCGCAAACGCGACCGCTCTTTCCATGGCATTGGACAATTCGCGCACGTTCCCGGGGAAAGGGTAGACCCGCAACCGCGCAAGCGCAGCGGCGCTGATTCCCCGCACAGAGCGCCCGGACGCCAGACCAAAGCGGGCAATGAAGTTCGCCGTGAGCAGATCCACGTCGTCGGCCCGCTCCCGAAGCGGAGGCACCTCCAGGGTGAAAGTCTCGAGCCGATAGAACAAGTCCGCTCGGAAATTGCCCTGCTCTATTTCGTCCTCCAGGTTGCGGTTGGTTGCGGCAACCACGCGCACATCCACGCTGCGTTCGCGATCATCGCCTACAGGCCGCACGTGCCCATCTTCGAGTACCCGCAGCAGTTTGCTCTGCATGGCTGGTGGCATCTCGCCGATCTCGTCAAGGAGGATGGTGCCTCCATCTGCCTCGCCAAACAGCCCCTTGCGGGCGCGCTGGGCGCCCGTAAAGGCACCGGCGCGGTGCCCGAAAAGCTCACTCTCCAGCAGTTCAGGTGGAATGCCGGCGCAGTTGACCGCCAGGAACGGCTTTTCCCTGCGCGGACTCTCCGCATGGAGGGCGCGGGCCACCAGTTCCTTGCCCACGCCGCTTTCGCCCATCAGCAGAACAGGACCACTGGCCTGGGCTGCGAGGCGGACGCGTTCGAAGAGCAGGCGCATGGGCCGGCTCTTGCCGATCAAGCCGTGAAACTCCCCTTCCCGCAGCACCTGGCGGTAACGGTTGATTTCCGCCTCCATGGCGCGATGTTCAAGCGCCCGGGCCACGCTCAGGCGCAGGTGCTCCAGATTGAGGGGTTTGGTCAGGAAATTATCGGCTCCCCGCTTGAGGGCGGCGACCGCCTGCTCCACGGTGCCAAATGCCGTAATGGCGATGAAAGCGGGCCTGAATGCCCCCTGGCGGCTTCGATCGAGAAGCTCCATGCCGTTAGCTCCCGGGAGTCGGAGGTCGCTGACAATTACGTCCGGTGGATGGCGCTCCAGGAGCTTGGTGGCGTCCTCAACGTTGGCGGCTTCCTGCACCCGATAGCCGTCATCGGTCAGTTCCTCCCTGATCAGTTGTCTCAGGCCGTGGTCATCCTCCACCAGAAGAATAACAGCGGTTTTACTGCGTCTACTCATTTGCGATCTCGCTGTGTTCGCCACCTTGGGGGGCCGCGAGCGGGAGGCGCACCAGGAACAACGCGCCTCCCAGTTCGGACCTGCCCACTTCGATTTCACCGCCGTGGTCCCGCACCGCTGCGTGTGCCACGGCCAGGCCCAGCCCCGTACCGGACCCGGTTGGCTTGGTGGTAAAAAAGGGCTCGAAAAGATGATCTGCGGCTTCGGGATGGATCCCGGGGCCGTCGTCCTCGATGGTGTAACAGAGTTCCCCGTTCTCCACAGCGCAGCGGATTCGAACCTGACTGCGAGCGGCCTGCACCGCGTTGCGAAGGAGGTTGTTGAGCGCTTGCTCCAGGCGCACCAGATCGACGGCCACGGTTTGACGCTCTGCGGCGGGGTCCACCTGACAGATGAGCCGGGGCCCGTGCTCGCGTCCCAGAGTCTGCAGTGCGCTGCGGAGCGGATATTCCGCCGGAAGTTCGCGCAGGCTGAGAGGGTTGGCGCGCCCGAAATCCAGCAACTGGCGGATGATGCGCTCCATGCGGGACGCTTCCCGCTTGATCACGGCCAGGGCTCGCTGAACCCCTTCTGGGGCATCCTGATGGCGCAAAGCTCGTTGGGTGCTGCCGTCTACCGTGGCGAGAGGGCTGCCAAGCTCGTGAGCAACACCTGCCGCCAATTGGCCCAGGGCGGCGAGTTTTTCCGACTGATGAAGACGGGCGGTCAGCACTTCTTCGCGTGTTTTTTGCCGGGCCAGCTTCCGACGGGACGCCACGATGGCATCCAGCATCTGGTTGACGGCCGCTGACAACAGGGACAGTTCCCGCGGTCCGCGGCGCTCCAGTCGGTGCCCGATCTCGCCGGACCCAATCCGCGCCAGACTCTGCTCCATCCGCCGCAGATGCCGCCCCACCGCCCAGCGGTGCCCCAGCAGAACGATGAGGATCAGGGCCCCCGCGGCGACTGTTACGATGGTCAGGCTCTGGCGCCGCAGTTCTGCAATGTATCGGTCGAAGTCGCTGCCCCGGCGCGTAATTTGCAGCAGGCCGTTAATGCGCTCGCCGGCATCCACAAGCGGCACAAAGTAGGAAAACACCCGCTCTTTGCCGGCCCGCCCGAACTCGCCCTGGCGCTCTCCGCGGCTCGCCAGGCTGGCTGCGCGGTTGTGCGGCATGGAGGCCTCGACGGCGCCGTTGGAGTACACGGGTTGCCCCTCGCGATCATAGAGATAGATTCCATAGACGCGATCGATACTGAACGCGGATTCCAGGGCCCGCTCCACTGTTCGATCATAGCCCCGCTCCATGGCATGACTCAGTGGCAGGCGGATCGCCCGGGCAATAAGCTCTATGTCCTCCTCCATCCGTGCCTGCGTATGGCGCTCGAGCAATGTGATTCCGTACCAGCCAGTCAGGCCAACGGCTCCGAGGAAGGGCAGGAGCACCGCAAGAACGAGTAAGGTTCCGAGGGAGAGCGCGGCGGGTCGCCACAGGTAAGTGCGTGCTTTTTGGCTCATGGGTTAATACGATACACTCGCTTACAGGGCTTTTACAGGGCTGGCTCCCTCATTGCCCGGTACACAGCTTGCTTGCGCACGGAGTAGCACCGGCCTTGCCTGCCACCATTGGCCCCCCCCTCGCAGCAGGGGTCGGCTCTCGATCTCAGGGCGCAAGCAGGCACGAAATATCCCAAATATTCAGGAGTTCTACATGGTCCGTTTTACCGTAGGCGCTTTCTTGCTGGCCGGCGCCATGGGCCTTTCGGCCGCCGAATGCATCGAAGTCACCTCTCAGGATTATGAGCTGGAGAAAAACGACATTGGCAGCGCAATGGTGCATTGGAAAGCCGGCCTCAAGAACAAGTGCAGAACGACAATGGACGCGGACCTCACCATTCAGTTGGTGAACGCCCGAGGCGAGTCGGTCTACGAGTTGGTCGAGAAAACCACCCTTGGAGTGGAAGAAGCTTTGGATTTGGAAAAAGAGGTGTACGTGCCGAGCCGCATCACGGCGGAGGTTGAGGATCTGGAGATCCAGGTCCAGGAGCGACAGCGACAGCCCTGAGGACTGCAAAGGAGGGCACCGGCCTGTTGAAAACCGGGTGCCGAGTTGGCCGGCCGTGCCCAAGGGGCCGCGGCCGGCGCCGCCTCACTGCTGGTCGCTGGTGCCGGTGGGGCTGTTCAGATAACGGAAGAATTCGCTGCTCGGGTCCACCAACAGTACGTCGTTGCGCGAACTGAAAGTCTCCCGGTAGGCGTTCAGACTACGCACAAACTGATAGAACTCCGAATCCTTGTTGTAGGCTTCCGCGTAAATGGCTGCCGCCAGCGCGTCGCCTTCACCACGAATCTGCTCGGCGTCTCGATAGGCTTCCGCTTCGATAATGGTCTTTTGGCGGTCCGCGTCGGCCCGAATGACTTCCGCCTGCTCCTTACCTTTTGAGCGGTGCTCCTGTGCTTCCTGCTGGCGCTCTGCTGTCATGCGCTGAAAGACCGAGTCACTGACATCAGCCGGCAAATCGATGCGCTTCACGCGAACGTCAATGATCTCCACACCCAGTGATTCCTCGCTGAACTGGCTCAGCGTATCGATCAGCGCGCTCATCAACTCGTCGCGTTCCCCGCTGACCACTTCCTGCAAGGTGCGCTCCCCGAACTCGTTTCGCAGCCCGGCGTTTACGCGCTGGGCGATCAGTTGATCCGCCCGGCTTTCATCGCCATTGGTGGCCACGTAGTAGCGACCCACGTCGGCAATGCGCCATTTGGCGAAGTAGTCCACCATCATCCCCTTCTTCTCAACTGTGAGAAAGCGCTGCTCGGTGGTCGCGGAAGTGAGAATCCGGGCATCGAATTTCTGCACCCGGTTCATGATCGGCACCTTCACATGCAGCCCGGGCTTGATGTCCGCCTGGGCCATGCGGCCCCACTCCAGCAACACCGCTTTTTCGGTTTGCTGCACGATGTACAGGGAGTTCACGGCCAGCAGGGCCACGGCGCCCAGCAGGGCCAGCGCAATTACTGATTTGGTATTCATTTAGCGTACCTCCCTGCGCCGTGTGGGCGTGGTCTGTTCACGGCGCAACACGTTCAATACTCGCTGCTCCACTTCGGACGCTATGGCTTCCTGATCGGCCGCGCCGGCTGATTGAGGAGCCTGCTGCATCATTTTGTCCAGCGGCAGATAAAGAAGATTGTTGCCGTTTTCCACGTCCATCAGAATCTTCGAGCTGTTCGCCATGACCGACTGTACTGCATCGAGGTAGAGACGCTCTCGGGTCACCTCCGGCGCCTTGGTGTATTCGGTGAGGAGCTGCTCGAAGCGGCGGGCATCACCCTCCGCGCGAGATACCACCTGCTCGCGGTAGCCCTGGGCCTCTTCGATCATGCGCTGGGCGCGACCGCGGGCTTCGGGAATCACACGATTGACGTAGGCCTGGGCTTCGTTTTTTACCCGCTCCTCGTCTTCGCGAGCACGGTTCACGTCATCGAAGGCGCTTTGCACTTCCCGGGGTGGTGTGGTTTCTTCCACGTTGACCTTTTCCACCAGAATGCCGGTCTGGTAGGCATCCAGGTATTCCTGCAGACGCTCCTGCACCTCGACGGCCACCTCGCTGCGGCCTTCGGTCAGAACCTCGTGCATTTCGGTAGCACCGACCACATGGCGCAGGGCACTGTCCGTTGCTTCACGGAGACTGCTCTCCGGGGAACGCACACGGAGTACGAAATCCTCGGCATTGGATATGCTGTATTGAACTGAAAGGTCCACTTCAACAATATTCAGGTCGCCGGTCAGCATGGAGCTGCCGTTGATACGATGAAGGCGCACGTTGGTAACGTTCACCGGATAAACCCGGTCGATGATGGGCGGCGCCCAGTTGAAACCCGGGCCCAGGGTGCGATCGTAAACCCCGAAGCGCAGCACTACGGCGCGCTCACGTTCATTCACAATCTGGATCCCGGCAAAAAAGTAGACCAGCGCGAGCACCACCAGGACCAGGCCAATCACGGCACCGCTGGCACCGCCGCCGGATCGGCCACCACGTCCGCCGCCGGAACCGCCCCCGAAAATGCCGCTGAGCTTTTGCTGCAGCTTGCGCAGGGCTTCATCAAGATCCGGTGGGCCTCCGTCGTTCCCGCGGTTCCCGCCGCCACCCCAGGGATCGGGCTTGTTGCCACCCGGTTCATTCCAAGCCATAAGTATTCTCCACGACTGCTTTGTTCGTAACGCAGCACTAGTTGTCAGATTGATGTGCTATTAGAGAAGACCCACGGCATCCGTGAGTCGCAATTGTTCTTTTCGTGTCGACCATCCCGGGAGTGGTCACCTCCAGCGCGAACCCGCACGGCACGAGAGCCCAACAGGCCATGTTACCGGCTCGAACCCTCCTTTGCAGCCGAAGCGCCTCAAAACGCTTGTGGACCGCTCTGTCAGCTCGAGGTCCACCCGCCCACGCGATCGCCCGGTGACTGCTGCCAGTGCAGGTCGCGCCAGGCGAGGTTTTCGGCGCTCAGCAAACGCATGAGATCCGCTTTGGGAATCCGCAATTCCAACGCACTGGAACCATCGTCCAGGTGTTGCTCCGAAAGCACCGAGTTGTGCGCGTACAGTTTCGCGCGCAGTCTAGCCTGATCTGGCGCCAAATGCAGCGTCTGCTGGAGAATGTCACCGGCCACCAGTTCGGACATTGCCTGGAAGAGCAACTCCGTTCCACGGCCACTCTGGGCCGAGAGGTAAACAGCCACGGGATGGCCTTCGGCGCTTCTTTCGATGCGTGGACTCATCCCTGCGACCAGGTCAATCTTATTGAACACTTTGAGCTGCAATTGCTCCCCGGCGCCAATCTCTTCCAGCACCGCGTCCACCTGCTGAATCTGATCCGCGGCATTCTCGGCGGCGGTATCCACCACATGGAGAAGCAGATCAGCGCTGGCGACTTCTTCCAGGGTGGCCCGGAATGCTTCCACCAGACGGTGGGGCAGGTGGCTGATAAAGCCCACGGTGTCGGCGAGAATCACCGGGCCCACATCGTCCAGTTCCAGGCGGCGCATGGTGGGATCGAGCGTCGCAAAAAGCTGGTTCTCGGCGTAGACCCCGGCATCCGTAATTCGATTGAAGAGCGTGGACTTGCCCGCATTGGTGTACCCCACCAGGGATACGGTGGGAATGGAAGCGCGCTGCCGACCCCGCCGCCCCTGGGCACGCTGACGACGCACCTTCTCCAGACGCGCTTCAATGGAGCGAATCCGTTCACGCAGCAGCCGGCGGTCGGTCTCCAGCTGGGTTTCACCCGGGCCGCGCAAACCGATACCGCCCTTCTGGCGCTCCAGGTGAGTCCAGCCGCGTACCAGCCGCGTTGAGATGTGGCGCAATTGAGCCAGTTCCACCTGCAACTTGCCCTCGTGGGTACGGGCGCGCTGGGCGAAAATGTCGAGAATGAGACCGACCCGGTCGATCACGCGGCAACCCACCGCCTTTTCCAGGTTGCGTTCCTGACTCGGAGAGAGCACATGATTGAAGATAACCACCGCAGCCTGATGCTCCTGCACCAGCTGCCGCAGCTCTTCGAGTTTTCCTGTGCCGATGAAATATTTGGGGTGAGGAGCGGCCCGCTGCCCCATCAAAAAGGCAACGGGATCGCCATTCGCGGCTAGAACCAGCTCTTCGAGCTCCCGAGGGTCCTCGGGCTCGTCGTAGCGGTTGAAGTCGAAGTGCACCAGAACCGCGGTTTCACCCGAATCGGGGCGTTCAAAAAACAAACAAGCCTTCCTGATCAGTAGAGGATGCCATTAAAGGCCTTCACCCTCCCCACCTTGAGGACTTGTCATGGGGATGCGCACAGCGCGAGAGGGTACGACGGTAGAGATCGCATGCTTGTACACCATCTGGCTCACGGTATTCTTAAGCAATACCACGAACTGGTCGAACGACTCGACCTGTCCCTGCAGCTTGATGCCGTTGACGAGGTAGATGGAGACGGGAATACGTTCTTTTCTCAGCACATTCAGATAAGGGTCTTGTAAGCTGTGCCCTTTTGACATGATATTCTCCTTAGATAATAAAAAAGCGCAAAAACAGACTGATTGGGTCGGCCCAAAACGGGCCATTACTTATAAATCGGAGCTCCTACCGGGATACCTTCAGATCTCGCATTCTGCGGGAGTGGTCACTGTGGGGAATCCACCGCTGGACAGGTGTCGCGCCGTCAGGCCGACTCGGTACGGGGCATCGTCAGATATGACATCAAAATCCCGACGTCGTTTCCATTATATCGTTATCCCTTCGATATAATTCAAGGTCTCCGCGTGAATTTCGGCTATTTGCCTCGCTTTGCCCTCTGGTGTATCAATGTACAGGGTCTTTAACCCTGACCATTTCCGCAGCCAGGTGAGCTGACGCTTGGCCAACTGGCGGCTGGCGGCAATCCCCCGTTCCACCATCTCCTCCCGCGAGCATTCCCCGTTCAGGTAGTCCCAGATCTGTCGATAACCCACCGCACGGATGGCCGGCAAATGGGGGGTCAGGTCACCGCGGCGGTACAGTATGCGGACCTCATCCTCAAAGCCTTGGTTCAACATCGCGAGAAATCGACGCTCAATTCGCTGGTGAAGCATGCTTCGATCCCTCGGCACCAGGCCCAGCTGAATCAGCTCATAGCGCCCGGCAAAAGACTCGCGCGCATCGCCGGCCTGCCGCTCGCGCAGCGCGGTCATGGTCTCCCCGCTCTGGTAGTACACCTCAAGGGCCCGCAGAATGCGCTGGGAATGATTGGGATGCAGTCGCGCGGCTGTGTCCGGGTCAATGGCGGCAAGGCGCCGGTGCAGTTCCGGCCAACCGTGTTTGTCCGCCTCGGCCTCCAGCTCGGCGCGCAGTCGCGGGTTGGCCCCGGGCATTGACGCCATCCCATCGAGCAGTATTTTGAAATACAGCATTGTGCCGCCCACCAGCAGCGGAATGCGCCCTTGCTGATGGATTTCCCCGATCGCCACCAGCGCGTCCTGGCGAAAGTCGGCGGCGGAGTATGGCTCCGCCGGGTCGCGCAGGTTGATCAAACGGTGAGGGGCCCGAGCCAGTTCTTCAGCCGTCGGTTTGGCCGAGCCGATGTCCAGGCCCCGGTAAACCAGTGTGGCGTCCACGCTGATCAGCTCCACGGGCAGAGTTTGCCGAAGGGCGGTCGCCAGGGCGGTTTTGCCGCTGGCAGTGGGTCCCATCAGAAAGATGATCGGAGGTTTGGGAGACAGCGCGGGCATGGGGAATTCAGACAAGCGGCGATCGCCTGATTATCGTCCCCGCAGGAACAGCTTGTCCAACTCATCCAGACCGAGGGCGGTCCAGGTGGGACGGCCGTGGTTGCACTGGCCACTGCGTTCGGTGGCCTCCATGTCCCGCAACAGTGCATTCATCTCAGGGATGGTGAGCTTGCGGTTGGCGCGAACCGAACCGTGGCAGGCCATGGTGCTGAGGATTTCATGCAGGTGCTGGCGGATCCGTTCACTGCTGCCGTGCTCCACAATGTCCGCCAGCACGTCCCGCACTAATTGCTCCACGTTGCTGCGGTCCAGTAGCGCGGGAATCTGCCGCACCAGCAGAGTTTCCGGTCCCGCACGCTGCAGTTCAAAACCAAGCGACTGAAAGATGTTCGGGTGGGCCTCGGCGGCGTCAGCCTCTTTCTGACTGACCGCAATGGACTGGGGAACCAGCAGGGGCTGGGCCCGTATGCCCTCCTCGGAAAATGCGCATTTCATCCGTTCGTAGGTGATCCGCTCGTGGGCCGCGTGCATATCCACGACCACCAGGCCCTGGGCGTTTTCCGCAAGAATGTAGATGCCCTTCAATTGAGCGATCGCGTACCCGAGGGGAGGAATATGCGCGTCCTCTCCAGGGGTTTGCCGAGGCTCCACCTCGGCTGCGGCCACTTGCGGCTGGTGCAGCGCCTCATAGAGCCGCATACCTTCCCGCACCTGCTCCACTGCGGGGTTGGGGCGCGAGAAGAAATTCATGGGCTGCTGTTGGCGCGGGCCCTCCGCAACGCCGGAGGTCGGGGCGCGAACAGGCGCCTCCGTCACAAGCTGGGGAGCTTCGTGATTGCCGGGCCGCAGGTCCGCCAGGGCCCGGTGCAGGCTCCGGTACAGGAAGTCATGGACCAGGCGACCGTCCCGAAAGCGCACCTCGTGCTTGGTGGGATGAACATTCACGTCCACTGTTGCGGGTTCCAGGTCGAGGTTCAGCACATACGCGGGATGGCGCCCGTGATAAAGAACGTCCGCATAAGCCTGGCGCACCGCGTGGCTTACCACCTTGTCGCGGATCGCCCGCCCGTTCACATAGAAATATTGCAGATCCGCCTGGCTACGGGAAAAGGTTGGTTCCGCAACCCACCCCCACAGGCGCAGGCCGCTGTGCTCCACCTCGATCGCCACGGCCTTGTCCATAAAGGCCGGCCCGCAGACCTGGGCGACCCGCCGCTCCTGTTCAGCCTGAGTCCGGGCCGGACGAAACTGGTGAACCACGCGATTGTTGTGCTTGAGCTGAAACAGAACATCGAAATGGGCCAGGGCCAGCTTTTTGACCACATCTTCTATGCGCCCGAATTCCGTTTTCTCCGTACGCATGAACTTGCGACGGGCCGGGGTATTGAAGAACAGGTCCTTCACCTCGACGGTTGTGCCCCGCGGGTGGGCGGTGGGCGCCACTTCAGCCTCCATCTCGCGCCCGGCTGCGAAAACTTGCCAACCCTCGCCCTGGTCCGCCGTGTTGCTGGAGAGCAGCAGACGGGAAACAGAGCTGATGCTCGCCAGGGCCTCTCCGCGGAAACCGAGTGTGGCAACTGCTTCCAGGTCGTCCAGATCCAGAATCTTGCTGGTGGCATGGCGACTGAGGGCAAGAGAGAGATCGTCTCGCGCAATGCCGTGGCCGTTATCGCGAACCCGCATCAATTTCACGCCGCCCTGCTCCACATCGATTTCGATCTGCGTGGCCCCTGCGTCGAGGCTGTTTTCCAGCAGTTCCTTGATGACAGACGCGGGTCGCTCGACCACCTCACCGGCGGCAATCTGGTTGGATAAACGAGGGCTGAGTCGCTGGATTCGCCGGGAAGTAGTCACAAAAATCAGGGCTGCTGTCGATGGAGAATTTCAGGAAGTGGGTATTTTCAGGCGCTGACCCACGCGGATGACGGTATCGTTGAGCTCGTTGGCCGATAAGAGCTCGGACAGGGGCACATTATATTGCTCGGCGATACCGGACAAGGTTTCGCCGCGGGAAATAACATGTTCGCCAAAACCATTGCTCTGCCGCCACGCCAGATAAGTGCCGGGCGGTGGAGTCTGGTTGAAGTAGTTCTGAATGCCGGAGAAGATGGTCCGGGCCAGTTCGCGGCGGTAGGTGGGTGTGCTGAGGCGCTTCGCCTCCCCGGGGTTGGAGATAAATCCGGTCTCCACAAGCAGCGAAGGCATGTCGGGCGAACGGAGGACCGCAAAATCCGCCTGCTCCACATTCCGTTTGTGGAGCTTGGCAATACCGCCCATTGCGCGCAGGATCTGATCACCCACCTGCAAGCTGGAGCTGAGCGTTGCGGTCATCGAGAGGTCGAGCAGCATCCCGGCCAGCACTTCGTCCTTGTCGCTCAGGCTGACAGTGCCAACACCACCGATGAGGTCCGCTTCGTTCTCCCGCTGCGCCAGGTAGCGGGCGGTCTCACTGGTGGCGCGCCGACCGTGGGGGTTCAGCGCAAAAACGGACGCACCTCGGGCGCTTTTGTGCTTGAACGCGTCCGCGTGAATGGACACAAACAGGTCCGCGCGTTTTTTCCTCGCAATGTTGCGTCGCTCCTTGAGAGCGATTGCGTAATCGCCGTCGCGAATCAATTCCGCCCGATAACCGGGCGTAGCATCGACAATCTTTGCCAGCTGACGACTGATATCCAGCACCACGTCCTTTTCGTAAACCCGGTTGCTGCCGATGGCTCCCGGGTCTTCACCGCCGTGCCCCGCATCGATGGCAATCACGATGTCACGGCGCTCGCCGGAATTTGCATCCACCACCTCCATTGCGGGAATGGCGCCCGCATTCAGGTCGTCGAAATCGATAACCAGGCGATCGCTCTTGTCCGCGTGGCGGGCCAGCATAAAGCTATTGGTCTTTACCTTGTCCCCGAGATCGAAAACCACCCGCAAGTCGCCGCCGTTGCGAACGCCCGAACGGATCTTTCGGATGGGGGTTCCGGCGAGCGATACATCCTCGAGTGAGGTGCCGAGCGCGGTGGAACGAATATCCACCACAAGCCTGCGCGGGTTGTCGAGGGAAAACACCGAGTGTTCTACCGGGCCGCTCAGGTCAAAAACAACGCGGGTACTGTCGGGCGCGCGCCACAGGCGCACACTCTCCACCGTCTCGCCGGCAAAACTGATGGAACTCCATGCGGCGATCAGGCAGAGGAAAACCCAATGGCAGACGACCTGCAATCGATTCATCTCATACTCGCATCATGGGGTGATCTGAAAGTTCGGGCCGCAGCCGCGGGTTTGCGCCGAACGAGCCGGCCTGTTGTTGTCCGTATGCTTGAGTTTCTTTCAAGTGTTTTGTTCAATCGTTGTGATGACCACGTTCGAGTTTTGCCCGCAGTTTTCTCAGAATATCTTTGCCCCGGTCGGTGGTGGCCACCAGGTCGGACCGTCGATGCGGCTTGGTGGCCGGTCCGGCAACTGCAACTTTAACCTGTAAGTCGGGGTTGGGCAAAATGCCGGCGCCCCGTTCCGGCCACTCGATCAGACACAGATTTTGCGCAGCGAAGTAATCCCGGATTCCCACGTATTCCAGTTCCTCTGGATCACCCAATCGGTACAGGTCGAAATGATAGACGTGCCGGGGCTCCAGTTCGTACGCTTCCACCAGGGTATAGGTGGGGCTTTTTACCGCGCCCTGGTGCCCAAACGCTCTCAGAACCCCCCGGCACAAGGTTGTTTTACCGGCTCCAAGCGTGCCCTCCAGAAAGATGACACCGCCTTCCGTGACCGCCTCCCCGAGGCTGCGGCCGAGAGCGACAGTGGCGTCCTCGTCCGCCAGATCGATTGACAGCTGGTCGCCTTTTCGGGGCATCATGAGTTCACCAGTTTTCGTAAATGAGGGAGCAAGTCGGTTGCGAGCATGCCTCGCTCGCCGCCCTCCGCAGCCGCGAGGTCCGCGGCGCTGCCGTGCAGCAATACAGCCAGTTCTGCCGCCCGGTCCGGATCAAGGCCCTGGGCCAACAGGGCGCCGGTCACACCGCTGAGAATGTCACCCATCCCGCCACTGGCCATACCCGGATTACCCACATCCGCGACGGCCACGGGGCCATCCGGCTCGGCACTGGCTACCAGACTCCCCGCGCCCTTCAGGACAACAGTGGCCTTGAAGCGGCGACGAAGCCGGTCTACGGCCGCGAAGCGATCCACTTGTATTTGGCCGATGGTGCATTCCAGCAACCGGCCCGCCTCGCCCGGATGAGGCGTGAGCACCCAGCCGGAAGGTCGTCCGGAATACGCAGCGGGGTGTTCAGCAATGATGTTCAGGGCGTCCGCATCGACCACCAGGGGCAGGTTACTGTTCCAGGCCGCCCGCCACAGATCTCTGGACCAGTCCGACTGCCCCAGGCCGGGGCCCGCCACAATGACGCTGGCCCGGTCAAGGAGCGGCTCCAGTTCACCCGCGTTGTTGATTCCCCGAACCATCAGTTCCGGCCGGTGGGCGAGAAACACCGCGCAGTGCTGGGGGCGCGTAGCCACCGAGACCAGCCCGGCCCCGAGCCGGGCGGCAGCTTCCGCGGCCATGAGAGCGGCGCCGCCCATGCCCAGATCACCGCCCAGGACCAGCACGTGGCCGAATCGGCCCTTGTGGGCATCCTGCTCCCGCGGACGAAGCCAACGGCGAGCTTGTTCGAGCTCGGCCAGGTGGGTGCAGGCTGGCACCTGATCGTACACGGTTTGTGGCACCTCCAGCGTGGAGAACTCAAGACGGCCAACCAGTGCCGGCGCACGCCCGGTGAAGAGCCCACGCTTCATGCCGATAAAGGTGGTCGTAAGAGCGGCACGAATACAGGCGCCTGCCGACTGCCCCGTGTCCGGATTGAGTCCGGAGGGCAGATCCACCGCCAGCACCGGCAACCGGCTTGTGTTGATTGCTTCGATGGCCGCCGCGTAATCGCCACGAGGAGCGCCCTGGGCGCCGGTGCCCAGCAGCGCGTCGACAACAACACCACGGTCGAGCTGAAGTTCGCTTCGAAGACGCTCCATGGAAACGCCGGCCTCGTAAGCGAAATCCCGCGCCCGCGCCGCGTCGCCTTTGAGTGTATCGGGGTCGCCTACCTGAATCAGCCGAACCGGAACGTTTTGCTGCGCCGCCAAAGCTGCGACAATATAACCGTCTCCGGCATTGTTACCCGCGCCGCAAAAAACATGCACCTGATCCGGTACCGGCCAGCGTTCGCAGAGGGTCTGCCAGGCAAACCGGGCTGCGCGCTTCATCAGGACGATGCCGGGAATCCCGTGCTCTTCAATGGCAATACGGTCCAGCTCGCGGCATTGCGCTGCGCTGTAAACGGCATTGGATGGGTCGCGGAACGCGGCACGGGGCATGGGAGCGCAGCCTCACTGATTCTCTCGCCGGGCGGAGTGGAGAGCGGTCAGTATAAAGTGAAACTCGTCCGGAATTAACCACCCCGCCCGCATCTCCAGGCATCTGTCATGAAACACGACCTAGACTATGTAGAGCTTGCCGCCCAGATCAAAACCTGGGGGCAGGAACTGGGCTTCCAGCAAGTGGGCATCGCGGACGTTGATCTCACTGTTCACGAGGATCGCCTGAAACAGTGGCTCGCCAAGGGCTACCAGGGAGAAATGGAGTGGATGGGCGAACACGGCAACAAGCGATCCCGACCGCAGGAGCTGCTCCCCGGCACCATGCGGGTCATCTCGGCGCGGATGGATTACCTGCCCGGCGACGACAGGCCGCTGGAAACGCTCGGGGACGGCGGGAAAGCCTACATTTCCCGATACGCCCTGGGCCGCGACTACCACAAGCTGGTTCGCAAGCGTCTCGCCAAACTGGCCACCAGAATCGCGGACGCAGTGGAGGTGGAAACGCACCAGCGGCCGTTTGTGGACAGCGCGCCGGTTCTGGAACGGGCACTCGCCGAAAAGGCCGGACTCGGATGGATCGGCAAGAGCTGCATGCTGATCAACAACAAGGCCGGCACCTGGTTCTTTCTTGGAGAACTGTTCACCAACCTGCCACTACCGGTCGAAGAGGCGGCTGCCAGCAATCACTGCGGCACCTGCCGGGCCTGCCTTGATGTTTGCCCGACCCAGGCCTTTGTCGGTCCCTACGAGCTCGACGCGCGCAAATGCATTTCCTATCTCACGATTGAGCACAAAGGCAGTATCCCGGAGCCGCTCCGTGCCGCCATGGGCAATCGCGTATTCGGGTGCGACGACTGCCAGCTGGTTTGTCCCTGGAACAAATTCGCGCAGCCCACAGACGAGAACGATTTCAAACCGCGGCACAATCTGTCCGCGTCGCACTTGGTTGATTTATTCAATTGGAGCGAGGAGGAATTTCTGCAACGAACGGAAGGCTCTGCGATTCGCCGGATCGGATACGAGCGCTGGCTGAGGAATCTTGCCATCGCTCTCGGCAACGGCCCGTCGACGAAGGATGCGGTCCAGGCCTTACAGGCGCGCGTCGATCACCACTCTCCCGTGGTGCGGGAACACGTGGCGTGGGCCCTGGATCAGCATCGGCAACCGGTTCGGTGGGACGCGCGGTAAATCAGCGGGGGCCGCGCAGATAGCGGTCCATGTACTCCAGGGCGTCGCCCACAGTAGCTGCCCAAACCGACCACTCGTGATCACCGTCGACCACCCGATACTCCACCCGCGCAGGCTGATGCTCGCGCATTACCTGATAGAAGTGAGCCGCGTGGAAGGCAATATCGAAGGTGTCGTGGTCCCCGCTGTTTATGTACAGCGGAACGACCAGGTCCTGGGATTTGTAGGCATCGATGTAGCTGGTCCAGTTGAGCGCCGACCAGACCGCCGGGGAAAGCTTCCCGTCGCGCTGGAAGACTTTATGGCGGTAGGCGGATGAATGCTCAGGCGGGAGCGGCGTGTAGACCGCGGGGCTCAGTGCCGCGCCTGCTGCAAATCGTTCGGGGAACTGCAAAATGAGATTCACGGCACCGAAACCGCCGGCAGACAACCCGGCCACCGCGCGCCCGTCCCGGCGGTCGATGGTGCGGAATTTCTTTTCGATATGGGGGATCAGATCGTCCAGCAAAGCGGTTTGCGCCGCTTCATCTTCGCCATCGGCCCACCAGCTTTCATTGTGGCCCGGCATCACGATGATCAAGGGCTTGATTCGCCCCTGATCGATCAGGTGATCGACCGTAGGCTTGATCCTGCCGGAGTTTGCCCACGACATTTCATTGCCGGTGGATCCATGCAGAAGGTATAGAACCGGGTAGTGCAGGCCGGAGTTCTCGTAATCATCAGGCAGGTAAATGGTGAAAGGGTATTCGCGATCGAGCGTGCTGGAGTCAAACGTGTGTCGGCTTAGGCTCCCCGCAAAAACCATCTGAGATGCAAGGGCGAGAAACAAAATCAGCGAGGCTCGCCCAAGGAGTTTGCGGTTCATCATTGGCTCCGGTTTTTTATTTAGTACTCAGAGGTGAAGGGCGGGAGGTATGCTTCTGTATTCACCCGAATGCGTCCCGACCGTTTACTGCATCTTGAAGAAGTGTTCCCGATAGTGGCGCAGCTCCGCAACGGAATCGCGAATGTCATCCATGGCGAGATGGCTCGAAGACTTCTTTACACCGGAAGCAATGTCAGATCGCCAGTGCTGCGCGAGAATCTTGATGCTGCTTACGTCCAGATTGCGGTAGTGGAAATAGGCTTCGAGCTCCGGCATGTACCGGGCGAGAAACCTTCGATCCTGGCAGATCGTGTTGCCGCACATGGGGGACTTCCCCTTGGGCACCCACTTCTCCAAAAACTGCAGAGTTGAACGTTCAGCGCTGGCAGTGTCGAACTGGCTCTGACGAACTCTCTCGGTCAGCCCCGACTGACCGTGTTGTCGGGTGTTCCACTCATCCATTGCGTCGAGAACCTGATCCGACTGGTGAATGGCCATCACGGGACCTTCCGCGAGAATGTCGAGCTGGGGATTGGTGATCAGGGTCGCGATCTCGATGATGCAGTCGCGCTCGGGGCTCAGGCCCGTCATTTCCAGATCGATCCAGATCAGGTTGTTATCGTCTTGCATGCCGGTGACCTTTTTCTGCAGCCCGTCGTTGATGACTCGCGTTTGCAGGCGAGCGCGCCATATTAGCAATTCTCCAGAGGCCAGCCAAATTGACCCTGGATCTGCTATTCTAGCCGGGATATTGTGGCCCAAACGCTTGTGATCGGCGCGCACATCACAGGCGTAGCGGGCATTCGCTACATCCCCTATCCACGGAGATCGCCATGGCCGCGCTGGAACTTCCGCTGATCGTGGAAACGGAACAGTTGAAGCCCTTGCTGGACAGTGACGACCTGATCATCGTTGATCTGTGCAGCGAACAGAGCTACGAAGATGGACACTTGCCGGGGGCGATGCACGTTTCACCCCGGGAGCTGGTTGCGGGTACACCGCCGGTGCCGGGAAACCTTCCGGAACTGGCTCAGCTCAACCATCTCTTCTCCCGTCTGGGCCTGAGTGATGACAAGCACGTGGTGGCCTACGACGATGAAGGTGGCGGCTGGGCAGGGCGGCTGATCTGGACTCTGGACATGATCGGGCACCCGCACAGCTCCTATCTGAACGGCGGCATCCGGGCCTGGCGGGCCGCGGACGGAATGCTCAGCCGGGACCTTCCCGATCCGCAATCGCGACCGGTGGAGGTCACGGTTGACGGAGATGTGTCCGCGGGCAAGGAGGACATTCTCCGCCAGTTGCGGGAGCCGGAATTTCGTGTATGGGACGCCCGAACCGCGGCGGAATACACTGGCCAGAAGCTGACTGCCGCGAAAAACGGACACATCCCCGGCGCGATTCACTGCGAATGGACCGAACTCATGGATCGATCGGCGAACCTGAAGATTCGCAGCGATGCAGAGGATTACCTGCAGCGCAAGGGCCTGACGAAGGAGCAGACCATCGTCACCCATTGTCATTCCCACCATCGGTCAGGGTTTACCTACCTGGTGGGCAAATCACTGGGCTTTAATATCAAAGCCTACCCCGGCTCCTGGGCCGAATGGGGCAACGATCCGGATACGCCGGTGGAATAATTTAAGAGGTCGCATGGCGAAAGTCTTCAGAGTTCTTTTTGTAACGATTCAACACCTGGTTCCACAACACCTGCTCTCCCGCGCAGTCGGCTGGGCCGCCGAAACAGAGTTTGCGCCGGTTCGAAAACTGTTTATCGCCATATTTATTCGCGCGTTCAAAGTGGACGTGAGTGAAGCGCGGGAAACGGACACAGACAAGTATCCCTCCTTTAATGCGTTCTTCACCCGCGAACTGAAAGATGGGGCCCGCCCCCTGTGCCCGCAGGTGGATGCAATCGCCTGTCCTGCGGACGGGCACCTCAGCGAGTTGGGTGATATCCACGGCGGGCGGCTGATCCAGGCCAAGGGGAAGGACTTCCGTCTGAAGTCGCTGCTCGGCGGGGACGAGGCTATGAGCGCGCTGTTTGCCGGAGGGAAGTTCGCCACCATTTACCTGTCCCCCCAGGACTACCATCGTGTGCACATGCCCCTGGATGCAACACTGCGCAGCATGGTGCATGTGCCCGGTCGTCTTTTTTCCGTGAATGCGGCCACCACCGAACTGGTGGACGAACTTTTTGCCCGCAATGAGCGGGTGGTTTGCCTGTTCGAGACGGAAGCGGGCCCCATGGCCATGATCCTGGTGGGCGCCATGATCTGCGCCAGTGTCGAGACCACCTGGGCAGGGTTGGTGACGCCGATCAAGAGGCAGGTGAGAACCTCACATTACCCCGGCAGCAGCGCGGAAGTAACCCTGCGCAAAGGGGAAGAGATGGGCAGATTCAAATTGGGGTCTACGGTCGTCCTGTTATTTGGTCCCGAGATGGCCCAGTGGTGCGAACACTTCCAGGCCCAGTCCCGGGTTCGCATGGGGGAGCAACTGGGTGCCTTGATTGACAGGGCAGGGGCTGGTGATCAAGAGATGGGCGATTCAGAAGCAACCCATACACAATCAGAACGGGTCAGCGATTGAAGCCCAGGATGGACAACAGCCCCCGCTTGCCGGCCACCTCGGCCACCGCTACCGGAGCATTGCTGAACAGATACTCGTCCCTGATCTGCGCGATATTCACTTCATAGGTTCCGGGTTCCAGATCCTGGGCGATCTCGATGTTTTCCAGTTCGTCCGGTGATTTTTTGCCCCGGTCCACCAGTTCCTGTTTGCGACGTTCGTCTTCCGCCAGATCCAGGAGAAGCGGTTTACGCAGCGGGTTCTTGACCGCATCCAGCACCAGCATGACCTTGGGCTTCAGGCGCCGCTCGAAATTCTGCTCTACAACAACGCCCACTTCACCCGTGTTCAACTCCACCAGGGTGCCGGTTGGATACAGGCCAATGGCCCGGATGAATTCCACAACAAGCTCTTCCTGAAACTCCGTGTTGCGCAATTCGTAGAGCCTGGCCACGGCCTTCGAAGGGGCGATCGGGTGATGGTGCCCACGGGGATTTGTGGTTTCATCGTAGTAGGTGACGATGCCGGCAATCTTGCCGAGCAAGGGAATACGGTCGCCGCTCAGATGCTGAGGGAAACCGCTGCCGTTCAGGCGTTCGCGGTGGGTCTTCACCACCGAAATCACTCTTGGCTCGATGCCTGGGGTTTCCCGCAGGATCTGGGCTCCAAGCTCCACAAAGGTTTCGTATTCCTGCTCCTCCGCCGCGCTTCGCTGAGGCTTGCGCAGGAGTTCCTGGTCGAGCTTTGTCTTTCCCACATCCTTGAGCAGGACGCCCATGGCGAGAATATCAAGTTCGCTCTTGGGCAGACCCGCGTGACGCCCGAAAAGAATGGCCCAAACGGCGGAGCGAACCGCGTGGCTGTAAGTATATTCGTCCACATCGCGGACCCGGGACAGCCAACTGAAGGCGTCGGGATTTCGGAGGATGCTGTCCACCATCTCGCTGGCAAGCCGGCGGGTTTCGGCGACCGGCACGTGTCCGCCGTCGATCTGGGTCATCACCTCACCGATGGCGAGATAGACACGCTGGTGTAGCTGTTTGGCTCTTTTGATTTCCCGCTTCAACGGCTCTTTGTCCGTATAGACATCGCGGCGAATCTTGAGGGGGGCTACGGCGACCTTGGCTGCGGACTGGCGCGCGGTGCGGATGAAAGGCTTGGGCTTCTCCCCGAACGCAGTGGCGGTCGGCTTGGGGGGGGCAGTTACCGGAGGGCGCCCCTTGATCACGTCGATATAAACGTGCCGGCAATGGGACTTCAGCTGGCGGATTTCTTCCAGATCGCGGATGTAGAAGCCTTGCAGGGGGAAGGGTGTCTGGGACCAGGGACGGTCCAGGCCGGAGATGAACATCCCTATCGCCAGTTCATTGACATCCAGTTTGACTTGCTTGATGGCCACCCAAGTGCTCCGTTGCGCGCACCCTCGCGATCGCCTCCAGGGGCCGGCCGGTGCCTGCCGCCCTTGAGCCGGGGCCTTCTCGGCTCCCGGACCAACTAATATAGCCTATGTGCGCCGGCTGCCGCCATGTTCTGGCAGCAACCGGGCATGGGAAGGGTCAGGATTCAGGCCTGTGATAGGCCGGAGACAGCTCCACGACGGCATTGATAAACGCCCCGGCCGCTTCCGGCTCCACCTCCGGGGTGATGCCGTGCCCAAGGTTGAAGATGTGGCCTGGGCCCGAGCCGTAACTGGCCAGGATTGCGGCAACCTCTTCCCGGATTCGAGGGGCATCGCTGTAGAGCACGGCGGGGTCCATGTTGCCCTGCAGTGACACCCGGTCCCCCACGCGGCTGCGCGCCTGGCCGACGTCCGTGGTCCAGTCCAGGCCCAGGCAGTGGGCTCCGCTGTCAACCATGGATTCCAGCCACTGTCCACCGCCCTTGGTGAACAGAATCACGGGGATGGTACGCCCTTCATGCTCCGAGATGAGCCCCTGGATGATGCGCTTCATGGGCGCGAGCGAGAAGCGCTGGTAAGCGGCTGCTGACAGCGCACCGCCCCAGCTATCGAAGATCTGCACCGCCTGGGCCCCAGCGCGAATCTGGGCGTTGAGGTAGTCAATGACCGAGTCGGCCAGCTTGGCCAGCAGCAGATCCATCACCTCGGGCTGGTTGTAGAGCATCCGCTTGGCCTGCCGGAAATCCCGACTGGAGCCGCCTTCGATCATATAGGTCGCCAGGGTCCAGGGGCTGCCGGAGAACCCGATCAGGGGCACGCGCCCATTGAGCTCACGCCGAATGGTACTCACCGCGTCGGTCACATAGCTGAGCTGGCTGGCGGTATCCACCACGTCCAGGGCCTCCACCTCGGCGGCACTGCGGACGGTTTTGCGGAATCGGGGGCCTTCGCCGGTTTCGAAGTAGAGCCCCAGACCCATGGCGTCCGGGATGGTGAGAATATCGGAAAACAGGATTGCCGCATCCAGCGGGTAGCGTTCCAGCGGCTGCAAGGTCACCTCGCAGGCGAGCTGAGGGTTACTGCACAGCGCCATGAAGTCGCCGGCTTTCTCGCGAGTGGCCCGGTATTCCGGGAGGTAGCGCCCGGCCTGGCGCATCATCCAGACCGGTGTGCGGTCCACGGGTTGGCGCAACAATGCGCGGAGAAAACGGTCGTTTTTCAGTTCAGTCATGGCAGCAAACTCTGGTTTATACCTTCAAATAGTCAAGTATACCCTCTGCGGCCTGACGACCCTCCCAAATTGCCGTTACCACCAGATCCGAGCCGCGCACCATGTCCCCACCGGCGAACACTTTGGGGTTGGCGGTCTGAAAGGCATAACGTTGCTGTTCCTCCGCGATGACCCCACCCCATTCGTTGATGGCGATCTGGTGATCGGGGAACCACTCCGCCGGGCTGGGACGGAAGCCGAAGGCAATCAGAACCACATCCGCGTCGAGCACCTGCTCGCTGCCGGGGACGGGTTCGGGGCGGCGCCGGCCGTTGTCATCAGGCTCGCCCAGCTCCGTGGTCACCATCTTCACGCCGCTGACCCCCGCGTCCCCCATGATGGCGATGGGCTGGCGGTTGAAGAGAAACTTGACCCCCTCCTCCCTGGCGTTGGCAACCTCCCGGCGGGACCCGGGCATGTTGTCTTCGTCCCGCCGGTAGGCGCAGGTCACACTGCTCGCTCCCTGGCGAATGGCGGTGCGAACACAGTCCATCGCGGTGTCACCACCGCCGAGAACCACAACCTTCTTGCCGGCGGTGTCGATGAAATCGGCCGGATCTTCTTCAAAGCCCAGATGCCGGTTCACGTTGGCAATCAGGAAGGGCAGCGCGTCGTGAACGCCCGCCAGATCTTCTCCGGGAAAGCCACCCTTCATGTAGGTGTAGGTGCCCATCCCCATGAACACCGCCTCGTATTCTTCAAGCAGTTCGGACATGGCAATGTCCCTGCCGACTTCAACGCCCAACCGGAACTCGATTCCCATTTCGGTGAAGATTTCGCGGCGCTTGCGCATTACCCGTTTCTCGAGCTTGAACTCGGGAATCCCGAAGGTGAGCAGCCCGCCGATTTCCGGGTAGCGGTCGAAGACCACCGGCTTGACGCCGTTACGCACCAGGACGTCCGCGCAGCCCAGGCCCGCCGGACCGGCGCCTATGACCGCCACCTTCTTGTCGGTCCAGACGCGACTGGACAAATCGGGCTTCCAGCCCATGGCGAATGCAGTGTCAGTGATGTACTTTTCCGCGTTGCCGATGGTCACCGCGCCGAAACCGTCGTTGAGCGTACAGGCGCCCTCGCAGAGGCGATCCTGGGGACACACGCGACCACACACTTCGGGCAGCGTGTTGGTCTGGTGGCAGAGCTCCACCGCCTCCATCACGTGACCCTCGGCGATCAGCTTCAACCAGTTGGGAATGTAGTTGTGCACCGGGCACTTCCACTCGCAGTAGGGATTGCCGCACTCCAGGCAACGGTGTGACTGGTCGGAAACCTCCGCGTCGGAGAACGGCTCATAAATTTCGGCGAACCGGGTTGTCCGGAGCTCCATGTCCTTTTTGGGGGGATCTTGCCGCCCCACATCCAGAAACTGAAAATCGTTATTCCGTTGTTTGCTCATAGTCGTCTCGAAATTTGCTGAGGCCCGGAGTTACTCGGCCCGGAACTTGATGGCGGCGATCAGGGTTTCCAGTTCCGCAGCCTTGGGTTTGACCAGCCAGAATTTGCCGATCCAGCCGCCGAAATTGTCCAACAGTTCGCGCCCCCATTCGCTTTCGGTTTCCCGCACGTAGTCGGCGAGAATGTCGCGCAGATGATTCTGATAGTCGGCCAGGGGGGGCGTATCAATGCGGCGGATCTCCACCGACTCACGATTGAGCTTGTCGCCGAAGCTGTTGTCTTCGTCGAGTACAAAGGCGAAACCGCCGGTCATGCCCGCACCGAAGTTGACCCCGGATGCGCCCAAAACGGTGACAATGCCGCCGGTCATGTATTCACAGCAGTGGTCACCGGCGCCTTCCACCACGGCAATGGCCCCGGAGTTGCGCACGGCGAACCGCTCGCCGGCCTGCCCGGCAGCATAGAGGCGCCCGCCCGTGGCACCGTACAGGCAGGTATTGCCCACGATGCTGGTTTTGCGGGTTTCAAACCCGGAGCCCGCAGGGGGGCGAATCATGATCTTGCCGCCGGCCATGCCCTTGCCCACGTAATCATTGGCGTCGCCTTCCAGGTAAATCTCCAGACCGCCGGCATTCCAGACCCCGAGGCTCTGGCCCGCCACCCCACTCAGGTCCAGGCGGATCGGAGCGCCGGCCATTCCCTGGTTGCCGTGCCGACGGGCGATTTCGCCGCTCAGTCGGGCACCGATGGAACGGTCACAGTTGGTGACCGTATAAGCGAAACGCCCACCGGATTTCTGATCGATGGCGGGCAGAATATCGGCCACCATACGTTCAGCCAGCAGACCTTTATCGAAAGGCTCGTTGCCTGGCTGCTTGCAGGTCTGGGGCTTGGAGCGAATCAGCTCATCGGTGTAGATGATCGGGCTCAGATCCAGGCGGTGCTGCTTGGCGGTTTCCCCTTCCAGACGTTCCAGAAGATCCACGCGACCCACCAGATCCTCCAGTTTCGCAACACCCAGGGCCGCCATGATCTCCCGGGTTTCCTCCGCCACGAAGCGAAAGAAATTAATCGCCATCTGCACAGTGCCTCGGTAGTGATCTTCCCGGAGCTTGTCGTTCTGGGTGGCCACCCCGGTCGCACAGTTGTTGAGGTGACAGATACGCAAGTACTTACACCCCAGGGCCACCATGGGAGCCGTGCCGAAACCGAAGCTCTCCGCCCCGAGGCACGCCGCTTTTACTACGTCCAGGCCGGTTTTCAGGCCACCATCGGTCTGCACCAGCACTTTGTCCCGCAGGTCGTTGGCACAGAGGGTCTGGTGGGTTTCGCTCAGACCCAGTTCCCAGGGCGAACCGGCGTAGCGGATGGAGGTCAGCGGGCTGGCTGCGGTGCCGCCGTCATAGCCGGAGATGGTGATCAGGTCCGCGTAGGCCTTGGCCACACCTGCGGCGATGGTGCCCACACCCGGACGCGACACCAGCTTTACGGAGACCAGGGCCTGGGGATTCACCTGCTTCAGGTCGTAGATGAGCTGGGCCAGATCTTCGATGGAGTAAATGTCGTGGTGCGGCGGGGGCGATATCAGAGTGACGCCCGGCACCGAGTAGCGCAGCCGGGCAATCAGTGCATTGACCTTGCCCCCCGGGAGCTGGCCACCTTCGCCCGGCTTGGCGCCCTGGGCGATCTTGATCTGCATGACTTCAGCGTTGATCAGGTATTCGGGGGTAACACCGAAGCGGCCGGACGCCACCTGCTTGATCTTGGAGCTCTTGATAGTGCCGTAGCGAGCCGGATCTTCACCGCCTTCGCCGCTGTTGGAGCGGCCACCGATGGTGTTCATGGCTTCCGCCAGGGCCTCGTGGGCTTCCGGAGACAGTGCCCCGAGGGACATGCCCGCGGAATCGAAGCGCTTGAGGATGCTCTCCACCGGTTCCACTTGTTCCAGTGGGATCGGCTCCGCGTCCGAGCGCAGCACCATCAGATCCCGCAGAGTGGCCACGGGTCGCTCGTTGATCAGGGCCGCGCAGTCTCGCCAGGCGCTGTAGTCGCCCGTGGTGACGGCCTTGTGCAGCGCCTGGACCACATCCGGGTTAAAGGCGTGATACTCCTGACCATGGACAAACTTGAGCAGGCCGCCGGGGCTGATGGGGCGCCGCGCAATCCAGGCCTGCTCCGCAAGGATTTTCTGGTCTTCCTCGAGGGCCGCAAAATCGGCGCCGTGGATACGGCTGGCAGTACCGGAAAAGCACAGGTCGATCACCTCCGGGTCGAGCCCCACGGCTTCGAAAAGCTGAGCACCGCGGTAGGAGGCAACGGTGGAGATCCCCATTTTCGAGAGGATCTTCATGAGCCCCTTGTTCAGGCCCTTGCGGTAGTTCTTGTAGGCGGTCTCCCGATCCAGGATCACCTCATCGCGGGCGATCAGATCGTCGATCATCGCGTAACTCAGATAGGGATAAACGGCGGTCGCACCATAGCCGACCAGCGCTGCAATCTGGTGAGGGTCCCGCGCGGTGGCTGTTTCCACCAGCAGGTTGGATTCGCAGCGCAGGCCCTCGTGAATCAGGCGGTGGTGGGCCGCGCCGGTGGCCAGCAGGGCGTGAACGGGCAGACTCCCCTGCACCAGGTCGCGATCCGAGAGAATGACCGTTACCGCTCCACCGCGAACCGCGGCGACCACTGCGTCGGTCAATTGCTCGATGGTCTCCCGCAGGGTCTGCTGCTGCGGGTCGTAATGCAGGGAGAAACGGGCCGATGTGTAGTCAGGCCGATCCAGGGCTTCAATCGCGGCGAATTTGGCTGGCGTCAGCACCGGCGAGCCGATGATGAGCCGGTTGGCATGGCTCTCCGTTTGCTCGAAGACCGACTCTTCGCGTCCCAGACAGGTTTCCAAAGACATCACGATCGCTTCCCGCAGGGGGTCGATGGGCGGGTTGGTCACCTGTGCAAACTGCTGACGGAAGTAGTCGTAGAGCGGGCGCTGGGTCTGGGAAAGCACGGCCATCGGGGTGTCGTCCCCCATGGAGCCGGTGGCCTCCTGGCCTGCGGACGCGAGCGGTCGCATCACCTGATCGCGCTCCTCGAAAGTGGCCTGGTACATTTTCATGTAGGTGCTGAGCTGAGCAGGTTCCAGAGGGAGCTCGGCCGCCTCCTGGTTGACGGTGTTTTCCAGCCGCAGAGAATTTTTGTCGAGCCACGCCCGGTAGGGGTTTCCGGCGATCAGCAGCTCGTCCACATCCGGTGTGTGCAGCAATTGCCCGGTGGCAGTGTCCACCGACAGGATCTGACCCGGGCCAACGCGACCCTTCGCCACCACGTCTTCCGGCTTGTAGTCGTACACGCCGATCTCGGAAGCGACGGTAATCAGGTCGTCCTTGGTGATGACCCAACGGGAGGGCCGCAGACCGTTTCGGTCCAGAGTACACACGGCGTAACGACCGTCGGTGATCACCAGCCCGGCGGGACCGTCCCAGGGTTCAATATGCTTTGAGTTGAATTCGTAGAACGCGCGCAACTCGGGGTCCATGTGCTCCACGTTCTGCCACGCTGGAGGCACCAGCATTCGGATTGCACGGTACAGCTCCATACCGCCAGTGAGCAGCACCTCGAGCATGTTGTCGAGGCTGGACGAGTCCGACCCGCTGCGATTGACCAGCGGTGCAACCTCGTCCAGATCGGGCAGCAGGTCGGTCACAAACTTGGACCTGCGCGCCTGGGACCAGTTGCGGTTGCCCATGATGGTATTGATTTCGCCATTGTGGGCCAGCATGCGGAAAGGCTGGGCCAGTGGCCACCTGGGCATGGTGTTGGTGGAAAAACGCTGATGGAAAACGCAAATGCCTGTTTCCAGCCGAGGATCGGCAAGATCAGGGAAGAATTTGGGAAGATCCACCGGCATGGTGAGACCTTTGTAGGAGACAACCTTGGCGCTCAGGCTGGACACGTAAAAGTCCGGGTCGTCGGTCAACCGGAGCTCCGCCTTGCGGCGCGCCATGAAAAGTCTGGCGGCCAGCCGCCCCTCGCTGATATCACCGGCATTCACGAATACCTGCACGAATTCCGGCATGGTCGACAAGGCGATGGTGCCGAGGCAGTCGGGATTTGTGGGGACCTTCCGCCAACAGGCGACGCTCAAGTCCTGAGCCTCCAACTCCTCTGTCAGAACGGCCCTGGCCTGCTCGGCTTGCGCACTGTCGCGACTGAGCATGAGGCTGCCCACACCGTAGCGCGGACTGAGTTCTACGCCGCACTCCTGCGCCGCAACAGCGCGGAAGAATCCGTCGGGCTTCTGCAACAGCAAGCCGCAGCCATCTCCGGTTTTCTGATCCGCACCGATCGCGCCGCGGTGCGTCATGCAGGTGAGAGCCTCGATGGCGGTCTTCAACAAGCGGTGGCTGGGTTCGCCTCGAAGGTGGGCAATCAACCCGAAGCCGCAGTTGTCTTTGAATTCGTCGAGATTATAGAGGCCGGTAGTCATGGGCGTGTCTTCCAAGAGTGTGTTGCGTCAGAGGCTGCTCAGCACGACCGAAGCTGGCACGGCGTGGTGCCGGGGCGCGGCCTTCTCTCGGGGTTGAAGTGCCCCTCGAAATGCAAAGAAGAGAGGATGCGGGTTGCATTGCATTGGGATGCGATCACAACCGTCGTGGGCAGCTGTGTCGGGTCGATCGCCGGTCCTTGGAACCGATCGAACCCGGCCCCAGACAAAAAAGCCCCTGAAAGAGGGGCTTGGTTTTAAATGGGCGGGAGATATTACCTGCCGATCCGGACCTTGACAAGAAAAAAATAAAGCTAGGTAAATCAGTAGGTTAGGATGTTTCTTGGTGCACTAAAACAGGGCACGAACCCACAAGTCATTGCATTTTGGGGTGAGTCGTGCGCACGAATCGGGACAGCCCGGACCACAGGAGACGGGCAAATTTACCACCCGGAACGGGCCGGTTTTTCGCTCAATCGCTCCATGCCCGCAGGGTGTTTCTGAGCGCTTCGTCGGGCACATCGGATGTGATGACCGCCTCTCCCAGACCCTTGAGAAGGACCAGGCGAATGGTGCCGTCCAACACTTTTTTGTCACCGGCCATCAAAGCCAGAAATTGCTCCTCGCCAATTCGTGGAGCCCTGATCGGCAATTTCGCGCGTTCCAGGAGGCGAGAGAGCCTGTCCAGTACCGCGGCATCCAGCCAGCCCAGTCGAACCGAAAGGTCGGCCGCCATCACCATTCCGGCGGCAACCGCTTCGCCGTGCAGCCACTGCCCATATCCTTGAGCCGCCTCAATCGCGTGGCCGAAGGTGTGGCCGAGGTTCAGCCAGGCTCGCACCCCCGACTCCCGCTCATCCTGCGCCACCACCTGGGCCTTGATCGTGCAGGAGCGCTCAACCGCATAGCTGATTGCACCCGGGTCACGCTCCAGCAGATTGTCCAGGTTGGCTTCCAGCCAGGCGAAAAAGTCCCGGTCGGCGATCAGGCCGTATTTGATCACTTCCGCCAGCCCCGCAGCGTACTCCCGGGAGGGGAGGGTCCGCAGTACAGCGGTGTCCGCGAGCACTGCCTGGGGTTGGTGGAATGCGCCGATCATGTTCTTGCCCAGCGGGTGATTGACGCCGGTTTTGCCGCCGACGGACGAATCCACCTGGGCCAGCAGGGTGGTGGGGATCTGGATGAAGTTAACGCCTCGCTGGTAGCTCGCGGCCGCGAATCCACACATGTCGCCCACGACTCCGCCGCCCAGCGCCACCAGGGTGGTTGTGCGGTGGTGCTTTGCGCCAAGCAGGACGTCGTAGATCTGGTTCAGCGTGTCGAGGTTCTTGTACTGCTCCCCATCGGGCAGCAGGACCACGTCTACCTGGCGGCCTGCGAGAGCTTCCTTCACCGCGTCGAGATACAGCGGTGCGACGGTGGTGTTGCTGACCACACACACCTGGTTCCCGTGGATGTGGCGGGTCAGGAGAGTGGCGTCCTGGAGAAGGTCAGTACCAATGTAGATGGGATAGCGTCGCTCGCCGAGGTCGACTTCAACTGTGCGCATGAGGAAACTCAGTGGGGGAAACGGCCGCTGATTCTAGCACAGAGAACGGCGACACCCGCCCGGGCCACTCAGAGCTCCCGCAGCTTGCGTGCGATCTCTTCGGCCACCAGCTTGGGCGCGCGTCTGTCGGTACGGACCGTGATGGTAGCGACTTCCCGGTAGAGAGGATCGCGCTGATTGAACAGCTCCACGATCTTTTCCCGCGGATTGTCCACCTGAAGGAGCGGACGCTTCTTGTCTTTCGCCGTCCGCTCCACCAGTTGTTCGATGTCGGCGGTCAGGTAGACCACCGGGCCGTGCTTTTTGAGCATGGCCCGGTTCTCGTCCCGCGTCACCACCCCACCGCCGGTCGCCAGCACCAACTGGTCCTGCTCAAGGGCTTCGCGCAGCACCGCCGCTTCACGAACGCGAAAGCCTTCCTCGCCCTCCACATCGAAGATCCAGGAAATGTCCGCACCGGTGCGTTTTTCGATCGTTTGGTCCGTATCCTGGAAGCGGAAGGCGAGGAGGTGGGCGAGTAAACGGCCAATCGTGGACTTGCCGGCCCCCATGGGGCCGACCAGCACCACTGTGTGAAAGTTTGCGTCGGACACGGTCTATTGTACGAGCGTCTCTGCCATGATCTTCGGCGTAATGAAGATCAACAGTTCACGTTTGTTGGTTCGGTTTACCGTTTGCTTGAAAAGGCGGCCCAGGTAGGGAATGTCCCCGAAAAACGGCACCTTGGTTACGCCATTTTGCTGCTCGGTCTGATAGATACCGCCCAGCACCACGGTTTCACCATCCTTTACCAGCACCTGGGTTTCGATCTGGGTTACATCAATGGTTGGAATACCACTGTCAAGATCGATCTCGCCCACGGAGTCCTGGTTGATGATCAGGTCCATGATGATGTTGTTGTCTGGCGTAATCTGTGGAGTCACGTCCAGTTTCAGTACCGCCTCTTTGAAGGAGGTGGATGTGGCGCCACTGGCGGAGGCCTCCTGGTAGGGAATTTCCGTACCACTCTCGATCGTGGCCTGCTGCTTGTCCCCGGTAATCACCTTGGGCTGGGATACGATCTCAGCCTGGCCGGAATCTTCCAGCGCGGACAGCTCCAGATCCAGCAGCAGATTGTCGGTGATGATGTCGAAGGCGATGGTTGCGGCATTGCTAGCGCCCACACCGAGATCCACCACCATATCCTCTTCCAGATCAGTCTCGCCACCATTGAAGAACTCCGCCGGAGAGCCGGGGTCACCGTCGAGGCTTTCGGTGCTGCCACCGACCTCGACCAGGTTGCCGTTCACCATGCGGGCGCCGATACCGCCCCAGCGAACGCCAAGGTCCTTGCGGAAGTCGGTGTTGGCAATCACGATGCGCGCCTCAATCATGACCTGGCGGATGGGAATGTCGATCTGATCCACCAGGCGGCGGAACTGGGCGATCTTTTCTTCCGTATCGGTCAGGATGATGGAGTTGGTGCGCTCGTCCACAATGGCCTGACCGCGTTCGGAGAGAATGGTCCCGGTGGTGTTGCCGCCGCTGCCGCCGGCGCCGCCACCGCCCTGTCCACCTGAACTATTACCTCCGAACAGGTTGAACAGCTCCCGGGCGTTGGCGTAGCGAACCCGAATATACTCGGTGCGCAGAGGAGCCAGCTCCTCCAGTTGCTTTTCGGTTTCCAGTTCCTGGCGTTCCCGTTCGGCAATTTCGGCTGCGGGAGCCACCATGAGCACGTTACCCACCTGCCGCTTGTCCAGGCCCTTGGTTTTCAGCACCAGATCCAGGGCCTGATCCCAGGGCACATTGTCCAGACGCAGGGCTACATTGCCGCTTACCGAGTCACTGGTCACCAGGTTCAGTCCGGTGAACTCCGCGATGATCTGCAGCACCGCGCGCACTTCGATGTCCTGGAAGTTCAGGGAGATGCGGTCGCCAGTGTAATTGAAGCGACTTTCGCGCTCTTCGATCTCACGCTCGGTGAGGGGCTTGATGCTGATGATGTATTCACCACCGCTCTGGTAGGCGAGGTAGTCGTATTCGCCGCTGGCTTCCACCCGCACCTGGGCGCCTGAAGCCTGGTTGTCGGCGTCGATGTAAGTTACGGGCGTGGCAAAATCCACCACGTCGTAGCGGTTGGCCAGATCTGCCGGGACCCGCGCACCCTCGAAGTTCAACTCGATGGCGCCACCGGATTCCTGCATGTCGATATTGACCTGGGGGCTGGAGAGGCTGACAACCACCCGCCCCTCGCCTGCATCGCCGCGACGGAAATCAATGTTGGTGATTTCGGCTCGTCCGGACGACGCGCGGCGCTGTTGCTGCTCACTGGCGGCGTCCGCATCGGTCACGATGGCCGTGGAAACAGGCGGCGTCGAAGTGGCCTGGTTGTCGGCCACGGCCACTCCCGTATTGCCCACCTGGATAATGTAGGTGTTGTCCCCTTCGGTTCGGGAGCTGTAGCTGGCCAGTTCCGCCAGATTCAGGATCAGCCGGGTGCGGCCTTCGCCTTCCAGTACCATGGCGCTCTTGGCATTACTCATGGACAGCGGGAAGCGATTTTCCTCCAGGCCGTTGTTGACGCCGGGGAAGTCGAGAACGATTCGTGCCGGCTGCTCGATGGTATAGCCGGTCGGCTGGGGTGGAGTGTCGGTGAACTCCATCCGCACTTCGAAGCGGTCCCCAGGCAAGGCGGAAAATTTCAGGTCATCCAGGGTGTTTGCGACTGCATGACCCGTACTCAACCCCAGACATACCAGCCCCAACAAAACTTTTTTCAGAGACGATGCGTTCAGGGAAGAGGCCAATTTGATCTGTTTTTTTGTAATGAACATGACCTGCTTATTCCTTCTCTCTCAACTTCAGTGTCCGGGGCCGTTCAATCCAGCCGTCAAGACCATCAGTCACTATTTCAACAACGTTTAAATGCGTTCGCCCGGCTTCGACTATTTTGCCGTGGTTCTTGCCGAGGAAATTACCTTCCTTGACCGGATGCACCTGCCCCGCTCCATCGTCGATCAGTGCCCAAAGGGTGCCATTCTGCTCGAAGGTGCCCACCATCGTCAGTGACGCAAATGCAAATTCTTCCAACAGCTCCCGCGGTCGGTCGAAATCCGGCTTCACGTCGCTGCCGCCGTTCACGAGAATGCGTTGCTGTTCGGGAACCGGTCGCTCGAAGGGATTACGCAGACGCGACGCGCTGTACTCATAAGCCTGGTAAGCCGCAAATGTCGGCATGGGTTCAATCTGGCCTGCGGGACGGCGTTTGGTCTCGTTGATGAAGTCGACCAGATCCTGCTGGCTCTTGCCTGAAGAGCAAGCCGTAAGAAGCGCCAGCGCAACAGCCGGAAAAAGGGAAACGACTTTCATGGTTATTTTTCCTGCCCCTTGTACCGATAGGTCTTGGCCAAAATGGTCATGTTCAGGCCCCGGGATCCGCCGACGGGGCTGATCTGAAAGTTGTGCAGGGTCACGATACGGGGCATGCCGGCGATGCCGCTGACAAAGCCCCCGAGGTCGTGGTAGCTGTTGCCCTGCACCTTGATTTCGATAGGGAGTTCCACATAGAACTCCGCCGCGCGCTCCTGCTGGAAGGTCGTGCTGTAGATATTGAGCCCGGCGGCCGCGCCCTTCTCCTCGATGTCTTCGATCAGGCCCGGCACTTCGGTATCGCTGGGCAACTGGGACACAAGGCCTTCAAACGTTTCTTCCATGGCGACCATCTGGGCTTTCAGTTCCTCCAGATTGGCGGCCTCAAGGGCTTTCGACTCGAAGTTCTTGCGCAGCTGCTGTTCTTTTTTCTCCGCCGACAGCAGGCGGACATTCATGTCCTTGATGAACAGGAAGTAGGTTCCGGCGAAGATTACTGCAATGGCCGCCAGCCATATGCCCGCGCGTACTGCGATCGGCCAGACGCCGATGCGCTCCACGTCCGATAAATCGACGCTCTGAATTTGCTCGAGGGTATCTGCCAGGGCCATGTTATTTTCCTCCCTCGGCATCGTCTTGTTTGGGTATGGTGGCGCCCACAGTCATGGTGAAGCGCTGGGCCTGCTCACCCGCTCCAGGTGCAGCGGTGATCGTCGCCATGTTCGGGTCGGCAAACCAATCCGACTCATCCAGGTTGCGCATCAAAGCCGAGATGCGGCTGTGAGAATCTGCAATTCCGTCCAGGCTGATCTGGTCACCGTTGCGGACCAACTTGGTCAGATAGACACCATCGGGAACCGCTCTCACGATGCCGTCGAAGTAGCGCACGATAACGGGCCGGGTGCCCTGCAAGTCCTGAATGACTTTCATGCGCTCCAGAAGCTGGGCTCGTCGCTCCTTCAGCTCCTTGATCTCGGCGACCTGTTGCTGCAGTGCGTTGATTTCCTTCTGCAGAAGGTTGTTTCGGCTGTTCTGGTTGTCGATGGCCGCCTGAACGGTGCTGACCCACACGTATCCGCAGAGCACACCCAGGATGCAGAAGCCGCCCAGTACTGTGAAAAACTCTTTCTTCTTCTCCTGGCGCTCTTCGTCGCGCCAGGGCAGCAGGTTAATTCTGGCCATCAGTCAAAGCTCCTCAAGGCCAAGCCCGTCGCAATCATCAGGGAGGGGGCATCGTTGGCAAGTGATGCCGCGTTCACCCTGGGCGAAACCGACATATTCGCAAATGGATTGGCAACGCTGGTCTGAGTCCCCAGTTTTTCTTCAATCAATTGCGGCAGCCCCTCCATGGAGGCCACGCCACCGGCGAGCACGATGTGATCCACGTCGTTGTACTGGCTGGAAGAGAAGAAGAACTGCAGGGAGCGGGTCACCTGCTGCACAACTGCGTCCTTGAACGGCTCCAGCACCTCGCTCTCATAATCGTCCGGGAGCCCGCCCTGTTTTTTCGCCAGGCCGGCTTCTTCGGTGGAGAGCCCGTAGCGACGCTGGATCTCCTCGGTAAGCTGCTTGCCGCCGAAGAGTTGCTCGCGGGTGTAGATGGTTTTGCCATCCACCAGGACGCTGAGGGTGGTCATGGTCGCGCCGATGTCCACCACCGCCACCACCTGATCTTCCTGGTCTTCGAACTGTTCGGCGATCAGAGAGAAGGCCCGCTCCATCGTGTAGGCTTCCACATCCACGATCTTCGCGGTAAGCCCCGCCTGGGCAAGGGCCTCGACTCGCAGGTCCACGTTTTCCCGGCGGCAGGCCGCCAGCAGAACGTCCACCTGGTCCGGGTTGCGCTCGGATACGCCCTGGACCTCGAAATCGATGGCCACCTCTTCCAGCGGGTAGGGGATGTACTGATCGGCTTCCAGGGTAATCTGGGTCTCCATTGCGTCATCGGTGAGACCGGAGGGCATTTCGATCACTTTGGTGATGACCGCAGAGCCCGCCACGGCCGCAGCGGCGCTCTTCAGCTTGCATTTGGAGAGCTGGGTCACAGAACGGATCACGTCGGCTACCGCATCGAGCTCATTAATGTTCTTTTCTACGACGGCGTTGGGCGGGAGCGCCTTGACGCCATAACTCTCGACTCGGTAACGGTCGCCCTGCCGGCTCAGTTCTAACAATTTCACCGAAGTGGAGCTAATATCTAGGCCAACCACCGGCTTTGTTTTTTGTTCGAAGAAATCGAAGATGCCCATTTTTCTATCAAATTCCGAGACTTATAGTTGAATGATGTTATAGCACTTTAATTCTGCCGCGCAACAGCCATACTCGTAGGTAAGCGGTCCGAAACTCCGTATAATGGATCAGACCGCTCGACCCTCAGCTCTAACTCATTAATTAAACTGAAAAAAATGCCACTTAACCGCTCGTCAGTTACATTTTGTCTTTTTGTCGTTTTAGCCGGGATCAGTGGTTCGCTGGCCGGATGGTTCGGCTTGTCTCTTTACCTTAGCCCCAATTTGCCCTCTGTCGAATCGCTGCGACAATATAAATATGAGACGCCGTTAAAAATCTATTCAACGGACGAAAAGCTGATCCAGGAGTACGGGGAGAAGCGCACGATTCCGATACGCTTTGAGGAAGCACCGCCCTTATTAATTAAAGCGTTTCTGGCTGCTGAAGACGATCGTTTCTACTCCCATAATGGGGTGAGCGTCAGGGGTCTGTTGCGAGCTGCGTCACAAATGCTGCTGCAGAGTGAGACCCAGACGGGCGGCAGTACCATCACCCAGCAGGTCGCGAAAAACTTTTTCCTGTCCTTTGAAAAAACCATCATCCGCAAGCTCAAAGAGCTTTTTCTTGCGTTAAAGATCGAAAAAGAATTAGAAAAGGACCAGATCCTCGAACTGTATCTAAACAAGATACCTTTCGGGCACCGGGCCTACGGCGTGCGGGCGGCGGCCCAGGTCTATTACGGCAAGGACCTTGCGGAGCTCAATCTCGCGCAACTGGCAATGATTGCCCACATGCCGCAACGGCCAAGCGATTCCAACCCCATCGACGGTCCCGAGCGCGCTCATAAACGGCGCGACTGGATTCTTGGCCGCATGCTTCGGCTCGGTTACATCGATGAAGCGAGCTATCAGGCTGCGGTTGCGGAGCCTTTGACAGCCAAGTACCACGGGCTTGCCCTCGACGTCTACGCGCCCTATGTGGGAGAGATGGTTCGCCAGGAAATGCTGCAGCGTTTCGGCACCGACGCCTACACAGCGGGTTATCGGGTCTACACCACCATCGACAGCCAGAAGCAGGCCGCCGCGCAACAGGCGGTCATCAACGCTCTGCTGGCTTACGACAGCCGCCACGGCTATCGGGAGCCGGAGCTGACTCTGGACCCTCGATTCCACGACCCCGATCAGGAAGCTGCGGCCGATAACGAGGAGCCGGAAAACCTCTACACACTGGATGGCGCAGAGGGTGAAGATACCGCCGCCCCCCAACGGCAACTCAACCTCGATCCCTGGATGAAGGAGCTGCGCTCCATCCCCACTTACGGCGGACTGGCCGCGGCGGCCGTACTGAAGACCGGAGAGGAGCACCTGGAGGCGCTGCTGGCGGATGGTTCAGTGGTGGAAATCCCCTGGGACAATGCGCCCCGGCGAGCACAAGGCGCTCTGCAACTGGGAGCGGTAGTCCGGGTCCGGGCCGAAGCGGATGAAACCTGGGGGCTGTATCAGATCCCGGAGGCCCAGGGCTCTCTGGTGGCCCTGGATCCAAACAACGGAGCCTTGTTGTCCCTGGTCGGTGGTTTCGATTTTTCATTGAGCAATTTCAACCGCGCCATTCAGGCCAAGCGGCAGCCCGGGTCCAACTTCAAGCCATTCATTTATACGGCAGCACTGCTGAACGGTTTTACCCCGGCCTCGATCATCAATGATGCTCCCATTGTGAAATACGACAACACGCTGGAGACCGTCTGGCGGCCGGAGAATTATGGGGGGAGATACAAAGGCCCCACCCGGTTGCGCCAGGGTTTGTACCAGTCCACCAACTACATCGCCATTCGCCTGCTGGACTCCATGGGGGTGCGCGCTGCAATCCGCGAAATGGACCGCTTCGGCTTCGATGGAGCGGAGCTGCCCAAGGACCTGACCCTCGCCCTGGGCAGCCACGTGCTGACCCCCCTGGAGGTGGCAACCGCTTACACCGTGTTTGCAAACGGTGGTTACAAGGTGGAACCACACTTCATCCAGCGCATCGAGGATTTCGCGGGCGAGGTCATCTACGAAGCCCGCCCTCTTACCGTCTGTCGCGAATGTGAAAACCTAGAGATTCTGGAAGCATTGAAAACCGACACTGTCCTTCCGGCAGTCCAGCCCGAACCCGAGGAGTCGCAACTGCTGTCGCTTGAAGAGCAGCGGGAGGCTGAGTTCGCGGCCCTGCTCGGAGAAGGCGGGATGGACGGGGAACTCGAGACCGAGGAGCCCAAACCGGAACGGCCTCCCGTAGCACCGCGGGTTCTGGACGAGCGCACGGCCTATCTGATGGACAACATCCTCAAAGACGTGGTGAAGGCTGGCTCGGGGCGCCGCGCCCGCGCCCTGGGCCGCAGTGATCTGGCCGGTAAGACGGGAACCACAAACGACAGCGTCGACACCTGGTTTTCCGGATATAACCAGCGCATCGTCGCGACGACCTGGATGGGTTTCGACGACAACACGCCGCTGGGCCGCAGCGAAACGGGGAGCAACGCCTCGCTGCCCATGTGGATGGAGTTCATGCAGACCGCGCTGCGCGGCATGCCCGAAGAGCATCCCGCGCAACCGCCAGGGATCGTGAGCGTACGCATCAACAGCAAGACCGGCCTGCGCACCGACGCCAACGACCCGGACGCCATGTTTGAGTACTTCAGAACGGAGAACGTACCGGAGCGTGGCCGTCGCAACGATTCCTTCACACCGTTGACCAACGGCGGTGAGACGGACCCGGACGACCTGTTCTGACAGGTTCAACCCGCGCGCCGAACCTTTGTGTTCGGCGCGCGGGTTGGAAACGGGTCTTCAGCTACCTCTCAGAGCGGGTAGTTGTCCGGATAAGGTTGACGCGCGGAGCCGGATTCCACCGCGGCGGCGGCAACCGCCGCCGAGACCGTCGGGAGCAACCGCGGATCCGTCGGCTTGGGCAGGATATAGTCCGGCCCGAAGGCGAACTCCACTCCCCCATAGGCTTTCTTCACCTCTCCGGGTACGGCCTGCTTGGCCAGGGCCCTGATTGCTTCCACGGCCGCGAGTTTCATGGCCCGGTTGATCTCCCGCGCGCGCACGTCCAGCGCCCCCCTGAAAAGAAAGGGAAAACACAGTACATTGTTTACCTGGTTGGGGTAGTCCGAGCGGCCAGTGGCCATGATCAGGTCCTGGCGGGTTTCGCGGGCAGTTGCCGGATCGATTTCCGGATCCGGATTCGAGCAGGCAAACACAACCGGACGGGGCGCCATGCGTTTGAGCTGAGCTGCGCTCAACAGATCCGGGCCGGACACTCCGAGGAACACGTCCGCGTCGACGATCGCGTCATCCAGATCGCGCTCCTCGGTCACCATGGCGAACTCGCGCTTGTGGCCGTTCAGATCTGTTCGTTCGGCATGGATTACGCCCTTGCTGTCGAGCATGGTGATATTCGCCATGTTCGCGCCCGCTTCCACCAGCAACTTGCAGCAGGCAATTGCTGCGGCGCCGGCACCGAGACAGACAATTTTCGCTTTGCGAAGGGACTTGCCTTGTATCTCCAGGGCGTTGAGCATGCCCGCCACCGTTACGATTGCGGTCCCGTGCTGGTCGTCGTGGAACACCGGAACGTCGCAACGACGAATCAGTTCCTTCTCGATCTCGAAGCACTCGGGAGCCTTGATGTCCTCCAGGTTGATGCCACCAAACGTGTCGGCAATTCGCTCGACGGTTTCGATGAAAGCCTGGGGGTTTTCCGCGTTCACCTCGATGTCGACCGAGTCGATGTTGGCGAACCGCTTGAACAGAAGGCTCTTGCCTTCCATGACCGGTTTGCTGGCGAGGGGCCCCAGGTTGCCCAGGCCCAGAATGGCCGTGCCATCGGTAATGACCGCCACCAGATTGCCCTTGCCCGTATAGCGATAGGCGTCATCGCGGTTCCGGGCGATGGCTCGCACGGGCTCCGCCACGCCGGGGCTGTAGGCGAGGGAAAGGTCCAGCTGGGTCTGGGCAGGCTTGGTCAGCTCAACGCTGAGTTTTCCAGGGACAGGAAATTCGTGGTAATCCAGTGCTTGCTGCTTGAAATCATTACTCATTGATATTCACTTCGGTGTGGCGCAGCCGGTCTCGACTGCTGCCGGAAATTGGGACGATTGTGAAAAGCGGCGAGCGCTTCGACGGGCCCTACGGGCGTGGGCAGGACTCGGCGGAGGGGTCCTGCCATCGCAATGCAAATGGGGTCCGAGCCTGGACCAGCCACGGCTTTAATCCGCGGCGCATCAGCCTGCGATTGCCGCTGCGGTTCCGCAGCCAGCCGCTCACCTGCAACCAACGACCGGGCCACTGGTCCGCGTCGTCAGGATCGAAATCACTGTCGCGAAAGAAGGGGAAATCCTGGCGGGCAATCCGGATCACGAGGTCACCTTCCAATTCCACCCACAGGTCCGCCTGGCGATCCAGCTTGCTGACTCGCCCGCACACCGGACGAAAGCCTTCCTCCATCTGATCGAGGAGATGTGCCGGTACCGGCCGCCAATAGGCTGTACCCCAGAGCCCCCTGCGCTCTCTCCGCGCCTCCTCCGCCAGAGCCTGAAGGCACGGCGCAAGAGCCACATCCGGAGGGACGGCCAGCGGGACGGCGAAGCCCTGACGAACCAAATAGCTTTCAAGGTTGCGGCCCGATGGATGGGTGACATGGGCCAGGATTCTGCCGTAACGATCAGTCCGGCGAGACTCAAAAGACAAATGCACTGTCTCTGTGTCGGCGAAAAACGCCTCAACCGCCTCCCGTGATGCGCGGGCCAGGGGTTGTTCTGCTTTGCCATCGATTGCCAATTCGGGTGCATTGATTGCGATTAATCGCACCCTGCGCCCGTCGGTGAGACGGAGCGTATCACCATCATGAACTGCGGATAGTCGAACTCGTTCATGAACCGTCAGCTCGGGACACGTCGCGCCCCAAACCAACACCGGAACAATGGATAGGATTATTCCGGCAATGAGAGCACGCAGCGAACCGCGCGCTCCACTCAGGCCGCGGCGGTGGTTGCCGCCCCGGCCAGGTTGTGTCGAAAAGCACTGCACATTAAACGAAAAAACGCCTGAGATTACTACCCCAGGCGTTCTTCGAAAATGGCGCAACTGGGTTGCTGAGTTACTTCTTGGTTCCGCGTGCACCGAAACGCTTCTTGAAGCGGTCAATGCGGCCCCCGGTATCCATCACCTTCTGCTTGCCGGTGTAGAACGGGTGGCACTCGGAGCAAACATCCACCTGGATGTCCTTGGCCAAGGTTGAGCGGGTCTTGATGACGTTGCCGCAACTGCAGGTTGCGGTCATTTCGTCGTACTTGGGATGAATTTCTGCTTGCATCAGAGCTGCCTCATCAATACTGTTCGTGCCGCGGCGCTGTGATCCCGGGGGAAAGCCGACTGGACGTTCGGGACAGCCGGTTCAAATGCTCGGGAGTGAGTCTGGGAAATTAAGACGGCGCATACTACCAGAAACCCAGCGCAAGGCAAGTTCATTTTCTGTACGCAAGCCCGCGGGAGCGTCTGACTCAGACCCAGCGGTGAGAAGCAGGCACCATGGCAATCCAGCACATTCTCAACGTCGCCGTCCCCACGCCGCTTCGTCGCACCTTCGACTACCTGCCGCCGGCGGATGTGCCGGCCTCCGAGTTGGAGACCTGGCAGGCGGGCATGCGCATCCTGGTGCCTTTCGGACCCCAGAAGCTGGTGGGAGTTTTGTTGGGTATCAGCTCCAGCAGCAGCCTCAGCCCGGCACAACTGAAACCGGCCATCCGCAACCTGGACCAGCAAGCCCCCCTGCCCCCGGACGTGATGAACCTGTGCCGCTGGGCGGCAGGCTACTATCAGCACCCGGTGGGCGAAGCCCTCGCGACCGCCCTGCCCACCCTCCTGCGCCAGGGAGAAGCGGCCGCCTTTCCCCGCGAATCGGTCTGGGAGCTCAGCACCGAAGGCAGGGGACTACCGCTGGGTGCCCTGAAACGGGCCCCCCGCCAGTCCGCTGTGCTGGACCTGTTGCACGAACGGGGTCACCTTGCCCGCAGCGAGCTGAAAGATCTGGGCGTGGGCACCGAGGTGCTGCGGCAGCTTCAAACCAAGGGGCTGGTTTCGGTGCGCGAAGCGACGGTCGAGCCCGAAGCCATCAGCGGGGATCTGCTGGCCCAAGCACCCCTGCAACTGAACAGCGAGCAACAGGCCGCCCTCGACCAGGTGCGCTACGAAGGTTATAACACCTACCTGCTGGAAGGAGCGACCGGCAGTGGCAAGACCGAGGTCTACCTGCAGGCCATCGCCCGGGTGCTGGAACAGGGCCGCTCCGCCCTGGTGCTGGTTCCGGAAATCGGCCTCACACCGCAATTGGTGGGGCGATTCCGGCGGCGATTCCGGGTGCGCATTGCCGCGCTGCATTCGGGTCTGAACGACCGCGAGCGACTGCAGGGCTGGTTAGAGGCCCGGCACGGCCATGCCCGGATCGTGATCGGTACCCGTTCCGCGGTCTTCACCCCCATTCCCCGCCTGGGCATGATCATTATCGACGAGGAGCACGACCTCTCGTTCAAGCAGCAGGATGGCTTTCGCTATTCGGCGCGGGACTTGTCCGTAGTGCGCGCCCAACGCAGCCGCATCCCCCTGCTGCTGGGCAGTGCCACCCCTTCTCTGGAAAGCCTGTACAACGCAAGCCACCAGCGCTACCTGCACCTGCGCCTGACCCAGAGAGCCGGCGCGGCCCGCCCCCCCGAGGTGGCGCTGATCGATTTGCGTGGGCAAGCCCTGAGTGAAGGCTTTTCCGCCCAGCTTCTCGCCCAGATCGAAGGCGAGTTGGAAAAGGGCAACCAGGCTCTCGTGTTCATCAACCGGCGCGGATTCGCCCCGGCCCTGATCTGCCACGACTGCGGCTGGATTGCCGACTGCAAGAACTGTTCGGCCAAGCTTACGGTTCACCAGTACCCGCCGCACCTGCATTGCCATCACTGCGATTTTCAGCGACCGGTGCCCCACACCTGCCCGGACTGCTTCAGCAAGGACCTGGAATACCGGGGTCAGGGAACCGAGCGCAGCGAGGCCTTTCTTCAGCAAACCTTCCCGGACTATCCCGTGATTCGGGTGGACCGGGACACCACCCGTCGCAAGCAGGCCCTGCAGGGCATGCTGGCAAAGGTGCAGGAAGGGCAGCCCTGCATTCTGGTGGGCACCCAGATGCTGGCCAAGGGGCACCACTTTCCGGACGTCACTCTGGTCGCCATGATCGACATCGACGGTGCCCTGTTCAGCGGCGACTTTCGCGGTCCCGAACGGATGGGCCAGCTCCTGATCCAGGTGGCGGGTCGGGCCGGGCGCGCCAACAAACCGGGGCGGGTGATCATCCAGAGCCATCACTGCGAACACCCCAATATTCAGAGCCTGATCAAGGAGGGATACCACCGCTATGCGCGCCGCCTGCTGCATGAGCGGCAACTGGCAGGCCTGCCGCCCTATCGCTATCTGGCGCTGATCCGCGCCGAATCCAAGCGCGCGGAAAACGCCAGTGATTTCCTGGCGGCCGCGCGCCAGGTGGCCCAGCGGTTGTTTCCCCCGTCGCGACAACTCAGCTATCTGGGGCCGCTGCCGGCGCTCATGGAACGCAAAAAGGACCGCTATTGTTTTCAGCTCCACATCAACAGCGAAGACCGGCGGCTCCTGCACCAGGTGGTGAAGGCGATCTGCGAACAGATGGAAAACCATGCGCTGAGCCGGCGCAGCCGGTGGTCGGTGGATGTGGACCCTCAGGACATGGCCTGAACGCTCCGCAGCGGGCCTGTATTGGTGGCGGGGTTCTCTGACAGTGCCGGGAAACTCGAGTACAATTCGGGCCCATTCCGCCGACCACCACTGCCTGCACATGACCCGCGACTACGCCAAGAAAAAGCCTCGTCCCCAGGCCCGCCCGCGGCCCCGGACTCAGGTGCCCGCCTGGGTGTGGCTGTTTACCGGCTCGGTGCTGGGCGCCTTTGTCATGTTCCTGATCTACCTGGCGGGCATCCCGCCCCAGCCCGGCACACTGGACGAACGGCTGAGCGAAGCGGTGCAAACGATCGAACCCCAGGAGCCCGCCGAGCCCCAGGAGGATGACGCTCCCAAGCCGCGCTTTGACTTCTATCAGTTGCTGAAGGAAAGCGAGGTGGTGGTCAAGCCGGACCCGCTTCCCCGCAAGGAAGTTGCGGCCCGGAAGGAAAACATCGAGTACGTTCTGCAGGTGGGCTCTTTCAAGAACCCCGAGGATGCGGACCGCCTGCGCGCCCAGTTGATTCTGCTCAACCTGGACGCCACAGTAGAAACAGTCAAGGTCCGCAACGCCGAAACCTGGCACCGTGTTCTGGTCGGCCCCTTCGACACCCACGCCAACATGTCCCGCGCCCGCGGCACGCTGGCCAACAATGAGCTGAGCAGCCTGCTGCTGCAGCGCAAGGCAGACGGCTGACCCCTCCGGGGCGCGGGCCGAATCCTTGCATCTTCTTGAATTTCCGGGGCGACGCCCCCACCTGATACGTTTCTTATGCCTGTTGCGGCGAGCGCCCTCGCGCCCGGCGGCACAGCCATTGACTCAACAAAGGAACGCTTGTGGAACAGTACCGCGGTACCACGATTCTCTCAGTCCGGCGCAACAACCGGGTGGTCATCGGTGGTGATGGCCAGGTTTCCCTGGGCAACACAGTCATGAAGGGCAACGCACGCAAAGTGCGACGGCTCTACCGGGACCAGGTGCTGGCCGGATTCGCCGGCGGTACCGCCGATGCCTTCACCCTCTTCGAACGTTTCGAAGCCAAGCTCGAAGCCCACAGCGGCAATCTCACCCGAGCCGCCGTCGAACTTGCCAAGGACTGGCGCACGGATCGCGCCCTGCGCCGCCTGGAGGCCCTCCTGGCGGTAGCCGACAAGGAAGCGTCCCTGATCGTTACCGGCAACGGGGATGTAATCCAACCCGAAAACGACCTGATCGCCATCGGCTCCGGGGGTCCCTTCGCCCAGTCCGCCGCCCGCGCCCTGCTGGAGAACACCGAGCTGGACGCCCACGCCATTGTGGAAAAAGGCCTCAGCATCGCCGGCGACATCTGTGTCTACACCAACCACAACTTCACCATCGAAGAGCTCAGCTACTAGCTCATCCACAGGATTGCAGTGATATGTCCGAGATTACCCCGCGCGAGATCGTCCACGAGCTGGACCGCCACATCGTCGGCCAGCAGGCCGCAAAGCGGGCCGTCGCCATTGCCCTGCGCAACCGCTGGCGCCGCATGCAACTGGACGAGGATTTTCGCAACGAAATCACCCCCAAGAACATTCTCATGATCGGACCCACGGGTGTGGGCAAGACTGAGATTGCCCGGCGCCTGGCGAAACTGGCGGGCGCTCCCTTCATCAAGGTGGAAGCCACCAAATTCACCGAAGTGGGCTACGTGGGCCGGGACGTGGAATCCATTATTCGCGATCTGGTGGAGGTGTCCATCAAGCAACAGCGCGAGGAAGCCATGCATCGGGTCCACTACCGCGCGGAAATCGCTGCCGAAGAGCGCGTCCTGGATATTCTGCTCCCTTCTGCCCGCAGCAGCGATGTGGAGTCCGGCGATTCCAACACCCGACAGATTTTCCGCAAGAAACTGCGGGAAGGGGAGCTGGATGACAAGGAGATAGAGGTAGAAGTGGCCGCCGTTCCGGTGGGCGTCGAGATCATGGCGCCGCCGGGGATGGAGGACATGACCAGCCAGCTTCAGAACATGTTTTCTTCCATGTCTTCCGGGCGCACCAAGAAGATCAAGACCACCGTAAAACAGGCGGTGAAAAAACTGACGGAAGAAGAAGCGCGCAAGCTGATCAACGAAGAGGAAACGAAGGCCCGGGCCATCGAAGCCGCAGAACAGAACGGGATCGTCTTCCTCGATGAGATCGACAAGGTGGCCAAGCGCAGTGAGGGCACTTCGGGCGGCGACGTTTCCCGGGAAGGTGTGCAGCGGGATCTGCTGCCCCTGATCGAAGGGTCCACCGTGAGCACCAAACACGGAATGATCCGCACCGATCACATCCTGTTTATCGCCTCGGGGGCCTTCCACTTCAGCAAGCCTTCGGACCTGATTCCGGAGTTGCAGGGCCGTCTCCCGATTCGGGTTGAGCTGGAAGCCCTCACTCCCGACGACTTCGAACGCATTCTCACAGAGCCGAATGCCTCGCTGACTGAGCAGCACATTGCCCTGCTCGATACCGAAGGCGTGAACCTGCGCTTCACCCCCGACGGCATTCGCCGCATCGCGGAAACCGCGTTCCAGGTGAACGAAACCACTGAGAACATCGGTGCCCGCCGCCTGCACACGGTGTTGGAAAAACTTCTGGAAGACGTTTCATTCAGCTGCGGTGAGGAAGAGCGCGAGGTGACCATCGATGCCCGGTATGTGGACGATCACCTCCAGCAATTGGCGAAGAACGAAGACCTGAGCCGCTTCATTCTCTAGCCATGACCGCGCCCCGGAAAATCCACCTGCACCGGAAGTCCCGCATCCTCGAAGTGGATTTCGCCAGTGATTGCTTCCAATTCCCGGCGGAGTACCTGCGGGTGTACTCCCCTTCCGCCGAGGTGAAGGGCCACGGGCCCGGGCAGGCGGTCCTGCAAAGCGGCAAGCAGCACGTGAGCCTTACCGGGGTGGAGCGCGCCGGCCAATATGCCGTGCGCCTCATTTTCGACGACGGTCACGGCAGTGGCATCTACACCTGGGACTACCTTTACGAGCTGGGCCGGCATCAGGAGGAGTACTGGCAGGACTACCTGCAGCGCCTGGAACAGGCAGGGAAGTCCCGGGATCCGGACACCAGCGCGGTGAAATTCCTCGATCCCTGAGGGCTTGTTCGCAACCCCGCGCAGGTTTATGCTGAACGCGGTTGTGTAACTGGCGAGAGCAGCGCTCCGCGCCTTGCGGCGGCCTGCGGTGGAACAAACCACAAGGGAGCACAACCCGGGTGCCACTCTGTGTGCATCTGTCCTGCCGTTCGCCTGGGCTTCATCCGTTCACAAGGAGATGGCCCATGCACGCACACTTCACGGATTACCTGTCCCGCCTCGAAACCACGGACCCTCATGTCTATCGCGCGCTCCTGGGCGAGCAACAACGCCAGCGCGATGGTATCGAACTGATTCCATCGGAAAATTACACCGACCCGGAAGTGCTGGCCCTGCTCGGTTCTGTGTTTACCAACAAGTACTCGGAAGGCTACCCCGGAAGGCGCTATTACGGGGGGCAGGAGTTCACCGACACCATCGAGAACTTTGCGCGGAACCGCGCCTGTGAGCTGTTCCGCGGCGAGCATGCCAACGTGCAGCCCTTGTCCGGTTCCGCCATGAACCAGGCGGTGTATCTCGCGCTGCTCGAGCCCGGCGACACGATCCTGGCCATGGACCTCTCGCACGGCGGTCACCTGACTCACGGCGCTCCGGTGTCCCACATGGGCAGCCTGTTCCGGTTTATCCGCTACCGGACGGACCCGGCCAGTGGCGCAATCGATTACGAGGGGGTGCGGGAGTTGGCTTTGCAACACAGACCGAAGCTGCTCCTCTGTGGTTACTCCTCGTATCCGGGTGACATGGACTACCGTAAATTCAAAGCAATTGCCGACGAAGCGGGCGCTCTGACCATGGCGGATATATCCCACATTGGTGGTCTGGTGGCAGGGAAGGTAATGCAAAATCCTCTGGACGCAGGCTTTGATGTCATCACTACCACTACGCACAAGTCTCTGCGCGGCCCCCGGGGCGGTTTGATCGTTTGCAAAGAGGAGTTCGGCCCGAGAATCGACAAGTCCGTGTTCCCCGGCTTACAGGGCGGGCCGCACATGAATCAGGTGGCTGCCACAGCGACCACCTTGTTGCTCGCTTCCCGTCCCGCATTCCGGGACTACTGCCAGCAGGTGCTCGACAATGCAAGAGCGCTCGCAAGCGCCCTGGCTGGCACGGGTGCGAAATTGGTAACCGGTGGAACGAAGAACCACCTCATGGTGGTCGACACCATGAGCAGCTTCGGGCTTACGGGGAAGCAGGCGGAGCATCTTCTGAATCTCGTGGGCATCACCACCAACAAGCAGGTCCTCCCGGACGATCCGCTGCCGCCGCTTACCACCAGCGGCATTCGCCTGGGCACGCCGGCGGCAACGACACGGGGTATGGTGGAGGCAGACATGGAGCAGATTGCCGCCTGGATTTGCGAGACACTTCGGTCCGGGGAGGATGAACGCGCACTGGGGACGATTGCCACTAAGGTCCGCTCCTTCTGCCAATCCTTTCCAGTGCCGGGCCTGTAGGTCAACGCCCGTGGGCTGCGCTCATGTTTTCAGGGAGCGCAGCAGCCCATCAATGGCTTCCAGTGCGGGCGGTTCGTTCAGCAGCGGCGCGTGGCCCCGGTTTGGCACCTCCACCCAGTTCAACTTGTCGCGTCGCCGCTGCATTTCCTTTACGCACTCCGCTCCCAACAGCTCGGACAAGGCTCCGCGCAGGACGAGTAGTGGCACATCGGGCAGGGCGTCGTACACCGCCCACAATGCCGCCGGGTCGGGGTCCGCTTCGCTCTGGTTGAAAGGCTCGGCAATGCGTGCATCGTAGTCCAGCACCAGATTGCCCCCCGGCTCTTGTCGGTAGAGATTTTTGGCGAAGTCCAGCCACTGGCGGTCACTCAGGTCGGGCAGCTCTCTGCCATTGACCGCCCTGCACTGATTGACCGCCGCCTCCCAGTCGGCAACCGGCGCGACGTTGCCTACGTAGGACTTGATCCGTTGCAGATCCTGCTTCCGGAGTTCCGGCCCAAAATCGTTGAGGACCAACGCCGCCGGAAGCCGGGGGCGCGCGGCGGCGATGAGCATGGACACGAGCGCGCCCAGCGAGGTGCCCACAAAGACAACGGAGGCCAGTCCAAGCTCGTCGATCAGCCTGTTGACGTCTTCCACGTAGATCCCCGGGTGGTAGTTGGCCGGATTTTCGTCGCGGTCCGAACGGCCCCGACCGCGCAGGTCCACTGCGATTACTCTGAAGCCGGCCTGAAGGTGCACGCAGAGCTGATGAAAATCGGCAGAGTTGCGGGTCAGCCCCGGAATGCAGACGATGGTCGGGTCGGCACCGCTTCGGCTGCCGGAGTAGTCCCGCGCAAACAGCCGCAGACCGTCCGCGCTTCGGTACCAGAGCTCGTTGTACTCACTCATAGATTACATCTTCAAATTCGTTGCGCAGCTCGCGCTTGAGCAGTTTGCCATTGGGGTTGCGCGGAAGTGTCGATGTGAATTTCAGATCCGCTAAACGCTGCTGCTTGCCTAAACGCTGGTTAGCCCAGTCCAGGAGGACCGCCTCCTCCACCGAATGTCCTTCGGTCCGCACCACAAGGGCGAGGGGCGTTTCGCCCCAGCGACGACTTTTCACACCAATAACTGCCGCGTCGTAGACTGCCGGATGGGTGAGCAGCACCGCTTCGATATCCTGCGGATAAATGTTCTGCCCTCCGGAGAGGATCATGTCCTTCTTGCGGTCCACGATGTAGAGGTAGCCTTCCGGGTCCAGGTAGCCGATGTCACCGGAGCGCAGCCAGGCCCTTCCGTCCGGGTCCGTGTATTGGCTGTCCAGGGTGGCTTCGGGGTTTTGGAAGTAGCCCTGCATGGAAATGCGCCCGCGGGAGATGATTTCCCCGCTGGCGTTGGGCGGAAGAAAGCCGCCCCGGTCATCAATAATGGCGATGTCCGTACCCACCAATGGCTTGCCTACCGAGGCCCACCGTCCTTCTGCCGCTTCCGGCTCCAGGGTGGTGATGATCCCTTCCGTCAACCCATACAGCTCAATCACCCCGCAGGGAAACTGTTTGAATATTGTCTGTTTCAATTGCGGATGCAGGGGCGAGCCGCAACACATCATGGCCTGCATCGATCCCAGATTGCGCGGCAGCCTCTCCTGCTCGTCGGCAACACGCTGGTACTGAACCGGCACCATGGCTGTATGGGTAATGCGATCGCTTTCCACAGTATCGAGGAAGGCGGCGGCATCGAAGCGTTGATGGACTACCAGCGTCCCCCCCGAGAGCAATGTGCACAACATCCCCACCCAGGAGATGTTGGAGTAGAGGCCGATGGTCAGGAGCGTTCTAACTGCACCGTGATAGCGAAGCGCGATGGTCAGATCGTAGGCCCAGTCCCGTCGCGCCCGATGTGTGTGCGCAATGCCCTTGGGCATGCCGGTGGTGCCGGAGCTGTAAATAATGTTGAGCAGGTCATCGTCGGCGAGGCCGACCTCCGGCAAGCTCGTCGGGCGGTCGACACACAATTGCTCAATGGTGGTCCAGCCGTCACCAACTCCTTCGCTGATGAACATCGCGGTGGCCGGTGGCATCTGACGGCGCAAAACGTCGATGCGTGCTTGCTGGTCACCGGTCACCACAATGGCTCTCACTTCAGCGTCGTGCATCATTTTCACCAGTGCCTCGTCCGACACCGAGAGGTTGATGGGCACGGACACAGCGCCGGCCGCCATGGTGCCCAGCAGGGCCTGTACCATGGTCGCGCCGTTGGACATGACCACGCCGATGCGGTCGCCCCGTCGAATGCCGTGGGCAATCAAGCCGTGGGCAAAGCGGTGGCTGGCCTCAATCAGTTCAGCCCAGGTCCATTGGACGTCGTTACACACCAGAGCGGGCTGCCGGGCGCGCCACTTACCGTGGAGGGACAGAATTTCCGGCAGCAAGGGTGGGGAGGTCTTCTGAATGTTCATTGACTGCAACCTTAAAAAAAGGGCGACGGCGCCGCCCCAAGCTCGAGGGATGAACGGGATCAGAACTGATAGCCGACCGACAGCATCACGGTGCGTGGGTCGCCATAGAAGGCGGTGACCGTGTCCTCGCCGCCCAGGCCGGGCTCTGTCACGGTTCCGTCGCTGTCAAAGGAAGCCGGAAAGTTGTATCCGGCGATGCGATATTCCTCGTTGCCGAGGTTTTTGCCGTGCAGGCCGAGTAGCCAGTTGCCGCCGGGGGAGGTAAAGACAAGGTCCGCATTCAGAAGTGTGTAGCTGCCTTCATCCAGGGCCGAGGGCACTTCAAAGATGTGCATGCCGTCCCGATAGACTGCTCCAACGCGCCACTCACTCTGCCAACCGGCAATATCGGCGGAGTAACTCAGGCCCAGATTGGCGGTCCATTCCGGAGTGTTGGAGATCACCCATTCATCGGACACATCCACCACCTTGCGCTGAACCGGGTCATAGGTGTCTACCGTTACGAATTCGGCGTCGATGTAGCCGATCATTGCAGTCAGGTTGAGGCGTTCGGTGAGTGCTGCAACTGCCTCCAGTTCCAGGCCTTTCATTTTCGATTCCCCGGCGTTGATCACCTGGGAGACGTATGTCCCGACGCCTACTGCCCGCTGCACCGTGATCTGCATGTCCGTGTAATCGTTGTAGAACAACGCCGCGTTCAATCGCAGGCGGGAATCCAGCAAGGTGGATTTAAGGCCCACTTCATAGCTGTCGACGATTTCCGGGTCGAAAGGTTCGTGAGCGGAAGGATTCAGCGACTGGTCCGCGCGCATGTCGAAACCCCCGGATTTGAAACCGCTGGTGTAAGAGCCATAGGCCATCACATCGTCGTTGAACCTGTATTGAACTCCTACATGGGGTGAGAACTCGGCCCAGTCTTCTTCTCCGCTGAAGTCGGACTGGATGGCTGCTGGCACAGCATACTGGTTGGGAAGTTTGGTTCCCGCAAAGACGTAGCGGTAGACGTCCGCATCCTTCACGTCGTCCGTGTAACGACCGCCTACTGTTACGGACAACGCATTGCTGAAGTCGTAGCTTGCCTGAGCGTAAGCCGAGTAACTTTCCGTGTGGACGCATCCACCGTTTTCCGCAGTGACGCCCACCAAACCCAGCACTACTCCGAAGGCGCCACATGCGTCCCCTTCGAAGTAGTACAGACCGCCCACCATGCTCAGTTGGTCACCGCTGTAGCTGACCTGGAACTCCTGGGTGAACTGCTCATCGTCATAGACCGCCGGAACGTCGAAACTGGGTTCGGCAGTGGCATCAAAGTCGATGGATGTATAGGTATCGCCTTCCCGGCTGGCAGTTATGGATTTTAATTCCAGTGCGTCGTCGATTTGCCAGGCCAAGCGGAGGGAGGCGCCCTGAGTGGTCACTTCGTTGTCGCCCGAGAGACTGATGTCACTGTCATAGACGTCGTTGTAAGGCTGCTGACCGGTTACAAGGCTGGGTGTCAGTCGGTAACCGCCGCGCGGGTTGCCGTTGTCTTCGGTCTTGTCGCCGCTGAGGGTGACCTGCAAATTGTCAGCCGCGTTCCACTGTACTTTCACATGACCGGTGGTTACATCCTTGTTGTAGTTATCGTCGCCGGTGTTGCGAAACTCACCGAAGCCGTCCCGCTTCAGTGTGGCCGCGCCACCTCCGATGAAGAGCTTGTCTTCGATGAGCGGCAACGATCCGGATACGAGAACGTCGCGCTGGTTGTAGCTGCCCGCTCGGCCCGTGAAATGGAAGCTCGGATCATTGCCGAGGGTGCGGGTCTGATACTTCACTGCCCCGCCGATTGTGTTCTTGCCGTACAGCGTTCCCTGCGGTCCGCGCAGCACTTCGACATTCTCCAGGTCCAGGATGTCCAGCACGGCCCCCTGGGGGCGGGCCACGTAAACGTCATCGATGTAGATCCCGACACCCGGCTCGAAGCCCCACAAGGGATCCTGCTGACCGATACCGCGAATGTAAGCGGTCAAGGTGGTATTGGTGCCGCGACTGACTTGCAGGGTTGTATTCGGAACCTGCTGCTGCAGTTCAGTAATGTCGGTTACACCGCGCCGTTCAAGGGCGTCAGCGGTGAACGCGCTGACCGCAACCGGTACGTCCTGCATGTTTTCCGTGCGACGGCGGGCAGTGACGACCACCTCTTCGATGTAGGCGCCGTCAGCCGGTTGGGCGAAGGAGGGAATTGCGCCCAGGGCCGCGAGGCAGGCAACACTGACGCTGAGGTTTGCTTGGATGCTGGTGATCTTCATTTGAGTGTCCTTGTTATTGTTGTCTGCAGAGTCGGAGGTAGCCGGGACTTGGATTTTGCACGCCCAGGTTTTCAACGTTCGTTGAATTTAAAGCAAAGCCTATTCAACGGTTGTTGAACTGTCAATACCATTCGTCGGGCGGAAATGGTTGACGCAGAACAGAGCCCGACCGGCAGGGCTCTGCGGGAACAAGAGTTTCGATGCCACGACACCTTAGGGAACCAACAGGCGAGATGAGTCTGGCTAGCGATTCCGAACCGTTTGCCCAGAGGGAACCGGTTTTCCGAGCAGCCGGGTCAGAGACAATCCCAGAATCGCGTAGGCGGTTGAGGCCAGAATGGCATAGCTGGAAGACACGGCGGGGTTTTCAATACCGTGAATCAGGTTGAGGTACAGATGACCCACCAGGCCAATGGCCGCCGCGCCCGCCACGACCCACAACGGAATTGGATCCCGGATGAGTACTCCGAAGAGGATGGGCACCAGTGAGGCGGCGGCAAGGCCATACACACCCTTCTGGGCGAACAACCCGATCAGGGGCGGTGGATCCCAGGCCAGAGCGGCTCCGGCGACGCCTATACCGAGCAGTACCAGGCGGGAAAACAACAGGGCGCGGTCGGTCCGGCCCGTGAAGGGAATCACGATATCCTTGACCACCATGGCCGAAAGGGACACAAGAATACCGTCCAGTGTACTCATGCCCGCTGCCAGCAGCGCCAGCATGATGACAACCAGCACGTACCCGCCCCACTCGGAACCGGCGAACTCGTGGAGGAGATACTCATTCACCACAGCGTCCTGTGCAGACACATCGACGCCGGCCAGACGCGCGTAAAAACCCATGAACAGCATCAGGGTGAAAACGGTTCCCACCACCACTGTGGTGCCGATAAACGTGCGCACGTCTTTCTGGCTGCGGAGATACAGGACCTTGGTAAGAATATGCGGCTGTAGCATCAGAGCGAAGGTGATGATGAAGCCGCTGGCAAATACCGAGAAAAAGTCGAAGTACAGATCGCTGGCAGGGTTATAGGCGGCCGCGAATTCGGGACCCACCGATCGCAGCGCGGCGAACACGTTCCCGTCGAAGTGTCGAAAACCGTACACAAACAGGAACAGCACCACCCCCAGCATCATGAAGCCCTGCAAGGTGTTGGTGTAGGCGTGGGCGTAGGTTCCGCCCATGATGACGTAGGAGAAGACGAACAGCAGGGTAAGGATCAAAGCGGTTTTTTCGGGAATGGCGAAAAGACTCGCCATCAACATGCTGCAACCGACCAGGATAAGAACAACGAAAGTAATGGAAAGAAGGTTGATGAGCGCGAAAAACAGACTCAAGCCGCGATGCTGGTAGCGGTGATGTATCCACTCCGGAATGGTCGCCGCGCGCCCGCTCTCGCCCAGCCGGAGAAAGCCCCGGGTCAGGATGCAGAATGCGCACAGCACCCCCAGGGGAGCCGCGAGGCCATAATGAATATAGGCGGACAGCCCGTGGGTGTAGACAAAGCCCGGATTGATTACAAAGGTGGAGGTGGATGCGATGGATGCAGCGAGGGTCATTCCCACCAGATAAGGATTCATGTCCTTGTTACCGATCGAGAATCCCTGGATATCGCCGGTGCGGCGCATACCGACCCAGGACAACCAGAAAACCAGCGATACATAGGCCAGGCTCAGACCATACTTGAAGATTTCCGCACCCATTGCTGCTCTCCGGCGTTATTGTTATTGACTCGCTTACGAGTTCCGAGCGGCGCCAGTGTAATTCAACATGTGTTGAATTCGCAAGCGTGGTATCTTACGACACAGTTTTGAAATCGCCGGTGGCATGGCTCGCGTCTGGCTGACGATCGCCGGCAGGTGGGGAATCAACGGGAGTGAGGATGGCGAAGGCCGGGAATACCAGCAAGCGGGACCGGATACTGGACGTGGCGGAAGAGCTCTTCGCCCGGCACGGCTTCGACGGGGTAACCATGCGACAGATCGCCAGTGGGGCCGGGGTGGACGTGGCTCTGGCGAGCTATCACTTCGGAAAAAAACGGGATGTATTCGACGCGGTGTTCATGCGTCGTGCGGACATGCTCAACAGCACCCGCCGGGAGGTCCTTTACTCGAGTCGCGGCAAGGAACAGACTCTGGAGCAGATTATCGAGGCCTTCCTGCTGCCCCTCAAATTAGCCCAGGAAACCGGAGACCCGGGCTGGCGCAATTATCTGGCACTGCTCGCCCATATCATGGCATCCCCGGTGTGGAGCAAGGAGATGATGCCCCACGTTTACGACACACTGGTGGAGGAATTTGTGGAGGCGCTGCGCCAGGTGCTCCCGAACGCGCGGGACGAGGATATTTACTGGAGCTACCATTATCTGTCCGGTGCCCTGGCGCTCACCCTTGCCCAGACCGGCCGCATCGACAAGCTGTCCGGGGGCACCTGCCGCTCCACTGATTTTGAAGCGGCTTATGAACACATGATTCCCTTCATTGCGGCCGGATTCCGTGCGGTCTGCGGCCACAATGAACGGCCAAAGCGAAGCACTGCCCGCCGCAGCAAAAAAGCCTGAATTACGCCTCAGGAACGTTGCTAGTGATGGTGTCCGCCGGGCCCGTGCACATGCCCGTGCGCAATCTCTTCCGCACTCGCGTCGCGAATGCTTTCGATTTTGATCTCGTAGTCCAGCGCAATTCCGGCCAGCGGATGGTTGGTATCCACGTCCACCGTAAATTTGCCGGCCTTGACCACTACCACGTGGCGCGGACCACGCTCCGTCTGCACAGCCACTACGTCCCCCGCGCGCACTTTGGCGTTCTTGCCCGGCAGGTGAAGATGCTTGACGGGGACGCGCTGGACAGAGTTGGGCTGGCGTACGCCGTAAGCCTGCTCGGGAGCCAGCCCCACCTTGAATTCCTCGCCGAGTGCTTTGCCGGTCATGGCGGCTTCCAGGCCGGGGATGATGTTGCGATGGCCGTGCAGATAGGACACCGGCTCCCGCTCGTGGGATGATTCCAGCAGTTCTCCACGCGTGCCATCGTCTTCCTGGCGGTACATCCGGTAGTGGAAGGCCACAACCTTGTCCTTGCCGATCACTTCTTCACTCATTCTCGTGCCATCCTCCTCGGAGAAGCCGGTCGAAGGACCGGCAAAACGGCGATTTTAACAGGACCCCGGGGCTCAGGAACGCCGGCCAGAGGCTTGGCGCCGCTGCCCCGGCGCAGCCTGGGAACGTCGGTTGCGCCGCGAGTCGGCTCCCTGACCGGGGCGCGATTGGGAGGTTCGCGGCTTGGCGGGCCGGCCCGGATTTGCTCGACGCGCTTTGGGTTGCTGACCCCCCTTGCCGGGCCTGCGCTCCAGATCCGTGGGCGGCAGGCGGAATTCAGGCTCAAAGCCGGATACGGCGTGGCGGGGGAGCTGGCGCTTGAGCAAGCGCTCGATTGCGTGCAGCAGGTTGCGCTCATCTTCCGACACAAAGGAGATTGCCTCGCCGGAGTTCCCGGCTCGTCCGGTCCGCCCGATTCGATGCACATAGTCCTCCGCCACCATGGGCAGATCGTAGTTCACTACGTACGGCAGGTGATCGATATCCAGGCCGCGAGCGGCCACGTCGGTGGCCACCAGCACTCTGGCCTTGCCGTTTTTGAAATCCGCCAAAGCCCGGTTGCGTGCGCCCTGGGCCTTATCCCCGTGGATGGCCGTGGCACTCAGCCCATCCGTATTCAGTTGCCGGGAGAGGCGATCAGCGCCGCGTTTTGTGCGGGTAAACACCAGCACCTGGCGCCAGTTGCCGGAACCGATGAGCTCGGACAAAAGCGCGCGTTTGCGCGGCCCTTCCACCGGGTGCACTCGCTGGGTTACCGTTTCCGCCGCCGTGTTGCGACGGGCCACTTCGATGCTGATGGGTGATTGCAGCAGGTTGTCGGCGAGTTTCTTGATTTCCGGCGAATAGGTGGCGGAGAAGAACAGGGTCTGGCGCTGCTCGGGCAGCAGGCGAACGATGCGACGGATTGCGGGTATAAAACCCATGTCCAGCATACGGTCTGCTTCATCAAGCACGAACATTTCCACGGTGGAAAGATCGATCTCACGCTGATCCACCAGGTCCAGCAACCGGCCCGGGCAGGCCACAACGATATCCACCCCGCGACGCAGCTTGTTGATTTGGGGGCCGATCTTCACGCCGCCGAAGACGGCGGTGGAGAACAGGCGGCTGTACTTGCCGTAGGCCCGCACACTGGCCTCGACCTGGCTGGCCAGTTCGCGGGTGGGGGTCAGAATCAGGGCGCGCACCGGCCGGAACTTGCTGCCTTGGGGTGTCTGGCTCAGTCGCTGGAGCAGGGGCAAGGTGAAGCCCGCTGTCTTGCCGGTCCCTGTCTGAGCGCCAGCGAGGACATCACGGCCTTCCAGTACGGCGGGGATGGCCTGGGCCTGAACAGGGGTTGCTTCCGTGTAGCCTTGTTCCCGGACAGCACGCAGCAGATCGGCCGAAAGGCCGAGACTTTCAAATGACATAGATTTTCTCGATTGTGGACCGGCCAAACAAAGTGACGCAGCGAGTGCGGCAATCGTCGGTCAAGGCAGGAAGGATAAAAGAGGACTAAACAGAGAGGACTACAGACGAGTCAGGGCAATGGTCAGTCAGGCGCAGACCGAGTGCGCGAGCTGCGGCACTATAACAGAAAGCAGCCCCATTCACAGCGCCAATTGCGAATTACGCCCGAACCCAACGAGGCGTCCCCATGGCCCCCCCAAAAAGAAAGCCCCGGCCAATGGCCGGGGCTTTCGGGTGCGGAATCAAATGCCGCAGTCAGTCGCGTGCTCCCACGCTGATGCCGGAGGACATGTCGCCCGGCCGGGGGTTGGCGTAGCGGTACTTGATGTTGCCAAACAGCATCTCGTCAAAGCTCTGCTCGCCCCAGGGTACCTCACGAGTCGGGTCCGGGTTCGCAGGGTTCTGCGCGGAGTTGTCCCAGCTCTGGTTGTAAACGATCACGGTACCGGCCGGCAGCATCTTGGGCTCTTCCAGATGGTAGGTGGTTTGCCAGTTGAAGTCATAGTTGGGTACTGACAGCAGGGTCTCTTCCTTGCCATCCGGGTAACGTGCCACGTAGGTGGCCGCCTTGCCGCGGAAATGAGCGTGCGGCAGCAGGCTGTAGACCAGGATGTCCCGCTCCAGCGGACGGGTTTCTTTTTTCTCCCAATGCTCTTTGGTGTGTGGCGGGATCTTGATCTGGGTATTCAGCATCGTGATCGCGCTCAGCGGATACTTGGGCTTTTCCTTGTGCAGGTAAATACCCATGCGCGACTTGTCCGTTACCGCCTTACCAAAGGTGGTGTAGTGCATCTGGAAATTGAAAACCGCACCCTTGGGCAGGAAGATACCGGTACCCTCGGGGAATTCCTCACCGGGGTTGCCGGGAACATAACCGCCCAGACCGCCCATCAGCTGGAAGCCACCGGGCGCCTTGTCGTTGGGCACACCGAAAGTGGTAATCACGTGGTGGAGCGCTTGCCGGGAACCGGGCTGGATCTCAACAGCGCGAACCCAGGCGTCTTCCGGCAGCGGGTTTTTGGCGCGGGGATTCAGATAATCGATGATTCCGGTAGCCGGTACATCGTAGGCGGGGATTTCCACCACAACGTCAGGCTCACCCAGCTCCCATTCGGGCCAGTCGCCTTCGTAGTTGGCCAGGGTGTCAGGACCGTCCCCGCGGGGAGCGCCCGCTTCGATCCAGTGGACCAGCGTTTTGACCTGCTCGGCGCTCAGGCTGCGGTCGTTGGAGAATTCGCCGATGTGCGGGTCAGCGTGCCAGGGCGGCATGCGCTTGGTGCGAACAACTTCGCGGATCATCGGCGCGAAGCCCTTGATCATGTTGTAGTCGTTCATGGCAAACGGACCGATGCCGCCATCACGGTGACAGTCGACACACTTGTCGATCAGAATGGGGGCGATGTCCTCGGAGTAGGAGATCTGCTTGTGTTCCGCGCGACGCTCCTTCTCCGGCAGTGCAACCAGACAGCCCTTGGCGTCGGTCTGCGCAACTTTGATCTTCTTGTCCGCCAGGACAGCATCCAGGGCGTCGGCCACGTAATTGTTGGAAGCCTTCTGCTTCTGGGTCTCGTATCCCAGACGGTCATCGAGGGAACCACGGTACACCACTTTCCAGGTATCGGGGTCGATGACAAAGGTGTCGGCGGTGCGCTCCACGTCGAGGGACTCGGCGATGAGTTGCGTCTCGTCCACGAGGATGGGCGCTTCGATGCCGAACTCGGCCGCTTCCTTGGCGATGCTGTCGCGATTGTCCTGCAGATTAGCGTTGAGCATCAGGAAGGCGACTCCCTTGTCCTCGTACTCGCTCTGCAGATCGTTGAAGGTGTGATTGGCGTTGCGGACAATCGGGCAGCCATTGCCCTGAACCATGATGACCACGGCTTCCTTGTCCGACATATAGTAGAGTTCGTGCATCTTGCCCTTGTGGTCGAGCAACTTGAAGTTGTCGACCTTGTCGCCTGGCATGACTGCCAGTGACGGGGCAGCAAGGGCCGCCATGGTCAGTAAGCTTGCAATTCGTTTCATTGTACAACCCTCATCGTCCAGCTAGTGTCGTTCTTGTGGTGACGCGTTTGCGTCCCCTCGTTGTTCTCTCGAGATGATTCTCTCTGGTTCTTGTAGTCACTTCCGGAAATTATTGTTATTAGCGCCGGATAGGCGCTGGGCTTGCCGGGCTCGCCCCGGCAGAAAACGCCCACGCTGACCCGCAATCATCGGGTGTTTGCGGTCAGCTTTTCAAGGAAGATCGCGTTAAGAAAGGTTGCAATTTTCGTTGTTTTCATCCAGCTCTAACTGACTGATTAGTCGTAATATTTATTGAGCATTGGAACGTCTAAGGCTGGCGGAGATTACGTCGGCGACTCTCGTCTGGCAGCTTAGATTCGCAAAGCGTAATGGAGCCGATGGACGAGCGCGGGGTTGATTCGCTTGCCGTGATCCGTCGCGAGAATGGCCACACCCGGAAAGTTCTCCACCCAGCGGATAAAGTGCTCCACCAGATCCGGGCTCCGGTCATCCTCTGCGCACCCCCGACAGAACAGCGCCTCGGCTTCGTCGAAGAGAAGCACCTCCGAGTCGGGCTCGGCGAGGTCGAAAACACGTTCGAGTGTGGCGCGCACGAACTCCGCGCTCCGGCCCCGCAACCGGGAAAGCCTGACATGCACCAACTGACGCTCCAGGTCCCGCGCAATCAGGCCCGCAGTACGGGTTTTGCCACCGCCGGAAGGCCCGGATAGCAGCGCCGCAACTGCGCGGCCCGAGGCGGCCCTGCGGGACAGCTCCCGAACGGTTTTCTGGCTGCGGGGAGGCAATGCCAGATCGTCCCAGGTGCATTGCGAAGGCTCCAGAACCGCTGCTCCCGCGATCGTCTCCATGTCCCGGATACGCGCTGATCCGGCCCTCGCATCGACGGTTTGCTTGTTGGTGTCCGCGAAATGCATGTGCATCCCTCGTCAGCGTGCTGTGGGTTCGTTGGTGTGTGTTTACTCCTGGCTCGTTGACGTATCGGCCGTTGCCAAATGAAATAGAACTCGCGGCGGAAGGGCTCCGCCGCCGCGCCCCTGTGATCGGCTAATTGCGCCCGGCGCCCGGGGCTTCCCGCTCTTCCCTGCGCGCGCCGCCCAGTATCCCCGGCAGCCCGTAGTTGCCTTCGTGGCAGGCGTACTCGTAAATCTGCTCGTCCGTCGTAGTGAACGGAAGTTCGCCCGTGAACGGGCGCTCGAAGGCCGCCGGATCCTCCACCGTAAAGCGGTACACAATCTTGTCATCCGCTACCCGGGTGAAACGTTCCGTAACCACCATATCCGGCGACGATCCCCTGAAACTTTGCTCCGGCCGGAAGTTGGTCGTCTCCACCACCAGTGTGTCGCCCTCCCAGTGACCGATGGAGTCGCCCATCCACTTGCGTCGCTGATCGTGTTCGAGGTCTTCGCCAATACGAATAAGGCGGACGTCGTGGACCATTTCCACCAGGATCATCATGTAGCCGGGGGTCTGCACAAACTGATAGTGGCTGTTGTACATGACCGGGAGCATGGGCGGCCCCGAAAGGGAGCCGAAGGAAAGCAGGCAGCGCTCACCCAGCGAGCGGCCTTCGGGGCCGTCGCTGCGCCCTGGCCCGCGCCCCGCCTTTCTGCGCTCCCGAGCAGATTCCGTAAGAGGTGGAATCCGCCCGTCGGGTGGATCGATGATCATGGAGGTGCGGTATTCCCCATTGATTTGCGCGACGCTCATGCCGCGATCCGTCCAGAAAAGATTGTAATTGCCCACTGGGGGAAGAGCTTCCGCCTTGGGTGGCGGCGCGTCGGGGTCGGTGGGCTTTGCGTCTTCATTGACGCGATTCAGTGCCGCGGCACGAATTGCGGCCGCTTCAGCTTCGGAAAACGCCCGGCGATCTCCGAGACTGGGGTCCCGCTCCAGCGGTGTCGCGGTGGAATTGCGCCAAATACCCTGGAAGTCCGGCGTTCCATCCGGGAGACGCGGAACCTGATAGCCTTCCGCGGCTATGGTTCCCGCAGCCAGCAGCAAGCATGCTCCCAGCAAAGTCGTGGCAACTTGGCTCATCGTGTCTACCTTTGTTATTGTAAGTCGTTGGTTTCGGCGTCGGGTCGTTATCGCGCCTTCCGCATCCTACCGGGACACTGCCGATTTTCAACCGGGCGTTATTGGTCCCAGCTGCGCTGCACGATACCCATCAGTTTGTACAGCAACTGGCTGGCCGCGAACTCGTAGGCGTGGAAGTTCGGAATCGGCGCGAACTCCAGCAGGTCCATGCCGATGATTTCCCTCTGCCGCGCCACGGATTCAAACAACCCGAGCGTCTGATACCAACCCAGGCCGCCCGGTACGGGTGTGCCCGTGGACGGGAAGATACTCGGGTCCATGCCGTCGATATCCAGTGTGAAAAAGACCTTTTTGGGGAAATCCGCCGGTAGCTCAATGGCGCTGACATTGCCGGGAACCAGGTCGTCCGCATCCCGGTAGCGCACTCCGTATTCCTTCCGCGCCGCCATCTCCTCTTCGCAGTAGGCCCGGATGCCCAGCTGATAAAGCGGCACACCCGCTTCCACCACGCGCTTCATCACCGAGGCGTGACTGTAAAGATCATCCTCATAGGCGTGGCGCAAATCCGCGTGGGCATCGATCTGGACCACACCAAAATCCTTAATGCCTGCGTCCAGGTAAGCCTTGATGATCCCCCAGGTTACGGTATGTTCCCCTCCAATGCCGACGGGCATGCCACCGGTCGACAGGATGGAAGCGGTGGCCGTGGCGATCCGCTCAATCACCTGTTCAGCGTCACCACTGCAATCCACGTCCGGGTGGGTATAAATGCCGAGGTTGCTCGGGTTGCTCTTCCCATCCCAGACTTCCAGTTGCTGGGAGGCCTCGATAATGGCGGCGGGACCCAGGCCCGTGCCGCCGCCGTAGGAAACCGTGCGCTCGAAGGGGATGGGCAGGATATGGAAGCGTGCGGCTTCGGGGTTCGGCTGCTCGATCTCGGAACCGAGGAAAATCATGGAATCAGCGGACATGGCAGTTCTCGTGGCAGTATTCAGAAAATCAAGTGTTCAGGACAGACGGGTTTTGAAATCCGGATAACCAAACTCCCGCACCACGCGAAGAGCATCGGTTTCTGAATTCCAGAGCACAATCGCGGGAAGTTTGGTGCCGTTGAAGGTGGTGGTTTTGACCATGGTGTAGTGGGCCATGTCTTCGAAGACGAGCCGATCGCCCACCTGTAAGGGTTGCGCAAAGGAGTAATCCCCGATCACGTCGCCGGCCAGGCAGGTCATGCCGCCCAGACGGTAGGTGTTGGGGAGGGCTCCCGCCGGCGCGGCGCCGGTAATGTCGGCGCGGTAGGGCATTTCCAGGGTATCGGGCATGTGGCAGGTGGCAGAGGTGTTGAGGATGGCCTGATCCATCTCGTTCCAGCCCAGGTCCAGAACCTCCGCTACAAGAACGCCGGTGCCAATTGCGATCGCCTCGCCCGGCTCCAGGTAGACCTGCACACCGTAACGCCGGGAGAAGTCCCTGACGGTCTCGATCAGGGCCTCCCTGTCGTAATCCGATCGGGTGATGTGGTGCCCGCCGCCGAAGTTCACCCACTTCATGCGCGGCAGATACTCGCCGAACTTCGCCTCCACAGCAGCCAGAGTGCGCTGCAGGGGCGCAAAGCCCTGTTCGCAGAGAGTGTGAAAGTGCAGCCCGGAAATGCCCTCCAGATCCTGCCCGGCAAACCGGGACGCAGGAATTCCCAGCCGTGAGCCGGGCGCGCAGGGATCGTAGATCGGCACGGCTCCCTCGGAATGTTCGGGATTGATGCGCAGCCCGAAACTCAGGGACGGCCGCTGGTGACGAGCCTGCTCGGCAAGAGAGCGAAACCGCTGCCACTGACCGAAGGAATTGAACACCACCGTATCGGCAATCCGCAGAATCTGCTCCAGATCCTCCAGGGAATAGGCAGCGGAAAACACATGGTTCTCGCCGCCGTAACATTCGTCCGCAAGGGTGGCTTCGTGGAGGCCGCTCGCGCAGGTGCCACTCAGGTATCGGGCGGTCATGGGGCCGAGGGACCACATGGAAAAGGCCTTCAGCGCGGCGAGGATTTTTGCTCCGCTCTGGCGCTGGACATCGGCGAGGATCTCGAGGTTCTGCCGCACCGCCACTTCATCCACCACATAGCAGAGGCCTGGCAGGCGCGATAAGTCCAGCCTGGAAAAATCAGTTCGCATCGGGTTCATCGGCAGGCCTTCCGCTCAATCGAAATCGGCGGCGAAGTCCGGATCTTCAATGACCTGCCAGGGCAGGCCGTAGCGGTTCATGTCCTCCAGGAAGGGATCCGGATCGAGCTGCTCCATGTTCCATACGCCCGGCTCCATCCACTTGCCCTCCAGCATCATCTTGGCGCCGATCATGGCGGGCACTCCGGTGGTGTAGGAAATGGCCTGGGATTGCACCTCACGGTAGCAGTCCTGGTGATCCTTGATGTTGTAGATGAACGCGGACTTTGCTTCGCCGTTCTTCTTTCCTTTCACCAGACAGCCAATGCAGGTTTTGCCCTTGGTGCGCGGACCCAGACTGGCCGGATCCGGGAGCAGGGCCTTGAGAAACTGCAAGGGGATGATCTTCTGTCCCTGGAAGTCCACAGGCTCGATGCCGGTCATGCCCACGTTTTCCAGCACTTCCAGATGCTTGAGGTAATTATCGGAGAAGCTCATCCAGAACTGGGCCTTGTTCAGGGAAGGAAAATGCTTGCTGAGTGATTCCAACTCTTCGTGGTACATGCGATAGATGTTGTAGGTGCCCACAGCATCCGGGCACGTGAAGGCCCTGGAAAGGGACATGGGCGGGGTTTCCCGGAACGCGCCATCTTCCCAGTGACGACTGGGAGCCGACACTTCACGGATATTGATCTCCGGATTGAAGTTGGTGGCAAAGGGGTAGCCGTGATCGCCGCCATTGACGTCGATGATGTTCAGGCTTTCCACCTCATCAATGTAGTGCTTGGCGAGATACGCGGTAAACACGTTGGTGGCCCCCGGGTCGAAACCGGAACCAAGCAGCGCCATCAGCCCCGCCTCCCGGAACCGATCCTGGTAGGCCCACTGCCACTTGTATTCGAATTTCGCCGTTTCCGGAGGTTCGTAGTTGGCCGTGTCCAGGTAGTGAACACCGTACTCCAGGCAGGCATCCATGATCGTGAGATCCTGGTAGGGCAATGCGACATTGATCACCAGATCCGGCTGGTGGGCCCGGAACAAGTCCAGCAGCTCGGGCACGCTGTCCGCGTCGACCGCGGCGGTGACGATGGGCCGGTCCAGCTGGGCGGCAATCTGATCACACTTTTCCTTGGTGCGGCTGGCCAGCACGATGTGGGAAAAAACTTCCGGCACCTGCGCGCACTTGTGAGTAACCACACCGCCGACTCCGCCGGCTCCGATAATGATGACCTTGCTCATAAAACTGTCCCCGTCCGTTCAGACCCAGATGATTTCCGCTGACAAGATCAGCGTTCGAAGTAGGTATAGCCGCGAAGGCTTTCGGAAAATGCATGCAGCATTTCCTTGCGCGCTGCTGGCGAGATCTTGCCACTGCGCACGGCCCGCTCCGCAGTTTTGCGGAATTTCTCCAGCATGTCCTGAGGGTTGTACTCCACGTAGCTGAGTACGTCGGCGATTCGGTCCCCCTGGAACTCTCGGACGAATTCAAAGTGACCGTCCTCTTCGATTCGCACGCTCACCACGTTCGTATCGCCGAACAGGTTATGCAGATCGCCGAGGGTCTCCTGATAGGCACCCACCAGGAACACCGCCAGGTGATACTCCTCGTTTTCGCTCACCTGATGCAGGGGCAGGGTTGTCATCTGGCCGTTGGGATGTGCGAATCGATCGATCTTGCCATCACAATCACAGGTCAGATCCGCAAGAATCGCCTGACGCGTGGGTTTTTCACCCAGCCGCTCGATGGGCATGATGGGGAATAGCTGATCGATGGCCCAGATATCCGGCAGCGACTGGAACACGCTGAAGTTGCCGTAGTAAATGTCACACAGAAGCTCGGGCAAAGCCTCCAGCTCGGGCGAAACACGGCGCGCCTGGGGCAGCAGTTGCGCGATCTTGTAGAGCACGGCCCGGCAGTACTTGTCTGCCAGCGCGCGATGGCGGAGGTTCATCTGGCCGTGCCGGAACAGTTCGTACACTTCATCGCGGTAGTAGAGTGCGTCGTTGAAGCTCTCCTGCAGATTGGCGGGCGACACCGAGTTCAGCACCGACGCGAGATTGGCGATGAGCTCGTGAGCATCCGCAGGCGGCTCGGCAGGAAGATTGGCCGGCTCCGGCTTGCGCACGTCCAGCACGTTGAACAGCAGCACCGAGGAATAGGCAATGGTAGCGCGACCGGATTCGGTAACGATCACCGGGTGGGGAATGTCCTGGGAGTCCAGGGTTTCGCAAACGGCCTCGACAATGTCCACACAGTATTCGTCCAGCCGGTAGTTCATGCTGTGCGTGCTGTTGGAGCGCGTTCCGTCGTAGTCGACGGCCAGTCCGCCGCCCAGATCCAGGTAGCCCATGGGAGCACCCTCTTCCACCAGGCTCACGTAGTAGCGGCAGGCCTCCAGCACACCCAGGCGGATGTTCCGAATATTGGGGATTTGAGAGCCCAGATGGGCATGCAGGAGCTGCAGGCAGTCGAGCATGTCCGCCGCCTTCAACTGATCGATCACATCGATGAGCTGGGAAGGAGTGAGGCCAAAGATACTCTGATCGCCGCTGTCCGCCGCCCAGTGGCCGTCCACCTTTGCCGACAGCTTCATGCGCGCACCGATCAGAGGGCGGATGCCGAGGGCGCGACTGCGTTCGATAATGATGGGTATTTCCGCCGGCGTCTCCGCCACAAAGAAACAGCGCACGCCCATCTGGACGGCGTACAGGCCGAGCTCGACAAATTCCGCGTCCTTGTAGCCATTGCAGATGATCAGGCTGTCCATGTCCTGGAGCTGGGACAGAGCAATAATCAGCTCCGCCTTGCTGCCCGCTTCCAGACCGTGGTGGTAGCGCGCGCCAAAGGAGGCGATCTCCTCGATCACGTGAAACTGCTGATTGACCTTGATCGGGAAGACGCCGCGATATTCGTTCCGGTAGCCCACGGTGGCAATGGCCTTGGCGAAGGCTTCGTTGAGCTGGCTCAGGCGGTGATCGAGCAGATTCTCGATGCGCAGCACCACCGGCATTTCCAGGCCGCGCTCCTTCATGCCCTGCACGATATCCATCAGCGGCACCGATACGGTCTTGTCGCCGAATGGCACCACTACCGACACCTGGCCGTCGTCGCTGACGTTGAAATAATCAGCACCCCATTCGCGAATACCGTACAGCTCGGCGCTGGCCGCCGCCGACCACTCATCCGTATCCAGAAGGCTGGCAAACGGTTCAGAATGGGCCGAAGCTTTGTTTGAGATGGTCATGAAGCCTGGGTACTCCTGCGAGAAACAAGATGTTGAAATTGGGAAGCCTGAAGACCTCAGGTCTGCTCGAGCGGGGGGCGCGCATTGTACTCCCATTTTTGCAGGTGGGTAATCATTGATCGACCCCCGTTTTCGCCAATTGAATGTGCAACTGGGCGCCGGCTGCGGGCGGCGCCCGGGGGCGGGACTCAATCCGGCGCCCCGCCGCCCATGCACCACTGGAGTTAGCTGTCCAGCAGAGTACAATGGCCGCCCAGCCTAGTGACCCGAGACTCCATGTCAATGCCTGATGAAAGTTCCCGGCCGGGTTCCCGCACCACAGGAACCCGCCACGACACCACCGACCCATCCGCCGGAGAAGACGGCACAACCCACTTCGGCTTTGAACGGGTAAGAACCGAGGAAAAGGCCGATAAGGTCGCGGGAGTCTTCCACTCCGTGGCGGCCCGGTACGACCTCATGAATGACCTTATGTCCGGGGGCGTACACCGGCTGTGGAAGCGCTTTACCGTAGAGGTGGCCGCCGTCCGGCCGGGCCAGCGAGTGCTGGACATCGCCGGCGGCACAGGCGATTTGTCCATTGCCTTCTCCCGATTGGTGGGCGCTGAGGGTCAGGTGTTCCTGGCGGACATCAACGAATCCATGCTGCGAGTCGGTCGCGACCGGCTGATTGACAAGGGCGTGGTCGGCAACGTGGAGTTTCTGCAGACTGATGCCCAGGCTCTGCCATTCGCCGACAACAGCCTGGACTGCATCACCATCGCCTTTGGCCTGCGCAACGTAACGGATAAAGACCGTGCACTCGCGTCCATGCAGCGCATCCTCAAACCCGGCGGTCGATTGCTGGTGCTGGAGTTTTCCAAGCCCCGGAGCAAACTGCTGAGCAGCCTTTACGACCGTTATTCCTTCGATGTGTTGCCGGCCATGGGCAAACTGGTAGCCAACGACTCGGAAAGCTATCGCTATCTGGCCGAGTCCATTCGCATGCATCCGGACCAGGACACGCTGAAATCCATGATGGAGAACGCCGGTTTCACCAACTGTGAGTATTTCAATCTCACCGGCGGCATCGTCGCTCTGCACAAGGGGATCAAGCCCTGATGCCCGATCCCACCCTGAGCAGCGCCCTCGCCGCCGCGCTCGAAGCAGCGGTAAACGGGGCTCTGCGTTATGACCCGGCAAGCCGCCTCGCTCTGACGCGTCTGCGCGGCCGGGTCCTAGCAGTGGAAGTAAGTTCCCCGAGACTTCAGCTCTACCTCATGTCGGATACAGAGGGCCTTCGGATTCTCAGCCACCATGAAGGCGAAGTGGAAACACGGCTGGTGGGCAGCCCCGTGGCCCTGGCTTCGCTGCTCGGATCCGAACGCCTCAGCCTGGCCGACTCGAGCGTCGAGGTGTACGGCGGCACCGGACTCCTGCAGGAACTGCAGCGCATTCTGCACAACCTGGACATCGATTGGGAGGACGCAGTGAGCGAAGTGGTCGGTGACCTGGCAGCGCATCGCGGAGCCACTTCCCTGCGATCCCTGGGCGGGTGGGTCCGGGGGCGAAAGAGCAGTTTTGAGCGGCTGCTCGGTGAGTATCTCAGCGAGGAGCTGAACACCACACCCGCCCGTGCGGAACTGGAGCATTTTTACGAGCAGGTGGACCAGGTGCGCCTGGGCACCGATCGGCTGGCGGCGCGCCTGGATGCCCTGATCGCCCGCAGCCAGAACGCGGAGAAGAACAACCGATAATGTCGCTACCTGTTTTCCTGCGCCTGTTCGCCATCATCCGCATCGCCATCAAGCATCGCCTGGACACCTTCTTTACGGCACGCCCGCTCCCCTGGGCGCTGCGTATGCTGTTTCTGCCGGCGCGCCTTCTGCCGGAGCCGCGCCGGCCGCGCGGCCAGCGCCTGCGGGAAGCGTGTGAAGACCTGGGGCCCATCTTCATAAAATTCGGTCAGCTGCTGTCCACCCGGCCCGATCTGGTACCTGCGGACATCGCTGGGGAGTTGGACCGCCTGCAGGACAACGTGCCACCCTTTCCCAGCGAGCAATTCCAGGGAATTGTTGAAGAAGCGCTGGGCGGCCCCGTCGAAACCCTGTTCGCCCACTTCGAACGGGATCCGCTGGCATCCGCCTCTGTGGCTCAGGTCCATGCCGCCGTACTCCCGGACGGGCAGCAAGTGGTGGTCAAGGCCATTCGACCCGGCATCGAAAAGGTCATCAGCAAGGACGTTGCGCTGATGCTCATCCTCGCCCGCTGGTTACAACGGGTGCTGCCCGATGGCCGGCGCCTGCGCCCGGTGGAGGTCGTAGAGGAATATCGCTACACCATCAACAACGAGCTGGACCTGCAGCGGGAAGCCGCCAACGCGTCACAACTGCGCCGCAACTTTTCCCATTCGCCCCTGCTTTACGTACCGGACGTGTACTGGCCCCTGGTACGCAGCAAGGTCATGGTCATGGAGCGGATCAACGGCATACCTGTGACCGATGTGGAAGCCCTGCGAGCCAGGGGCACGGATATGAAGCTGCTGGCCGAGCGCGGGGTGGAAATCTTCTTCTCCCAGGTCTTCGAGCACAACTTCTTCCATGCGGATATGCACCCGGGGAATATTTTCGTGGACGCCAGCGCCCCCGAACGGCCCAGCTATATCGCAGTGGACATGGCCATCGTCGGGTCGCTCACCCGGGAGGATCAGTATTACCTCGCGCGCAATCTGCTCGCCATGTTCCGCCGCGACTATCGCATGGTGGCCGAACTGCACGTAATGAGCGGCTGGGTCCGGGAAGACACCAACGTGAACGAATTCGAGGCCGCGGTGCGCACCGTGTGCGAACCCATCTTCGAACGACCCCTGAAGGACATCTCCTTCGGCCGGGTGGTGTTCAGCCTGTTCCAGACCGCGCGGGAATTCGACATGGAGGTCCAGCCCCAGCTGGTGCTGCTGCAGAAGACGCTGCTCAACATCGAAGGCCTGGGGCGGCAGCTTTACCCGGACCTGGACCTCTGGCGCACGGCTCACCCCTATCTGGAGCGCTGGCTGCACGAGCGCTTTCACCCGCGCGCTCTCGCCGCGCAGTTGCGCCGCTACGGCCCCGAGTGGCTCGAAAAGTTTCCGCAGGTTCCCAACCTGCTGTTTCAGAGCCTGGAGCAGCTCAGCGACCTGGATCAGCGCACCCGGGAGTTAAACCGCCAGGCCATCCTCCGCCAGCAGAGGGAAGAACGCAGCCGCCGGCGGGGCCGCCTGGGGATGCTTGCCCTCGCTGCCGGGCTGGTCCTGTCGGTGCCTCACTGGCTGCCCGCTGACAGCCTGTCTCCCGCCGCTTTGGGGCTGATGGTAATTGGCGCATTGGCCCTGCTATTGCGGTAGAATCTCACGGCATTGGTCCAGGCAGTACAATGCCGGCAGCAAACCGATGCCAGCGCAATAAACTGATGGGAGCCTCGTGAATCAGCAAGCCGGCAACAACGACTTTCTCAACGCCGTTCAGTGGAACGACCAGGGTCTGGTGCCCGCCATCGCCCAGGACGCCGCCAGCGGTCGCATTTTAATGATGGCCTGGATGAACCGTCAGGCGCTGAGCCAGACTGCCGCGGAAGGGCGCGCCGTCTATTGGTCGCGCTCCCGAAACAGGTTGTGGCGCAAGGGCGAAAGCTCCGGCCATGTTCAACAGGTTCACGAGATTCAACTGGATTGCGACGCCGATGCCATCATTCTGCAGGTTGAACAGGTTGGCGGCGTAGCGTGTCATACTGGCCGTAGTTCCTGCTTCTACCGGGTGCTCCGGGACGGGCAATGGGATACGGTTGAGCCAGTGATAAAGGACCCGGCCGAAATCTACTAGCGGGCGGACAACGGCGGCTCTTGCGCCCCGTTCCTTCACCCGCCGCTGAATCCGCCGACAGTGTCGGAAGCCGCAGTTACTCTCGAGGTATACAAGCGACATGAGCGATACGCTGACAGAACTGGCCGCGTTGCTGGAAACCCGCAAGCAGACCGGGGAGGACGGCAGCTCCTACGTGGCCAGTCTGCACCGAAAGGGCCTGAACAAGATCCTCGAAAAGGTTGGGGAAGAGTGCACGGAAACACTGCTTGCCGCCAAGGATGCCGAGCGTAGCGGCGACGGCCGTGAACTGATCGCTGAAACTGCAGACCTGTGGTTTCATTGTATGGTGATGCTCTCTCACCTGGGGGAATCCCACGAGGCCGTTCTGGCGGAATTGCAGCGGCGCTTTGGTCGGTCGGGAATAGAAGAGAAGGCCTCGCGCAGTACCTGAGGGCCGGTTGATTACGAACACGCACACGCGGAGTACACAGTATGGGTTTAGGCGGCATCAGTATCTGGCAATTGCTTATCATCCTCGCGATCGTGGTGCTGATCTTCGGCACCAAGCGCCTGCGCAACATTGGCGGCGATCTGGGGGGGGCCATCAAGAGCTTCAAAAAGGGCCTGAACGAGGACGAGAACGCCTCTTCAACAGAGGACCCGGCGGTGGAGCACAAAACCGCAGACGGAACTCAGGAACGAGTGGTGGACAGCGAAGCAGACAAGGTCAAGCAGGAAAAATAATCCGTGTTTGACGTCGGCTTTACCGAACTGCTTGTTATCGCCACCATCACCCTGCTGGTGCTGGGGCCCGAGCGCATGCCCGAAGCGGTCCGCACCGTGACCTTGTGGATCGGCCGGTTCAAACGCAGCTTGCGGGAAACACGTCGGGAAATCGAACAACAGATCGGTGCCGACGATATTCGCCGGGAGCTGCACAACGAAGAAGTGATGCAGAACCTGGAAAAGCTCCGCGGCGAGGTGGACCGGACTCTGGAAGAAGACATCGCGCTGGAGAGCGAGCTGTATCCTACCAGCGGCAATAGAGCCAAAGCCGACGGAGCCATGGCCGACGCCGACAAACCCGAGGATCCGACAGGGACGGAACCGGGCCGCCCGCAATCACCCGCAACTCCAGAATCAACACCGGCTGATCAACCCGAAGCCGGGGGCGAGAAGAAAACCTGACCCCGATGACCCAATCCGCCGAAAACAAGCAAAGCGACGACGTGGAGTTGCCCCTCGTTGCCCATCTGAAAGAGTTGCGCGATCGCCTGCTGCGCTGTCTGCTGGCGGTTCTGGTCGTGTTTCTGTGCCTGGTCTACTTCGCCCCCGAGATCTACACCTTCGTCGCCACGCCCATGCAGAAGGTGCTTCCGGAAGGGGCCCAGATGATCGCCTTCGAAGTGGCCTCGCCCTTCCTGGCGCCGTTCAAGCTGACGCTCTATGTGTCCTTTTTTCTGGCCATGCCCTTCATTCTTTATCAGGTCTGGGGCTTTATCGCCCCCGCGCTCTACCGGCAGGAAAAACGGGTGGCGATCCCGCTGTTCGTGTCCAGTGTGCTGCTTTTCTACGCGGGCGTGGCCTTCGCCTACTTCGTGGTGTTTCCGCTGATCTTCGGTTTTTTCACCAGCATTGCTCCGGGTGGTATCGAAGTGGCTCCCGACATCAACGCCTACCTCAGCTTTGTGCTGATGATTTCCTTCGCCTTCGGTCTGGCCTTCGAAACACCAGTGGCCACTGTTCTGTTGATCTGGGCAGGCGTTATCAGCCCGGAGGGATTGGCTCGCAAACGACCCTACGTGGTCATTGTCTGCTTTGTGCTGGGCATGTTCCTGACGCCGCCGGATATCATCTCGCAGACGCTGTTGGCGCTGCCCATGTGGCTGTTGTTCGAGGTGGGAATCTTCTTCGGTCGCTGGGTAAAACCCATGGAGCAGCCGGCGGACTAGCTAGTTGACCAGGAAAAGGATCTAGCGACAACCTGCCGGGCCGAACGGGGACGTTCGGCCCGGTGATCGAATACCTGGGTGCTTGGTCAGGCGCAGGGGGTCGCGGTCTGTACGTTATCGAAAGTCCAGGACAGGCTGTTCAACAGATCACTGGTGCCGCTGCTGCGCTAAGGTCTGCGGCACAGGACGTCCCACAGACCAGGAGAAGGTTCTCAGGCGAGAATCAGCAATACGAGGCCAAGCACGGCCGCCAGAATGGGCTCCTTGGCTTTGGACCACTGGAACAGCCCGTACAGGTAGGAGAGGGGCGGCAGGAACAGGGTGCTCAAGCCCCAGGTCATGTCTTCTTTGAATGAAGTAATCAGCATCATGCCCCAGCTGATCAGCAGGATCGCAATGCCGAAGGCGGTCAAAGCGGCGGAAATGGGTTCCATCGAACTCTCCTCAAACTCTTCTAATGCGTCGGGCTTGTGCTATCGGCGGGACGCTCCACCGGTGACCCGGAGCGCTGGCAAGGTACTCGCGCGGCAAAAGTCCGCCCCAGGGGCGCGCATTCTATCACCTATCCAGGGAAATTTAAGCGCAATTTCCGGCGAAGGGGTGGCTCATCCTGAACCATGGACATCAGGCGCTCAGAAGGAAGGTGACGGGGCCGTCGTTGATCAGGGAAACCTGCATGTCCGCCGCAAATCGGCCGCTGGCCACCTGCAGCCCCTGTTCCCGGAGCGCAGCAAGCTTCTCGAGGAAAAGCTCGTAGAGGCGCTCCGCTTCCGCAGGCGGAGCGGCGGATGAAAAGCTGGGTCGCAGGCCGCGGCCGGTGTCGGCCGCAAGGGTGAACTGGGAGACCACCAGTATTCCGCCTTGCACGTCCAGCAGGCTAAGGTTCATCTTGCCTTCGGAATCAGGGAATACCCGGTAGTTCACCAGTTTGTGGAGCAGCTTGTCCGCCTGCTCCTCGCCATCCCCCTTTTCTACACCGAGAAAAACCAGCAGGCCGCGACCGATGGCGCCCACGCTCCGACCCTCAACCTGCACCTCGGCTTGGGATACCCGTTGCAGCAACCCTCTCATTCGTCCCCCTGGCGTTCAAAGCCTGCCATTATAGGGCGAAACGCGGTCCGGGGCCGTGCTCAGTCGAGCCTGCGGCGGAATCCAGCGGTTGAAAAAGAACGAGGCACCGGCTCAAGCGGGCAGTCGCGGAAGCTGACCGACACCGGGCTCGTCAGGCGCGGGTCAGGTAGTCCCCTTCAAAGCGAAACGCCATGTCCCGGGTCGCGCGGACCAGTGCGTCCACGATACTGGGCTCCCGGGAAGCATGGCCGGCGTCCCGGATAATGTGTAACTCCGACTCGTGCCAGACCCGATGGAGAGCAAAGGCGTTATCCAGGGGGCATACGGTGTCATACCGGCCATGGACAATAATGCCGGGAATCCCCTGGAGGCGATCCGCCTGTTTGATGATCTGGCCTTCGTCGATAAATACGTTATTCACAAAGTAATGGGCCTCGATGCACGCCAGGGCGAGAGCCCGGTGCGGGTCGGCGAAGGACTCCACCACTTCATGGCAGGGCCGCAGAGTGGAGCAATGGCCCTCCCAGAGCGACCAGGCCTTGGCCGCCCCCATTTTTGCCAGCTCGTTGGAACCGGTCAGGCGACGGTAGTAGGCAGTGATCATGTCGCCCCGCTCCTCCTCGGGTATGGGGGCCTGGAAGTCCTCCCAATAGTCGGGAAACAGATGGCTGGCCCCACCCTGATAGAACCAGTCCAGATCCCGCCGGCGACAGAGAAAGACCCCCCGCAATATCAGGCCGAGAACCCGTTGGGGATGGGCCTGGGCATAAAGCAGGCTCAGAGTGGAACCCCAGGACCCGCCGAAGAGCAGCCAGCGCTCAAGCTTCAGCTCCTTGCGGATTTTCTCCATGTCCTCGATGAGGGCCTGGGTGGTGTTGTCGCGCAGCTCTGCGTGGGGTGTGGAACGCCCGCTGCCGCGCTGGTCGAAAAGGATGATGTGGTACTTCTCCGGATCGAAGAAGCATCGATCCTGCTTGGAGCAGCCGCCACCCGGGCCGCCGTGCACGAAGAGCACCGGGATGCCTTCGGGGTTGCCGCTTTGTTCGACGTAGAGGGTGTGGACGGGATCGACTTTCAGGCGTCGCGTTCGAAAGGGCTTGATGTCCGGATACAGAATCAGCATGGGTTCAGGCCTGGCAAATGTATGCCGGCGGCCGGGGAACCCAGCCAAAGGATGCACCTGCTCCCCTTTCGCCTGCGAAAAGGACCATGGTAGGTACACCCATGGTGCGATGCAACCGGATCGGGATGCACGTCCCGTTCGCCGGCGTCCCTTACCTTGCCCGGGGCAACGCGGCGATTTACCATCGCCTGAAACCGCCGACCCCCGAAAAGGCAAAAACATGACGACGGACCATTCGCCAGCAAGCCCTCACAATCATCAGCCCGAGCCGGCCCGCGAAGGCGGCGTCCCCTCCGGCGACCCCCGCTGCGGCTGGTGTCACGGGGATGCGCTGTACATCACCTATCACGACACCGAATGGGGCCGGCCATTATTCGACGACCGCACGCTGTTCGAGTTTTTGCTGCTTGAAGGCGCGCAGGCGGGACTCTCATGGATCACGGTGCTGCGCAAGCGGGAAGCCTACCGCCAGGCCTTCGATAACTTCGATCCGGAAAAGATCGCCCGCTACACAGACGAGAACATCGCAGCACTGCTCGAAAATTCCGGGATCATCCGCAACCGTCGGAAGATCGAGAGCGCGATCAGGAATGCCCGGGCCTATCTGGACCTTCGGGAAGGCGGCACTCGCTTCAGCGATTTCCTCTGGCAGTTTGTGGACGGCGTGCCGGTGCAAAACCGCTGGCGCAGTCTCGACCAGGTGCCTGCGTCCACACCCGTCTCCGATGCACTCAGCAAGGAATTGAAGCGAAAAGGTTTCAGTTTTGTGGGCACCACCATCTGCTACGCCCACATGCAGGCAACGGGAATGGTGAACGACCATCTGATCAGCTGCCCCAGCCACAACGAATGCGCGGCAGCGGCCTCTGCTTAGCTCAGGTGTCCACCCGGCTGCCGAGAGAAAGCAGCCGGGCGGTCAATCATCAGTTCTTCGCGCGTTTGCGCTCGTTCTCGGTCAACAGTTTTTTGCGCAGACGAATGTGGTTGGGAGTCACCTCCACCAGTTCATCGGTTTCGATGAACTCCATGGCCTGCTCAAGACTGTGACGCACCGGCGGGGTGAGGATGATGTTCTCATCGCTGCCGGAGGCGCGCACGTTGGTCAACTGCTTGGCCTTGGTGGGATTCACCACCAGGTCGTTGCCGCGGGAATGCAGACCGACGATCTGTCCTTCGTACACGTCCACGCCCGGCCCCACGAACAACCGGCCCCGCTCCTGAAGGTTGAACAAGGCGTAGCCCAGGGTTTTGCCCTTGACCATGGACACCAGCACGCCATTCTGACGCTTGGCGACCTCACCGACTTTGACAGGTCCATAGTGGTCGAACACCGTGGTCATGATGCCGGAGCCTGAAGTCAGGGTCAGGAACAGCGATCGAAAGCCGATCAATCCCCGGGACGGCATGACAAACTCGAGCTTCACCCTTCCCTTGCCGTCCGGCTGCATGTTTCGCAGGTCCGCCTTGCGCTGACCGAGCTCCTCCATCACCGAGCCCTGGTGCTGCTCCTCGATGTCCACCACCACCTCTTCGAAGGGCTCGCACATCTCGCCGTCGATCTCCTTCTGAACCACTTCAGGCCGGGAAATGCCCAGCTCGAAGCCCTCGCGGCGCATGGTTTCGATCAGGACCGACAGATGCAGCTCGCCGCGACCGGACACAATGAACTTGTCGGCCGAGTCCCCTTGTTCCACCCGCAACGCTACGTTGTGCAGGAGCTCCTGTTCCAGGCGGTCCCGGATGTTGCGCGAAGTGATGTATTTGCCGTCCTGGCCTGCGAATGGAGAATCGTTGACCTGAAAGGTGACACTCACGGTGGGTTCGTCGACGCTGAGGGGCGGCAGGGCCTCGGGGTGCTCCGGGTCGCATACGGTATCGGAGATGTGTACATCCTCGATGCCGGTCACACACACGATGTCCCCGGCACGGGCCTTCTCCATTTCGACCCGCTCCAGCCCCAGGTGCCCCATCACTTTCAGCACCCGCGCTTTGCGCTGTTTGCCATCCTTGTCCACCACCGTGACCGGAGAGCTGGGCGCAACTGCGCCGCGCTTGATCCGGCCGATGCCGATGACGCCGACATAGCTGCTGTAATCCAGAGCACTGATCTGCATCTGGAAGGGGCCGTCCACGTCCACGTCGGGAGGCGATACCCGCTCCACGATCATTTCGAACAAGGGGGTCATGTCCGGCTGCATTTCCTCGGCTTCATAACCGGCGATGCCGTTGAGGGCGGAGGCGTAAATTACCGGGAAATCCAGCTGTTCGTCGGTGGCGCCCAGCCGGTCGAACAGATCGAAAACCTGATCCATGACCCAGTGCGGGCGTGCGCCTTCCCGGTCCACCTTGTTGATCACCACAATCGGCTTGAGGCCTTTTTCAAACGCCTTGGCGGTCACGAAACGGGTCTGCGGCATGGGTCCGTCCACCGCGTCCACCAGCAGCAGAACCGAGTCCACCATGGAGAGCACCCGCTCCACTTCACCACCGAAGTCGGCGTGCCCGGGAGTGTCCACAATATTGATGTGGTAGCCGTTCCAGGCGATGGCGGTGTTCTTGGCGAGAATGGTAATCCCCCGCTCTTTCTCCTGGTCGTTGGAGTCCATGATTCGCTCGGAGCTCTGGCTCTTTCGATCCAGGGTACCGGACTGTTGCAGGAGTTTGTCCACCAGGGTGGTTTTGCCATGGTCAACGTGGGCAATGATGGCAATATTGCGGAGCTTCTCGATCACAAAGGGACCTCTAAAGAATGGCGAATTCAGGAACTGCGGGCGGGGGTGAACGCGGCAGGTTTCAAAAAAATGGGGGCGGGATTATACCTGCGGCCGGCCAAAATCTAAACAACTCCTTTTCCGGCCGGCTGACTGGCTTGAGGTCGACCGTTTGCGAAGCCGGTCAGGACAGGGCCAGGTAACTGGGCTTTTCCAGGAAGGCCAGGACTTCATGACTGGGCAGGGGGCGCGAGAACAGGAAGCCCTGCCCCTGATCGCAGCCGTGCTCCATTAGGAACTGGAGCTGTTCCGTGGTCTCGATGCCCTCGGCAATGGTTTTGACGTTCAGCTCCTTGCAGAGTTTGAGAAGGGAGATGACGATGGCCCGCGCCTCGCTGTTCTGAACCACATTGGCGGTAAAACTGCGGTCAATCTTGACGGTATCGATGGGCAGCTTGCGCAGGAAACTCAGGGACGAGTAACCAGTGCCGAAATCGTCGAGACTGATCTCCACCCCCAGGGCGCGCAGATCGCTCAGATGCTGCACGGCCATGGCCTCGTCCTGGAGCACACTGGTTTCGGTCAATTCAATCTCCAGGCGCTGGGGGGAGATGGCGAAGTGCTCGATCATCATGCGCAGTTGATCCACCAGGTCTGTTTGCGCCAGTTGGCGGGCGGAGATATTGATGGCGATGCGCAGATGTCTGGGCAGCAGTCGGTCCCAGAGCTGAATCTGCTGCATGGATTCCGCCAGCACCCAGTTGCCGATGTCGCGAATGAGGTTGCTCTCTTCCGCCACGGGAATGAAATGGCTGGGCAGAATCACTCCCTGCTCGGGGTGCTGCCAGCGCACTAGCGCCTCGAAGCCCACCGGACTCATGTCCACCAGGCTCACCTTGGGTTGGTAGTACAGGCGGAACTGGCTGTGCACCATGGCCGCCTGGAGGGAGTTTTCCAGGGCGAGCCGCTGATGAACCTGGTCATTTATCGCGGAAGTGAAGATGTGGTAATTGTTCTTGCCCTTGGCCTTGGCTTCATACATGGCCAGGTCCGCGTTGCGCAGCAGCGTATCGGCGTCAGTGCCGTCATCGGGGAACAGTGCGATGCCAACGCTGGCCCCCACGTGGATTTCGCTTTGGTGAACCACGAAGGGTTCGTTGAGATCCTGGATGATTCGCTCGGCCACCACTGCCGCGTCGTGGGCAGCCCGGATGCAGGTCAGGATCGCGTTGAATTCATCGCCGCCCCTGCGGCTGATGAGTTGATCCACCGAGACCACCCCGGCGTGTCCAAACAACAGATCCGCCTGCCGAAGGCGGTCCTTCAGCCGCTGGGAAATCTGAATCAGCAGCTCGTCACCGGCCTCGTGGCCCAGCCGGTCGTTCACCTTCTTGAAATCATCCAGATCGATGAACAGGACAGCGATTTTCCAGTTCGCCCGATCGCTCTGGGCCAGCAGACGACTCAGGGTCTCCCGCAAGGTGGTGCGATTCGGCAACTGGGTCAGGGAATCGAAATAGGCAAGCTGACGGATACGGCGGCTGGTGTGGTAGAGCTGCCGGCCCATTTGCCGAAAGGACAGGGCCAGCTCGCCCAGCTCGTCGTCGCTGCGGATATCCAGCTCCGGATTCAGATCGCCCTTGGCTATCTGCCGTGTGGCGCGAATGAGTTTCTGCACGGGCTTGATGGCGATGTCATCCACCACCAGAGTGAAAACAGCTCCCGAAAGGATGAGCGTCAATCCGAGCGCAGTCACGAAGATGACGATGTACGGCCGCTTGTTGGCGAATATTTCCGCCTTGTCCGTCAGGGAGACCAGCCAGAAGTCATCACTCAGGCGGTTCATGGCCAGCAGATATTGCTTGCCACGGAGGCGGAAATTATCGGCGACCCGGCCCCGGACCTCCTCGCCAGGAACCAGTTGGGCAAAGTCCGGCAGGCGGGGGAAATCGATGGCGTCGCGCTGGGTGAGCACGTTGCCGCCCCGGTCCACCAGCAGCAGCTGGGCCTCCCGTGTCGGTCGGGATGCCACCAGCCGTTCCAGCGCAGCATACGAGGCAAAAACGGCCAGGAAGGCGGGCCGGCCCTCGGCTGACCCTCCGGGAATCGGCGCGACTGAAACCATGTAACCACCGGCTTCACCCGCCGCGGGGAGGAACTGGATGTGGGGCTGGTCACCCTGGGGGCGGGCCAGGGCTTCGGGACTCACCGGAAGGCTGAGCCCGGAGCGTCCAACGGTCAGCAGGGCCTGGTCCCCCTTGAGCACCCAATAGGCCTGGGCTGCCGGATTGCGATCCAGTTGCCGGCGCAGAATCGCGGTAGCCGTCTGTCCATCCCCGGGACTGCCGCTGACGAAGGCGCTCAGCTCGGAGCGGGCTGCGGTGCGGCGACTGCCCTCCCGCAGGAGGGTGAAATAGATTCCGGCAACGGATGAAACGGAGTGAAGAAGATCGGTCTGGTAATCCAGCGCATCCTGGCGCAGTTGGGCGTCGATGTAGACGTAACCGATACTGCCGAGAATCGCCAGAGGCGATAGCAGCAGGACAAACCACAGCAGCAGTAGTTTTTTCCGTAGACCCATGCCGAGCAGCGCGCAGAAACGTCCAAATGTTGTTATTGCACTGGTTCGCAGCGCGGTCGGGCAAACCGGTGCGGCGAGTCGTGCGGCGTCAGACCGGGGCCCGCAGGCCGCCAATCATTACTGAGCAAGAGTGTACCTGCTCCCGGGAACTCCGGCACCCGCTGATTTCCCAACGGGTGCGTCGGCGGGCGAGTGGTCCCCGGGCACCGTCGCCGTAGGGCGGTCGGAAACCGCAATCAGCCTGCGGGACGATAAACGCCCACATTGCTGTAACCGGCGTCCTGCAGATGAGCGGCGTGCAATTGGCTCATCACGCCCTTGTCGCAGTAAAGCAGGTAGCAGACCGACCCATCCAGGCCCGGGAATCGGCTAGTGAGCTCGTAGAACGGAATCTTCATGACGTCCGCAATGTCCAGCGGCTGTTGCTCCTGCTCGTTCGGATGCCGGATGTCGATGACCACCGACCCGCTATCCACAGTGTCCACCACCGGCACCTCCTTGTCCTCCACCATACTCTGCTGCGCGACTGCAGAGATGGGCAACGATTGCCGCTGCTGGAAGGCCGACTCGAGCTTGTCCCAGTCGAAGTTCGCCTCTTCCCGTTCGACCCGCGCCAGCGTGGCCCGGGTGGTGGGCTTCTGGGAAATGACCCCGCAGTACTCGGGCATGCTGGCGGCAAATTCCTCGGTTCCGATCTTGCGGGAGAGAGTGATGATGTCGCTCTTGTCCATGGTAACCAGCGGGCGCAGCACCAGGGTATCGGTGACCGCGTCAATGACGCTCAGGTTGGCCAGTGTCTGGCTGGACACCTGGGCCACGCTTTCCCCGGTGACCAGGGCCTGAATGCTCATCTCCTCGGCAACCCGGCTGGCCACCCGCAGCATCATGCGCTTGAGGATGACGCCCATCTGGGAGTGGTGGATGGTGGACATGATTTCACTCACCACCCCCTCGAAAGGTACGGTGACGAACTTTACGTCGTGGGACGCGCCGTATTTCTGCCACAGGTAGTAACTCACCTCTTTCACCCCAAGCTCGTGGGCGCGCCCGCCCAGGTTGAAGAAACAGAAGTGGGTGAGCAGACCCCGTTTGGCGGTCATATAACTGGCCACCGTGGAATCGAAGCCGCCGGACACCAGGGAAAGCACTGCATCCTGGGTACCCAGAGGGAAGCCGCCCAGCCCGGGGCGATGGTTCAGCAGCACGTAGCAGTGCTCGTCCACCACCTCCACCCGGACGGTCACTTGCGGGTCCTTGAGCTGGACCCGGGCGCTGTCCACGCCCCGGTTCAGAGCGGCACCCACGTGCCGCTCCACATCCATGGAGTTGAAGTCGTGCTTGCCGGAGCGTTTGGCGCGAACGCAGAAAGACTTGCCGTCCAGCTCCGCGCCGCGGATGGCGAGCACCTTCGCGCCCAGGTCTTCCAGATCCGTAAATTCCACCAGTCGAGCTTCAGCGAAATAGGCGATGCCCGGGGTATTGGCGAGAACTTCGCTGACGCGGGCGACCGTCGCGGGGCGGTCGTCGGGAACTCCGATATCCATCCGGTCCCAGGTTCGGCGTACCTTCAGCTCCCGGTCCACCTCGCCGAGCAGGCGCGACAGGTTGCGCTGCAGCTGCTTGATGAGCCGTTTGCGCACCGGAGGACTTTTAATGGTAATTTCAGGGAAGTACTTAACAACGAAATGCATGAAGCGTTGGAACCTGTGTGGAGCAATGTGGGGCCCGAATTATAGAGATATCCCCGCCCGGGCGCAGCCCGGACCGTCTCGGGCGCCAAAAGCGCAGCAGATAGGCTCCGTATCCGGATGGACGCACCATAATGACGCCGTGGCGCCGCAAATGCTTCATTTTGGTGCACGATGTAGGTCGCGGCCCCTGCTGTATAAGTGGAAATCCCTTGCTGCGCGCGAGCTCTGGCTGATACGCGGCTTTGGCAAACATTTTGCAAATGGTGATTTAGGCGTCTCGCACAGGTGATCACGCTTCTCGCTCGAATGGAAGACGGAGCGCCCGGGCGGCATCCGTCAGTGACACACCAAATCAAGTCAAATCTGTGGCCGCGGCCATCCTGGAGGATCCATGTCAGAGAAAACTCTGCAACTAATCAACGACAACGACGTACAGTGGGTGGATCTGCGGTTCACCGACACGAAGGGGAAGGAGCAGCATGTATCCATGCCTGCCACTGTGGTGGATGACAGCTTCTTCGAAGACGGCAAAATGTTCGACGGCTCCTCTATCGCCGGCTGGAAGGGCATTCAGGAGTCCGACATGATCCTGATGCCGGATGACAGCAGCGCGGTACTCGATCCATTCACCGACGAGCCCACTGTTATCGTCCGCTGCAACATCGTCGACCCCGCCACCATGCAGGGTTATGAACGCGACCCGCGTTCAATCGCCCAGCGCGCCGAGAACTACCTCGCCGCATCCGGCCTCGGCGACAAGGCTCTTTTCGGCCCGGAGAACGAATTCTTCGTGTTCGACGACATCAAGTGGGGCGCAACCATGGCCGGGGCCTTCTACAAGATCATGTCTGAAGAGGCGGCCTGGGCCTCCGAGCACAACTATGAGGAAGGCAACATGGGTCACCGCCCGGGAGTCAAGGGCGGCTACTTCCCGGTGCCGCCCGTGGACTCGCTCCATGACCTGCGCGCGGCCATGTGTAACGCCCTGGAGCAAATGGGCCTGGTGGTGGAAGTGCATCACCACGAAGTGGGCACCGCCGGCCAGTGTGAAATCGGCGTTGGCGCCAACACCCTGGTGAAGAAGGCGGACGAGGTGCAGATCCTTAAATACTGTATTCACAACGTCGCTCACGCCTACGGCAAGACCGCGACCTTCATGCCCAAGCCGCTGGTGGGCGATAATGGCAGCGGTATGCACGTGCACATGTCCTTCAGTAAGGACGGCGTCAACCAGTTTGCAGGCGACGCCTACCACGGCATGTCCGAGCTGGCCCTGTACTACATCGGTGGCATCATCAAGCACGCCAAGGCCCTGAACGCCTTCAGCAATGCGTCCACCAACTCCTACAAGCGACTGGTTCCCGGCTTCGAAGCGCCGGTAATGCTGGCGTACTCCGCCCGCAACCGCTCTGCCTCGATTCGCATCCCCTATGTATCCAGCCCCAAGGGCAAGCGCATCGAAGTGCGCTTCGGCGACAACACCGCCAACCCCTACCTGTGCTTTGCCGCCTATTTGATGGCGGGTCTGGACGGCATCAAGAACAAGATTCACCCCGGCGATCCGGCGGACAAGGATCTTTACGACCTGCCGCCGGAAGAGGCGCGGGAAATTCCCACCGTGTGCACCAGCCTGGACGAGGCTTTGCGCTCCCTGGACGCGGACCGGGAGTTCCTGAAGGAAGGCGGAGTCTTCACGGACGACGTGATCGATGCCTACATCAAGCTCAAGCAGAGCGAAGTGGAACGACTGCAAATGACCACTCACCCCGTGGAGTTCGACCTTTACTACAGCGTTTAAACCGCTCGAGTGACTCCATGAAGCCCGGCTGCCGGCAGCCGGGCTTTTTTGTGCTTCTGATTTGTACGGGTCCACAGCAGCGGCGCTCTGTGCTCGCTCACGGAAGGCGCAACCGCTAAACTAGGGAACGGCATCCATGCTGAGTAAGAGGTGATCAGTGAGACACTATCGGTTCGGAACCTTATCCAGACTCTCTGGCGTACTGCTGCTCCTGCTCGCCATCTCCGCGTGGAGCGCAGAGGTGTACCGGGTGGTGGATGAACAGGGCCGGGTCACGTTTACGGACTCACCGCCAAGAGGGAAGCAGGCCGACAAGGTAGAGGTGAAGGAATCGAACCGGCTTCCGGCCGCACCGACCGTGGACCGCCCACCCCGCGAGGAAGAGCCTGCGCCCACCGATTACCAACTGCGCATAACCTACCCCCCCAATGATTTCCACGTGAATCCCGGTGTCCGGAGCGTTGAGGTCCAGGTCGCGGTGGAACCCGCGCTCAAACCCAACCACAACCTGCAGATCACGGACAATGGCGCGCCCCTTCCTGGCACCCGCCTCGAGAACATCGTGGTGCGCGGTACCCACCTGGTTCAGGCCCGCGTCGTGAGCCGGGAGGGCGAAATCCTGGCTGAGTCGGAGCCGGTGCAGATCCACGTGCACCGTCCAAGCGTCGCTCGCTGACCTGAGCGCACCGCTTCAACGCCCCAACGTCTCGCACACGCACCAAGAGGGCGCCTAAATGCACCACTTTGGTGCACCCCTCCGGTTGGTCTGCTAGACTTTCTTTCCCACCTCCCCGCCATTACTGGGCTCCCGGCCCTGCTGAGTTTTGGTTTGCTTCTTGCAAATGTGGAAATACACGCAGTAGGACGAGCCCATGCGCCCGGAAATCGATTTCAGATTGCTCTTCGAAAACCTCACCAGCGCCGTATTGCTGGTCGATGAGAAACTGCTGGTCCATTACATCAATCCGGCGGCCGAAGCCCTGCTCGGCGTCAGTTGTGAGCAGGCCAGCGGCTCGCCTCTGGTGGATTGCTTCTTTGAGAGCGAACGCGCTCTGGAAGCCATGCGCGACGCGGCGCAGTTTCAGCACATCTATACCAAGCGGCAGGTCCGCTGGCATCTGCCAACGGGTCAGAGCCTGACAGTGGACTATTCCGTGAGCCCCCTGGGGCACGGCGCCGGCCTGCTGGTCGAAGCGCAACACCTGGACCGCCTGCTCCGCATCAGCCGGGAGGAGGCGACCACCGCCGCCCAGGAGACCACCCGCAACCTGGTGCGGGGGATGGCGCACGAGATCAAGAACCCCTTGGGCGGAATCCGCGGCGCGGCCCAGTTGCTGGCCCGCGAACTGCCGGACCGCACCCTGGAAGAATATACCCAGATCATCATTCAGGAAGCGGACCGGCTGCGTAAGCTGGTGGACAAGATGCTCGGCCCCCATCAGCCGGCGGAACTGGAAGAGATCAATATCCATGAGGTCACCGAACGGGTTGCTGCGGTGATACGCGCGGAATCCGGGGGGTTACTGAAAGTGGACCGCGACTACGATCCCAGCATTCCATTGCTGCCCGGCGATAAGGAGCAGCTGATTCAGGCCATTCTGAACGTGGCCCGCAACGCCTGGGAGGCGCTGGAAGACGCGGGCATGGTGTCGCAGGGCGAGATCCGCATCCGCACCCGCGTCCAGCGCCAATTTACCATCGGCCGCTTCCACCATCCGCTGGTGTGCCGGGTGGATGTGATCGACAACGGGCCGGGAATACCCGCCGAGATTGTGGAGGAGATCTTCTACCCCATGATCTCCGGCCGCGCCAAAGGAACCGGGCTCGGGCTGGCGATCTCCCAGCAGCTCATCAGTCAGCACCTGGGGCTGATCGCCTGCCGCAGCGAACCCGGACGCACCGAATTCTCCATTTACATCCCCATCCAGGCGCAGCCCATTCACCCACAGCCCGGCAAGCAACAGCCCAATCGATCAACAGTCCGCCGCCGGGCGGGCTGAAGGACGGAAGCCAGCTATGCAGAAACTGAATCAACTGTGGATCATCGACGACGACCGCTCCATTCGCTGGGTGCTCGAAAAAGCACTGAACCAGGCGGGCATCCAAACCCGGAGTTTCGAAAGCGGGGATCGCGCGCGCCTGCAGTTGCGCAGCCAGGCTCCCGGCGCCGTCATCTGCGACATCCGCATGCCGGGAATGGACGGCCTGGAGTTTCTCCAGCTCCTGCATCGCGACCACCCCGGCATTCCGGTCATTATCATGACGGCCCATTCGGATCTGGACAGCGCGGTAGCGGCCTACCAGGGCGGTGCCTTCGAATACCTGCCGAAGCCCTTCGACGTGGATGAGGCCCTGGCCGTCGCCCACCGCGCCCTTGCCCACGCGCGGGAACAGCGCTACGGCAGCATTCCCGACGAGCCGGATGTGGGCGGTGAAATCATCGGGGAAGCACCGGCCATGCAGGAGGTGTTTCGCGCGATCGGCCGCCTGTCTCAATCCAACATCACTGTACTGATCAACGGCGAGTCCGGCACGGGAAAGGAACTGGTCGCGCGCGCCCTGCACAACCACAGCCCCCGCCGGCACAATCCTTTCATTGCCCTGAACATGGCGGCGATCCCCCGGGATCTGATTGAATCCGAGCTCTTTGGCCACGAAAAAGGCGCGTTCACCGGTGCCGGTGCCCAGCGCACCGGGCGCTTTGAACAGGCCAACGGGGGCACGCTGTTTCTGGACGAGATCGGCGACATGCCCGCGGAGACTCAGACCCGGTTGCTGCGGGTACTGGCCGATGGGGAGTTCTACCGGGTGGGCGGCCACACCCCCATCAAGGTGGACGTACGCATCATTGCCGCGACCCACCAGAACCTGGAACGGCTGGTGGATGACAATCGTTTCCGGGAGGATCTGTTCCACCGGCTGAACGTGATTCGCATCCACATTCCCAGGCTTGCGGACCGGGCGGAGGACATCCCCAAGCTGGCGAAGCATTTCTTTCACCTGGCCGCCGCCGAATTGAGCGTGGAGCCGAAGGTCCTGCTTCCCGCCACGGAAAACTATCTGTGCAGTCTGGCCTGGCCCGGCAACGTGCGCCAGCTGGAGAACACCTGCCGCTGGCTGACCGTAATGGCCGCGGGGCGTGAAGTGCATCTGGAAGACCTGCCGCCGGAGTTGCTGGAAAGAGGGGAAATCACCAGCAACGGCAGCGAATGGGACAATGCGCTGCGAATGTGGGCGGATCAGGCCCTGGCCCGCGGGCAGCAGGATATCCTGTCCGAGGCAGTACCCACCTTCGAGCGCTCGTTGATCGAAACCGCACTGAAGCACACAGCGGGTCGCAAGCGCGACGCCGCCAACCTGCTCGGCTGGGGGCGCAACACGCTCACACGCAAGCTGAAAGAGTTGGGGATGGCGGACGCCGGCGAGGACTGACGACGGAGCACGGAACATCAGTGCGGGTATAGTGGCAGTGCAGGTATACTGGCGCGCCGCAGTTCACAACCCCGAGTTCCCTCATGAGCGACGACTTCGCCCGCCTTAGCCTGAAGCAGAAAATCTTTCTTACCACCGACGGTACCGTCACCGACCTGATCGCGCTCTTCTCCGGCGAAACCATTCGGATCAGCAAGCTGAACCAGGAGGTCCTGCTGAGCGATCAACCGCGCCGACTGGCGCTGCCGGCGCCTGCCCGCCTGCTCAAGCGGGTCGTCCTTCTCAGCGGCGCGGCCAGACACTATCTGTACGCTGAATCCTTTTTCGTGATTGAGCGCATGTCCGCCGAACTGCAACAACAACTGTTGCACACCGACACCCCGATAGGGCTGCTTTGGAAAGAAGCGCGCCTGGAAATGTTCCGGGAGCTGATCGATCGCGGTGTGGAGAGCCGGCCCGACCTGGTGCGGTACTTTCCCGACGCCGACGATGACCTGTTTCTTTCCCGGTGTTACCTGGTCCATCACGGCCAAAAGCCGGTGGGCATGATTACCGAGAAGATGCCGCTCAGTTACTTTCGCGACAATTAACCGCATCAACGACCCCGCTCGATCCAAACAACGCGAACCTGTGCACTTTGCACCGCCTCGACGGCCCCGATAAAAATGCTTACCATTGCGGGAAATTACGGAAGGAGCCTTGTAATGAAAGCCGCTAAAGTAATCGGAATTCTGGTTCTCATCGTGGTCGTCGGGGTCATTGGCCTGGTGTACTACGGCATCAGCAACCTGGACGGTCTTGTGAAAACCGCGGTGGAACGCTTTGGCAGCGATGTCACCCAGACCGCGGTGACACTGGACGAGGTGAACATCGACCTGCAAGAGGGCCGCGCTCAACTGAGCGGCTTTGTGGTTGCCAACCCAAGCGGATACACCAGCGATTACGCCTTCTCCCTCTCGGACATCATCGTTCAGATCCAGCCCTCCTCCATCGGCACCGGAACGGACGACGTAATCGTGATCAATGAAGTCACCGTGGACGGCGCCAGCATCATTGCCGAGCTACAGAGCCTGCGCAAGAACAACCTGCAGGACATTATGGGCAATGTCCAGAGCGAGCTCCCGGAAGGCGCGGAAGAGCCCGAGCCGACCCCCAGTGAACCCTATTCCGGTCCCAATTTCCGTGTGGAACGCTTTGTCTTCAGCAATGCGGACATCTCGGTAACCAGCGCAGAGTTCGGCGATCGGACCCTCCAAATGCCTGCCGTCAACGCAACCGATCTCGGCGGGGAGGCCGGCCTGCCTCCGAAGGAACTGGCGGCCGCGTTGATGAATCAGGTGCTTGCGCAAGCCACCCGGACCGTTCGCAGTGAAGTGGAAGGTGCAGCAAAGGAAGAAGTCCGTAGCCGCGTTCAGGAAGAGGTGCAGGAGAACCTCAGCGAAGAGGAGCGAGAGAAGCTTCAGGATCTTCGCGACCGCTTGGGTCGGTGACAGGGGCAAGGCTTCACGCAACAACAACACTGGAGAAAGAAATGCGCAACATCATCGCGGCCTTGTTTTTATGTGTAGTGAGCCTGGTCGGCTGTGACTCGGCGAACCAGCAGTCCGCGCAAGAGCAGACCAGCGCCCGGGAGCCCACCGGAGCCGCCGAAACAGAGTCCGGGAATGCGGACATCCGCGGCGAGGAAGTGAGCTACCAGGTGGGCGACACCACCTTCAAAGGCTATATCGCCTATGACGCCAATCAGGAAGGACAGCGCCCGGGCGTGCTGGTGGTACACGAGTGGTGGGGGCACAACGAGTATGTGCGCACCCGCGCCCACATGCTCGCGCGCATGGGCTACACGGCCATGGCGCTCGACATGTATGGCGATGGCAAGCAAGCCGCCCACCCCGAGGATGCCCAGAAGTTCATGAGCGAAGTGATGGGCAACATGGAGCTGATGCAGCGGCGCTTCACCGCGGCACAGGAACAACTTGAACAGCATCCGACCACCAGCCCGGCACAGATCGCCGCCATTGGCTACTGCATGGGTGGCGCGGTGGTCCTGACCATGGCCCGAGAGGGCGCGGACCTGGCAGGCGTGGCCAGCTTCCACGGCAACCTGGGCACGGAGGATCCGGCACAGCCCGGCGAAATCACGGCCGACATCCTCGTCCTGCATGGGGCCGATGACCCCTTTGTCCCCCAGGAGCAGGTGGAGGCCTTCAAAGCGGAGATGGAAGCGGCCGGCGCGAACTACGAGTTTATTGGCTATCCGGGGGCTGTTCACGGGTTTACCAATCCGGGGGCGACCGCTCTGGGCGAGGAATTTGACCTGCCGCTGGCCTACGACGAATCAGCCGACGAGCAAAGCTGGGCGGAACTGGAGCAGTTTCTTCAGGATGTTTTTTCCGAGCAGCAAATCGCTCAGTAGTTCGACCTGTCTTTCAATGTGCATTCGCTGCTTGAGCTCCGCCGGGAGTTCGAGCAGCCCAGTCCGGATACCCTCGCCTTTCCTGCAGTTTCCTCAACCATCCTTTTCCTGCCCGTTGAACAACAGCCTGACCGTTTAATCACTGCCTGTTGAGCACCGGCCTGCTGAACAAATGGCGGTCGATCCGAAGCAAATTTCCGGTGACCACCGCGTCTCATTTGGATTTTCCCATGATCCTCGTATACTCGTGTCTGGCCCCACGGGATAACAATAACGCTCCACACTGATAACAAAAAAGGCCGGCTCCTATGCGCAAGATATTTCTGGCGGTGATCCTCGTTGGTGCGGTTTTCGGCATCTACTTTCTTTCCATTCTCAGCGACGACCTGCGCTCCCGCGACGCGGTGGCGGACGGCGGCGGACAGGCGACGGCGGCCGATCGTCCGGGTGCTGCAAGCCTCGACATCAACGGACAACGAATCGAGAATGCCGATTCGGAGCCCGGCAACTGGCTGAGCCACGGGCGCACCTACGACGAGGCCCGCTTCAGCCCTCTCGACCAGATCAACCACAGCAATGTGCAGGACCTCGGACTGGCCTGGTACTTCGATACGGAAACCAGCCGTGGCCTGGAAGCGACCCCCCTGGTGGTGGACGGAGTCATGTTCTCCACGGCGGCGTGGAGCGTGGTTTTCGCCCACGATGCGAAAACCGGCAACCTCCTCTGGAAGTACGACCCCCAGGTGCCAAAGGAATGGGGAGCCTATGCCTGCTGCGACGTGGTCAACCGCGGGGTTGCGCTTTGGGAAGGCACACTCTACGCGGGAACGCTGGACGGATACCTGGTGGCGATCGATGCAACCACGGGTGAAGAACTGTGGAAGGTGAACACCATCGACCGCGACAAGCCCTACACAATCACCGGCGCTCCGCGTGTGATCGATGGGAAGGTCATCATTGGTAATGGCGGAGCGGAATACGGGGTCCGCGGCTACGTCAGCGCCTTCGATGCCGAAACCGGTGAACAGCTCTGGCGCTTTTACACTGTACCGGGAGACCCCGCCGACGGCTTCGAATCTCCGGCACTGGAGCGGGCCGCGGAAACCTGGAACGGACAGTGGTGGCAGTACGGTGGCGGCGGCACCGTGTGGGACTCCATGGCCTACGACCCCGAACTGAACCTGCTGTACATTGGCACCGGCAACGGCTCGGTCTGGAACCGGGAAGTGCGCAGCCCCGGGGGCGGCGATAATCTTTACCTGTCCTCCATCGTTGCATTGAACCCCGATACGGGTGAATACGTTTGGCATTACCAGACCACTCCCGGGGACAGTTGGGACTACACGGCGACCCAGCATCTGATTCTCGCCGACCTTGAAATCGACGGCCGCTTGCGCCAGGTCATCATGCAGGCACCCAAGAACGGCTTCTTCTACGTCATCGACCGAGTCACCGGGGAGTTCATCTCGGCGGAGAACTATGTGCCGGTCACCTGGGCCACTCACGTGGATCCGCAAACCGGACGACCGGTGGAAACCGCCAATGCGCGCTATCAGGCCGCAAACCCGCTGGCGGAGCTTTCAGCCGAGCAGCAAGTGGCCGCCCTGAAGTCCCTGTCCGACGAAGAGCTCGCGGGCGCGTTTCATCTGCCCGGCCCCCTCGGTGGTCATAACTGGCACCCCATGAGTTACAGCTCCGAGACGGGCCTCGTCTACATTCCTGCCCTGGAAATTCCCTTTGCCTATGGCAACGAACCCGCCTTCAGTTACAACGAAGGCCGCTGGAACCTAGCGGTGGACCCCCTGGCCAACATGCCGACGGAAGATCCCGCGCTGGACGACCGCATCGACGGTCTGTTGCGCGGCCACATCAGCGCCTGGGACCCTGTCCGGCAGAAGGAAGTGTGGCGTGTGCAGCACGCGGGCTCCTGGAATGGCGGCATTCTGTCGACCGCGGGCAATCTCGTGTTTCAGGGCACCTCACATGGGCAATTGGTTGCCTATCGCGCGGATACCGGCGAGGAGCTCTGGTCGGCCCCGGCCCAGACCGGCGTGGTGGCTCCGCCTGTAACCTACACCATCGACGGAGAGCAGTACGTTACCGTTGTTGCAGGCTGGGGCGGTGCCTTCCCCCTGACCGCCGGCGGCGCGGCGGAGAAAATCGGGCAAAAGCACCGCGGCAGGATTCTGACCTTCAAACTGGGAGGGCAGGCCCAACTGCCCCCGCTGGCTCCGGACGACACCCTCCCGCCGCTCCCCGATTTCGAGCAGCCGGAGCAGGAACAGGTTCTTGCCGGCAAGGCCGCCTATCACCGATTCTGCGGCGTCTGCCACGGGCCCGGTTTGCATGGGGGCGGCGTCATTGCAGATCTGCGGCACATGGGCGTGGAGAAACATGCATTGTTTGAGGACATTGTGCTCGGAGGCATTTACAAGAGCGTCGGCATGGTCAGTTTTGCCGACGTACTGAACGAGCAGGAGGTTGAAGCCATTCAGGCCTACGTGCTCACGGAGGCCCGGGAACTCAGAAGTATCGAAACGGAATAAGGCCTATCGGGGGCCGGACAGGCAGGAGTAATCGCCTGCCCGGTCATCACAAAACTTAGCACTTGTCGCCCGGGCCCCGATGCCGGGGCCTGTTAAGATTCCGGTACACAACAACAATAATCGACAACCATTCCGCTCGCGCTGTCGATTTCCAGAAAACAGAAAAACATAACGAGGCTTTTCATGCGATTAGCGAATACGCGAACTCTTGTGATGGCGGTCCTGCTGGCCGCCACGTCCGCAACGGCCATGGCGAAGGATCTGAGCTTTGCCAAGCCCGAAAAAGTCGGCATGTCCTCCGAGGCTCTGGAATCCATCGATGCCATGATGGAACGGTACGTGGACAGCGGCCAGCTGCAGGGCATCGTCACCATGGTCTCTCGCCGCGGCAAAGTCGTGTACTACGACAAGTACGGCCAACTGGATGTTGAACAGGAAAAACCCCTGGAGCTCGACAGCCTGTTCCGGATCTATTCCATGACCAAGCCCATCACCACCGTAGCGGCGATGATGCTCTACGAAGAAGGCCGTTTCCAACTCACCGATCCGGTGGCCAAGCACATCCCGGAGTTCGAAGGCAGCAAGGTCCTGGTGGACGGGAAGCTGGTGGAACAGGCAAGCCCCTTCACGATCCAGCAGCTGATGAGCCACACTTCGGGCCTGACCTACGGCGTGTTCGGCAACAGCGATGTGGACAAGATGTACCGCGAAGCGGGCATTCTCAGTGAAAAGAATCTGGAAGAATTCGTGGAGGATCTCAGCGAGATTCCGCTGGCCTTCCAACCGGGCGATCGCTGGCACTACAGTGTTTCCGTGGATGTACTCGGCCGACTGGTGGAGGTGCTCTCCGGGCAGTCGCTCGACCAGTTCATGAAGGAACGCATCTTCGACCCCCTGGAGATGGACGACACCTTCTTCCAGGTGCCCGCTGACAAGGTCGAACGCTTCGGTACCAACCACATGTTTACCCCGGATGGAGAACTACAGGTGATCGATCGACCCGAAGGCGGCGAGTTCACCCGGGAGGTCACCTTCTACTCCGGTGGCGGCGGACTGGTGTCCACGGCCGAAGACTATATGCGCTTCGCGCAAATGATGCTGAACGGGGGCGAGTTGCACGGCAAGCGCATCCTCGGCCGCAAAACCGTGGACTACATGACCCGCAACCACCTGAACGGAATCTTTGCCACCATGGATGGCAATGGCACCACCAATCGCGGCCCCGGCTTCGGTTTCGGGCTCGGTTTCGCGGTCACCCTCGATCCAGCCGCAAGCGGTACCATCAGCTCCCAGGGTGAGTACTATTGGGCGGGCCTGGCCGGCACCCTGTTCTGGATCGACCCGGTGGAGGAACTGATTACCATCGCCATGATCCAGCAGCAGGGTTCCCAGATACCCTTGCGCAATGTGCTGAAGGCGATCACCTACGGCGCCATTACGCACTAGCAGAGTTGAAAACTCTTTCTCGACGGCCAGCCGGGCGGTTCGGCTCGAGGTCAACAAAAACGGGGCCCGGGTTACTCAACCGGGCCCCTTTTTTTTGGCTGGACACTTCCATTCGGTCCGGCACAACCCGGCGGCGTCGGCGGTCTGGTGTTTCGCGGAACATTCAGCTTCCCGAGGTTTCTTCAACTTCATGTTTACCCGTCGTGGAGGGTATTGACCGCGCGCTGCAAGGCAGCCGGCATAAGACCACCACTGACGATTTCAACAATCTGTGTGCGAACTTCCGGGCCATGAATTAATGAGTGCTTTTGCGCCGGATACATCACAGCGGGACCTGGGCCGGTTGGGCACCCGCCTGGATGGTGTTCATGCTCAGCGTCGCCTCGACCTCGAACGACGGCATCATCAGCGGGTGGTCGCGTGGCATCGCCGCTTCTTCCACATCGAGAATTGGTATTCCATCCACGGCTTCATCCGAAATTGCCTGCGGGCCGCGGGGCTGCATCGAAGAGGGCAGGAAAACGCCCGCAAGGTGCAGCTTCGGGAGAACAGTTTTATTCTGCCGCGGCTTCCCGACGCGTTTGCGGAATTTCGGATTCTGCACCTGAGTGATCTGCACCTGGACATGGACCTGGCCACAACCGCTGCCATTGCGGATCGGGTTCAGGATCTCAACTACGACATCTGCGTGCTGACCGGCGATTACCGCGCCAACACCTTTGGAGACAGCAGTCGCGCCATGGCGTTGATGACCAGCCTGCGCGCGGAGCTGAGAGAACCGGTGTACGCCGTGCTGGGTAATCACGACAGCATACACATGGTGCCGCGCATGGAGGATCTGGGGATCCGGGTGCTGATGAATGAAGGCATTCGCCTGATTCAGAACGGCGAATCGATCGGCCTGGCCGGGATTGATGACGCCCACTATTTCCATCTGGACGATATCCCGACCGCCGCGCGTTCAATCGCCCAGGAGCCGGTAAAGATTCTGCTCTCCCATACTCCCGAGGTGTTCGATCGCGCAGCGGAGCCGGGCTTTGATGTCTTCCTCTGCGGTCACACCCACGGCGGCCAGATTTGTCTGCCGGGTGGCATTCCCCTGACTCTGGAAGCCAGTTGCCCCCGCTTTCTCGGCAAGGGCCCCTGGCAGTACGGGCAAATGCAGGGCTACACCTCCGCCGGGGCCAGCACCTCGGTGGTCAATGTGCGCCTGAACTGCCCGCCGGAAGTCACCATTCACACCCTGGAAAAGGCTCCGGAGCGGGCGCCTGATGAATATTGAGCAGCTACAGGAACTGGAGCAGCGCCTGGATCAGATCCGCCGCGAGCTCATTGAGCGGGACGAGCACTCCAGGGCGGCGGCGAAGCGCGGCAAGGTCGACAAATGCGCCGTTGATCGGCTGTCGCGCATGGACCTGGTGCAGGCTCGGGAAATGGCTGTTGAAGCGGAACGGCGGCGGCAGGAGCGCCTGCGGGAGGTCGCGGGAGCCCTCGAGCGGCTGAAACAGGGCAACTACGGGCACTGCTTCGGCTGCGGCCAGGAAATCGACATTCGCCGCCTGAAATCGGACCCCGCAACCACCCACTGCATGGCCTGCGCGCAGGTCCATTAGCGTCCGGGGGAAAGCGCGGTGGCTCAGTGCGGAGCTCTGCGCAAGCCCCATCGAAACAACAGCGGGGAGAGAGCCACATCCGCCACTCCAAATAACACCACCGCCCCGATCAAGGGCGGCCAACCGTAGTCGAACGCGATGTGCAGAAACAGTGCGGGGATCAGGGACTCGGGCAATTGATCCAAGCCGACGGCCCGGGCGCTCGATGCCATTCCCAGGCGGCGTTTGGAATAACTGGATAAAAGATCGCCGATCATTGCGCCGGCACCGACCACCACGCCAACGGTCCAGGGCACACCCACAGCAAGCGCCGACAAGGGTGTGAGGCAAAGGGCTGCCACTATCCCGCGCCAGGTTTTGGTCGCCCCGAACAGACGCGCTCCATCCGCCAGTACCCTGCCTCGGTCGACCGGCCAGTTCGCGACGGAACCGAGCAGCCGGGCGGTCAGCACCGGCGCTCCGTTGGCGACGATCAGGAGTACTGTGATTGCAATGACCTGCATTCAACCCTCCGCTTGAGCAGGGGCATCAGCTCCGCTCAGCGCAGCCGTCGAATCAGGTGCGCCTCGACTGGGGGCCAGATGACGGCTGCTACGCCAAAGGCCACAGCAACTCCCAGGCCATTGGCGAGCAAGTCCTCAACGCTGAAGCTCCTCTCGGGCACGAGATGCTGCAAGCTCTCCACCAGAACGGAGTAAAGGAAAAGGCCGAGCGCCGCCCACCAGGGGAATCGGGGGACGGGCCAGGCGATTCGAAGGGAAAACGTGAGGACGGACCAGGCAAGAACATGGAGGAGTTTGTCCCAGACGGTGGTGAACACCTCGCCGGGGCTCGGAACCAGGGACAAGTAGGTGGCCCAGCCCGTCAGGATGACGAACTGGTGCCATGCGGCGATTTGATAGAGCTGAAAGCCGCGTCGATACCGACCCACAAAGCCGCCTAGTTGACGCTCTGGTCGCTGCCCTCGCCTTCACCGGACTCGGCGTTTTCCTGGGAACGGGCGACCGCTTGCGCGAACAGGGCATCGAAGTTGATGGGCGGCAACATGAGAGCGGGGAAACTGCCCTTGGTCACCAGACTGTCGACCGTCTCACGCGCGTAGGGAAAGAGGATTTGCAGGCACATGGTGTTGAGCACCTGGGTGAGCTGCCGGTCCTCGAGACCCGCGATGCCAAACAGGCCCGCATGCTGGATTTCCACCAGGAAAGCGACCTTATCGTCCAGCTTGACCGTGATGGTGAGGGACAGGACCACTTCGTACTGGTTTTCAGCCACACGCTGGTTCTTGGAGTTGATCTCCTGGTTCACCTGGGGCTTCCATGCCTGACCGAAGGCGTTCACCCCCAGGGGCGCCTCGAAGGACACGTCTTTTACATAGATTCGCTGAACCGCAAATTGCTGACCGTTGCCCGCCTGGGCATTGTTCTCAGTCGCGTCTGTGGACTGTTGGTTCTCGTCTGCCATGGGTACTCACTCCAGAATTTAAACGATTGTTATTGTGACGACAGTGATCTTCGTTCACTTCACCAGCGGCAGGTTCTGATTCTGCCACTCTGTCATGCCGCCTTGCAGGCGGCCGACCTTGAATTCCTTCTTGCGCAGGGTGTTGCCGACAGTTCCCGCGTGCTGCCCCATCTTGTCCGCCAGAACGATCAGCTTGTCCTTGTGGGGCAGCAGCTCCTCCCAGCGATCATTGACCTTGTTGAAGGGAAGATGGATGGCGTTGACGATGTGACCGGCGTTGAAATCGGCCGACTCACGGATGTCTACCAGCACCGCCTCATCGTTGTTCATCAGCCGGGTCAATTCATGGGACGTCAGGGTTCTGCCACCGCGACGCTTTTCGTTCCAGAAAAAAATGTAGAGCAATACGAGGAATGCGGCGATCAGCCAGAACTGCTCGCTGATAAAAATGAAAAAATCCACGGTCTTTCGTATCCGCCTTTGCTGAATCCACTGGGGACAGGATTGTCGTAGGCAGGACGCACCCGCCGGCGTAGGGGGCTGGAGTATACACCATCAAATGCGGGAGACCGAGACCGGCCGCCAGCATCCCGCCCCCCGGCGGCGTGGAGTTCCCGGGGGGATGCCAGTAGAATGCGGCATCTTCAAACGTCCACTTACTCACAGGCAGCAGTGAATTCAATGACTGAAGCGAAGCGACCTCTGGTATTGATCGTCATCGACGGCTTCGGCTACTCGGCCGAGTCCAAGTACAACGCCATTGCGGCGGCAAAAACTCCGGTTTGGGACGCCCTGTGGCAGAACGGGCCCAAGACGCTGATCAATACCTCGGGGATGGCCGTGGGTTTGCCGGAAGGGCAGATGGGCAACTCAGAGGTGGGCCACATGACCCTGGGAGCGGGTCGCGTGGTCTACCAAAGCTACACGCGCATTAACAAAGCCATTGAAGATGGCAGCTTCGCCACCAACCCGGTCTATCTGGACGCCATCGACAAGGCTGCCAGTCAGGGCAAGGCGGTGCATATCCTGGGTCTGCTTTCGCCGGGCGGGGTGCACAGCCACGAAGATCACCTGGTGGCCATGATCAAACTGGCCGCCGCGCGCAAGGCGCAGCACATATACCTGCACGCTTTCCTGGACGGCCGGGATACACCGCCGCGCAGCGCCGCGGCATCGCTCCAGAAGGCGGAGGAGGCCTTCGCGGAGGCAGGCCACGGCCGCATCGCCAGCATTACCGGGCGCTTCTATGCCATGGACCGGGACAACCGCTGGGATCGAGTACAGGCGGCCTACGATCTGCTGGTGGACGGCAAGGCCGATTACCGGGCTGATTCGGCCGGGCAGGGGCTTGCGGCCGGCTATGATCGCGGGGAGAACGACGAGTTTCTCAAACCCACTGCCATTGCCGGGTCGGACGACCGGGAAGCAACCGTGCAGGACGGTGACGCGGTAATCTTCATGAACTTCCGTCCCGATCGGGCCCGCCAGCTCACGCGGGCATTCACGGAAAAAGGGTTCGCGGAATTCCCCGCCCGTCAGCCGCAGCTTGCGGCCTTTGTGCAGACCACAGAGTACAGTGCCGACATCGACGCTCCCGTTGCCTTTCCGCCCCAGGACCTGGCGAACTCCATGGGCGAGTATCTGGCCCGCAACGGCAAAACCCAGTTGCGCATCGCTGAAACCGAGAAATACGCCCACGTGACCTTCTTCTTCAGCGGCGGGCAGGAGGAACTCTACGAAGGGGAAGACCGTATTCTGGTGCCCTCCCCCAAGGTGGCCACCTATGACCTGCAACCGGAGATGAGCGCACCGGAAGTGACCGACAAACTGGTGGCCGCAATCGAGTCGCGCAAATACGACACCATTATCTGCAACTACGCAAACTGCGACCAGGTGGGGCACACGGGCATTTTCGAGGCCGCAGTCCAGGCGGTGGAGGCGGTCGACCAAAGCCTTGACCGCGTACTGACGGCCATCTCCGCCGTGGGCGGGGAAGCCCTGATCACGGCTGATCACGGTAATGTGGAAGTGATGTTCGACGATGCCTCAGGCCAGGCAATGACCCAGCACACAACTTTGCCGGTCCCGCTTGTGTATGCGGGGGAACGGGAACTATCCTTGGCGGAGGGAGGCAGTCTGGCGGACATCGCTCCCACCATGCTGGCCTTGATGGGCCTGCCCCAGCCAGCAGAAATGACCGGCCGCAACCTCGCCAGCTTCGATAACTGATAACTCGGACGGTGACCGGCGGCCTCCGGGACCACCCAGTCCTCAACAGGCTCTTATTAGGTGAAGCCGTGCGCAATTCATTCACACTTCTGGTCGCGCTGACCGGCATTGCGTTGTGCATGCCCGTGTCCGCCGAGAACGTGTCCGAGGCGGAATACCAGGCCCGGCTGGAAGCGCTGCAAAAAAACATTGGAGAGCTGCAGCAGGAGCTCAATGCGGTCAAAGGCAACCGCGACCAGCTCCTGACGGACCTCCAGGAAAACGAAACCAGCATCGGCGAATTGCTGGAGAAGATCGAAAGCATCAAGCGGGAACTCAAGGAGGACGAGCAGGCACTGCTCCAGCTTCACAGGGAAAGGAAGCAGCTGGCTGGGGAGCAATCCAGCCAAAAAAAGCACGTAGCCCAGCAGGTGCGCGCCGCGTACCAGCTGGGCGGACAGAGCACTCTTAAACTGCTGCTGAATCAGCACGACCCTCAGTCCATTTCGCGCCTGCTCAAATATCACGATTACGTACTCACCGCCCAGAGCGCGAAGATTGCCGCCTACGTGGAGGGTATCGAGCGCCTGAACACCATTGAGCCCCGTATTGTGGAGAATACCCGTCGTCTGAAGCGCAACCGGACCCGGTTGCAGCGGCGCCACGATGAACTGCAGAACCGGCAGCGAGAGCGTCAGCAGATGCTGGCGAGGCTGGAAGCCACCATAAAGACCAAGGATGAAGAGCTTCAGAAGCTCAACCGCGACCGCCGGCAGGTGGAAGAGCTGATGTCCAGGATCGTGGCGAAGATCGGGACCGGGTCCACCTTCAATCAGGACGCCCCCTTCGCGGACCTGCACGGCAAACTGCCCTGGCCCGCGAACGGCCGCCTCGCCCATCAGTTTGGCAGCGAACGGATTGCCGGGAAGATGAAATGGAGCGGCGTGATGATCCGCGCCCCCGAAGGCAGCCCCGTGCGGGCCATTCACCACGGCCGGGTCGTTTTTGCGGACTACCTGCGCGGCCACGGGCTGCTGATCATCGTGGACCATGGCGCGGGCTATATGAGCCTGTATGCGCACAACCAGAGCCTCAAGAAGAATGTCGGCAACTGGGTGGAAGCAGGCGAAGTCATTGCCAGCGTGGGGAGCAGTGGCGGGCAGCCGCAGGCTGGGCTATATTTTGAGATCCGCCAGAACGGCCGTCCCACCAACCCCAACCGCTGGTGTGGCTAGCGGCCGGGCTCCTCCGCCTGCCCCGTTTCTACCGGCAAATTTGCGCAGCTTTACCACACGGTCCGGATAGACCTGCTAAAGTCTGTAGGCAGGCCGGCGCGCCGTGGCGGCGTTTACTAGGGTACTGACGAATTTTTGTACCTGATGCGGGTCTAGAAGATAAAACTGAATCTCATCAAATTCCTGGGGATTTCACCAACCGCCTGCGAACCAACTGAAGTCGCCTCGGCGTGACTTCCGGAGATTAGCATCCCATGACCAAATTTCGCTCCATCGTTTCCTTTGCAGCCCTTCTTGCGGCCCTGAACTTCGCCAGCCCCGCGCTCGCGCAAACTGCGGCGGGCGCTGATGCCGACCGGCAGGAGGAAGGCGTACTGCCCCTGAACGACCTGCGCATGTTCACAAAGGTCTACAACCACATCCGTCAGGGCTACGTGAAGGACATCAGCGACCAGGAGCTTCTGGAGTACGCCATCAAGGGCATGCTTGCCGAACTGGACCCCCATTCCTCCTACCTCGATACCGCAGCCTTCGAAAAGCTGCAGGTGAATACCGCCGGTGAGTTTGGCGGTCTCGGGATCGAAGTGGGCATGGAGAACGGGTTTGTAAAAGTCATCAGCCCGATGGACGGAACTCCCGCTCACGCGGCGGGTGTTGAAGCCGGCGACCTGATCATCAAGCTGGGCGGCAAGGCGGTGAAAGGGATGGGCCTGAGCGAGGCGGTTGACCTCATGCGCGGACCGAAGGGCAGCGAGATCGTCCTTACGATTGTGCGCGATGGCGTGGAACAGCCCTTTGAGCTCACCCTCACCCGCGACACCATCAAAGTAGCGAGCGTGCGCTCGCGCGTTCTCGAGCCCGGCTACGGCTATCTGCGGATCGCCCAGTTTCAGGCCAACACCGGGGCGGATGTGGTATCCGAAATCCGCAAGCTCAAGGACCAGGAGCAGAACCTCAAAGGGCTCATTCTCGACCTGCGCAACAACCCCGGGGGTGTACTGCGCGCCTCAGTGGATGTGGCCGACGCTTTTCTCGAAGAGGGTCTGATCGTCTACACGGAAGGCCGGATTCGCGGTGGCGATCAGCAGTATTCCGCCGAGCCCGGTGACGAAATCAACGAATTGCCGCTGGTGGTACTCATCAACGAAGGCTCAGCCTCGGCCTCTGAAATCGTGGCGGGTGCACTGCAGGACCACCGGCGCGCGGTCATCGTCGGCACCGACAGTTTCGGCAAAGGCTCCGTGCAGACAGTGATCCCCATCAGCGACGACAAGGCTATCAAGCTGACGACCGCCTTGTACTTCACTCCGGGCGGGCGCTCCATCCAGGCCCAGGGCATCAGCCCCGACATTTTTGTGGAGCGCGCCAAGGTAACCGCCATCAAATCACGGCTGCGCACCACCGAGGCGGATCTCGACCGCCATCTGGGCAATGGCAATGGCGGAGAGGAGAGCGGATCGGATGACCGCGTCGGCGCCGGGGGCAACCTGCTGGAGAAGGACAACCAGTTGGCCGAAGCTCTCAATCTGCTCAAGGGGCTCAACGTTTTCGGTCAGCGCACTTCGCCCAAACCGTCCGTGGAAGACACCGCGGAGCGATTGGCGAGGGCGGAAGACGAGCACTGATTTCCCCACGGCGCCCTACGGGAATCAGCCGCGTCTGATTAACAATAATGGACCAAAGACAGCCGGCGAAAGCCGGCTTCGTCATATCAGGGGATGGGATGCGAAAACGGACTCCCATTGCACTGCCCGGCTTGTGCTTTCGTGCTCTTTTTCTATGGGGCTTGTGTTCCTGGCCAGCAGGTGCCGCACAACTCGCCGAGCCTGTCGACAAGGTCCACTCCCCTGTTTTTGATTTCCCTGCCTCGTATTGTGGCCAAAGGGCGCAGCAAGCGCTCGCCTATCTGGAAAACTCCACTGCGGAGCTGTCAGGCCAAGCCCCACGAATCTCGATCGTGATGGACGACCTGGGCTACAGCCTTCCGCTCGGTCGCAGAGCGATCGAAATGCCCGGCGCCCTCACCTTAGCGGTTCTGCCCCGCAGCCCTCACGCATCGGCGCTTGCGGACTTCGCTCAGGCGCAGGGGAAGGAACTGATGGTCCATTTGCCCATGAGTAATCTGTCGGGCCAGGCCCTGGATGAGGGCGCCCTCACTGCCGCCATGGACGAGGATGCTTTCCGGGCGGTACTGACTGACAATCTGAGCGCGTTGCCAGGGGCCCTCGGAGTCAATAACCACATGGGAAGCCTGCTTACCCAGCAGAGCCAGGCCATGGGCTGGCTCATGGAAGAACTGGCCCAGCGCCAACTCTACTTCGTGGACAGTCGCACCACCGCCGCCAGTGTCGCCCACGGACAAGCCAGGGCTATGGGGGTCCCCAGCCTTGAGCGAAAGGTATTTCTCGACCATGAGCGCGGCTGCGAACACATGGGCCGGGCCTTCAGGCACCTCCTCGCCGTAGCCGCGGGTGAAGGGCAGGCATTGGCCATCGCGCACCCCTATCCAGAGAGCCTGGAGTTTCTGGAGGCGATCGTACCTCTCCTCCCCGCCCACGGGATCGAGTTGGTCTTCGCGTCCGCTCTGTTGCCAGGACGTGACCCTGCTCACAGGCTTGAGCCGCCGCCGGAACCTCCCGGTGCAACCCAAACTCTACCTTTTGGGCATGAGAGTACGAAATAACTATGATTAAATCGTATATCGCGCGCCAAAAAAACCGTTTATCATATTGGGTTATGATCGAATGATTCGATCATGGCATTTTTATTAACTTCGGTTATTAGCAGTATGCCGCGTATACCCGCAGACGGAACCTCACAGGGGTGGTCATCGGGCCGTGATGGATGCGCGGCGAGATGTACAGATTGCCTGGCAATCACAACTACAGGATGAGTATCATGAAGTTTAATCGCACCGGCGAACAAGGAAACGTCCCCGCTCGAACCGATCGGTTCTTCACGAGCAATGATTACTGGTATTACACCACTCGCGAAGGCGTGGACATCGGTCCCTTCGACAGTTTCGAAGACGCGGCCAATGGCGCAAACGAATTTATCGATTTCATCTGCGGGGCAGAACCGTCTTTCAGCGAAACGCTGGAGCTATACAGCCGCCGCAACGTAGCCTAGGGCCCAGGCCCACAGCCGCAACGGCGCTCCGACGAGCGCCGTGCACCGCTTCCCGCTCCAGTTCCCCAGCCTGAGTATTCTCCGCCCCGCTCAAAGGCGTACTTCGATCCCCTGCTCGCGCATGTAGGCCTTGGCTTCCGGAACCGTGGCCTCCCGGAAGTGAAAGATGCTGGCCGCAAGCACCGCATCGGCCCTGCCTTCCACGATTCCATCCACCAGGTGCTGAAGATTGCCCACACCGCCTGATGCAATTACCGGAATATCCACCGCTTCACTCACCGCGCGGGTCAGCGCAAGATCGAAACCGTCCTTGGTACCGTCCCGGTCCATGCTGGTCAGCAGAATCTCGCCGGCGCCCCGGGCAGCCATTTGCCTCGCCCACTCCACCGCATCAATTCCGGTGGGCTTGCGACCGCCATGGGTGAAGATTTCCCAGCGAGGCGCTGTCCCATCGCTGCTCACCTGCTTCGCATCGATGCCCACAACGATGCATTGGGCACCAAAGCGCTCGGACGCAGCACGAACAAAATCCGGATCCCTGACGGCTGCCGAGTTAATGCTGACCTTGTCGGCGCCGGCGTTCAGCAAGCTGCGGATATCCTCGAGCGTACGGATTCCACCCCCTACCGTAAGAGGAATGAATACCTCGCCCGCCATGCGCTCCACGGTTTGTACCATGGTGTCCCGGCCTTCGTGGCTGGCGGTAATGTCGAGAAAGACCAGTTCGTCGGCGCCCTCCTCGTTGTAACGCTTTGCCACCTCCACCGGATCGCCCGCATCGCGAATGTCCACGAACTTAACGCCCTTCACGACCCGGCCCTGATCCACGTCGAGACAGGGAATAATGCGTTTAGCAAGACTCACAGCACTTTTACCTCATTGATCAGGGACAGGGTGTGCATCGCACCAGGCCTGGGCTTCAGCCACGTCCAGGGTCCCTTCGTAGATGGCGCGGCCGGTGATGGCCCCTAGAATGCCGTGACTGGCCTGCGCCTGCAGCGCCTGGATGTCTTCCAGCTTTGCAATACCGCCAGAGGCGATGACGGGGATCGGCGACGCCTGAGCCATTTCCACCGTGGCTTCCACATTGACCCCGCCCATCATTCCGTCCCGGGCGATGTCGGTGTAGACGATTGCGTCCACCCCAACGTCGGCAAACCGGGCCGCAAGATCGGTGGCACGAACGCCGGACACCTCTGCCCAGCCTTCCGTTGCAACCATGCCTTCTTTTGCATCCAGTCCCACGATGATATGGCCGGGGAAACGCCGGCACGCTTCGGTAACAAACTCCGGCTCGTTCACGGCCTTGGTCCCGATGATGGCGTAGGTAACGCCTGCGGCGAGGTACTGCTCGATGGTGTCGAGGGTGCGAATGCCTCCGCCGATCTGAATGGGCAGCTCGGGAAAACGCGCGGCAATGGCCCGGATCACTTCGCCGTTGACCGGTTTACCTTCGAAGGCGCCGTCCAGGTCCACCAGATGCAGGCGCCGCGCGCCCTTGTCGACCCACTGACCGGCCATGGCCACCGGATCGTCGGAAAAGACCGTGGATTGATCCATGAGGCCCTGTCGCAAACGCACGCACTGGCCGTTTTTCAAATCGATAGCGGGAATGATTAACATCGGTTTTCCTGAATGGTGGAGAGGGGCTGAAACGAGCGGCGGCTATGGCCTGCCGTCCCAGGCAACAAAGTTTTTCAGCAGTTGCAGCCCGTCCGTGTGGCTCTTCTCCGGGTGAAACTGCACGGCAAAAAGGTTTTCATGCTGCAGGGCGGCATCGAATGGGACTCCGTATTCACCGCGACCGGCAACCAGGGCGCGATCCCCGGCCTCCACGTAATAACTGTGAACGAAGTAGAAGCGGCTGTTCTGGCCGATACCCTCCCACAGAGGATGGTCGGCGGTTTGCTCCACCTGGTTCCAGCCCATGTGCGGCACTTTGAGTCGCTGGTCCCCTTCCTTGTGGCCTCCGGAGGGGAAGCGTTTCACCTGCCCCGGTAAGAGGCCCAGGCTTTTGACTCCGTTGTTTTCCTCGCTGAATTCCATCAGCGCCTGCATGCCCACACAAATGGCCAGCACCGGCTTCCCGGCGTCGAGGGCTTCCCGGACCTTTCGATCCACTCCCAGTCGCAGTATTTCGGCCATGCAATCGCGAATAGCGCCCACACCGGGAAATATCACATGATCCGCTGCCTGGATTCGTTCGCCGTCGCCAGTAACGTCCACTTGCACCTGAGGCGCAACACGGGCGATGGCACTGGCCACCGAATGCAGGTTGCCCATGCCGTAGTCGATGATGGCCACGCGTTTGGCTGACATAATCTTACCGCTCTGTGATTCGGGGCCTGGAATGGCGCGTTACAACTTGCCTTTGGTGGACGGCAGCATGCCGCCCATGCGCGGGTCCGCCGCAAGGGCCATGCGTAACGCCCGGCCGAAGGCCTTGAACACCGTTTCGATCTGATGGTGGGCGTTGGCTCCTTTCAGGCAGTCGATGTGCAGGGTGACTTGCGCATGATTCACGAAACCCTGAAAGAATTCCCGAAACAGTTCCGTATCGAAGGTGCCGATACGATTCTGGGTGAAGGGCACGTTCATGAACAGGCCCGGTCGCCCGGAAAAGTCCACCACCACACGTGACAGCGCTTCATCCAGCGGCACATAGGAATGTCCGTAACGGGTGATGCCCTTCTTGTCTCCCACCGCCTGAGCCACGGCCTGACCGAGGGTAATACCGATGTCTTCAACCGTGTGATGGTCGTCGATATGGGTGTCACCTTTGCAGACCACATCCAGATCCATAAGGCCGTGGCGGGCGATCTGGTCCATCATGTGGTTCAGAAACGGTACGCCCGTATCGAAGGTGGCTTTGCCATCGCCGTCCAGGTTCAGCTTGACGGAGATGCGGGTTTCCAGGGTATCGCGTTGGACTGTGGCCGTTCGCGCGGTCATCAGCTCTTCCTCGTGTTTGGTATCCCGTAATCGGGAGCGAGTGGAATCAGGTCTCTGGAAAATCGCCGGGCGTGGTGGCCGACATCGGAGGGCGCGCAGTGTACACAGAGTGTTCCCCTGTGTCTGCCCGATGGACAGTGTGAGCGCGTCAGTACTTCAGCGGATTTTCGACAATGACGGCGCAGATTATACCCTTTTCCCGGGCCGCAATTCACGGTTGAGGCCCATGGCTTCCCGGGCCAGCAAGCGCTTCAGGGGCGGGATTCTGTCCACCTGGCTCATACCCAGGTTGCGGATGACGTGCAGGGCGGGCGCCTTGCTGCCAAACAGCCGCTTGAACGCCTCCATGGCCAACATCATGCTCAGGTTCGCGCCCTTCCGGGCGCGGGCATAACGACGCAAAATCGAATGGTCCGCGAGTGGCAGCCCGCGCTGAAGCGCTCGCTCGAGTTCAACGAGCAGCGCCTGTGCGTCCTGCAATCCCAGGTTGACGCCCTGCCCCGCGAGGGGGTGGATGGTATGGGCGGCGTCGCCCAACAGCGCAAAGCCGGGCACCACGTAATCGACCGCGTGCCGCTGGCGCAACGGAAAGCTGTAGCGTTTGGCCACCGAAGCGATTTCCCCCAGCCGATGCTCAAAAGCCCACCCCAGCCGGCTTGCGAACGCCTCGTCACTCAAGCCCATGAGTTCCCCGGCCTCGTCCCGGTCCGCGGACCAGACGATTGAACTGAAGTGGCTGTCTCCCTCGGCCGTTTGCAAGGGCAGGAAGGCCAGCGGACCGCTAGACATGAAGCGTTGCCAGGCGGTGTAGCCATGAGAGTTCTCGGTGCGCACGGTGGTGACGATGGCGTCCTGTCCATAATCCCACTCGCGAGTGGGGGTGGCCAGGAGTTCGCGGATCTTCGAGTTGCCGCCATCCGCCGCCAGAACCAGTGTGCCCCGCACCGTGTCGCCATTGTCCAGGACCAGCACGGAATGGGGGACCCCGTGTACGAAGCCATCGTCGAGCTGGGTGACACGGGGCCCGCGGATGACCGTCAGCCGCTCGTCTCCCTTGAGGACGTCCAGCAGACTCTTGAGAGCCACCGAGTTCTCCACGATGTAGCCCAGGTTGTCCTCCCCGTAATCGCGGGCGGCAAAGGAGATGGACGCAGTGCCCTCGCCATCCCACACCACCATCCGTGTGTAGGGGCACAGGCGGCGTTTCGCGATGCCGGCCCAGGCGCCGAATGACGACAGGAAGCGTTCCGATTGGCGTGTGAGGGCGACCACCCGGGGATCAAACTCATCGCCCGTTCGCAGGGTCGGCGGCGGGCCCGCGTCGATCAGGGCGATTCGCAGATTGCGGCAGACCGGGGAGTTGAGAATGCCACAGGCGAGGCTGGCTCCCACCAGGCCGCCGCCCACAATCACCACATCGTAGATTTCGTTCGCAGCACTCATTGCCGGATCAGCCCCATGGTCTGTCGCGCCAGCGCTGCTTTGACGGGTGGCAGCACGCCCAGGGCACCGAGCCCGATATTGCGCAGGATGCTTCTGGCCGCATCGCTGCTGGAAAACCAGCGCACAAAATGATCGCTCATTTGAATGGTGGTCCACTGATCAGTCGCCTGCCGAGCCTGGTACTGCTCCAGCAGTTTGAGGTCGCCCGGGGAGACACCGGCCTGGGCACCCTGGGCGAGACACTCGCTGAGGGCCTGGCAGTCGCGCAGTGCCAGGTTGAAACCCTGCCCCGCCACCGGGTGCAGAAAATGGGCGGCGTTGCCCATGAGCACCAAAGCGCGCCGAACCTGCTCCCGGGCGAGCAGTAGCTGCAGCGGATACAGGTGCCGGGTGCTCACCTGCAGGAACCGGCCCTGCCGGTGACCGAAGGCCTGTTGCAGGCGCCCCAGAAACTCTTCGTCGCTGCAATCGCGCAATTGAGCGGCGTCGTGCCCGGGGCGGGTCCAGACCAGAGCCATGGTGTCGCCGTGGTCGGACTCTCCAAGCGGAAGCAGGGCAATGGGGCCCGCCGCGGTAAAACGTTCGTAGGCCACACCCCGGTGAGGCCGATCGCAGCGCACATTAGCGATGATGGCCGATTGCCGGTAATCGTGCCGGTCCACGCCGATGCCCAGCTGAGCGCGCAAACCGGAGTCGGCGCCGTCGGCCAGTACCAGCAGCCGGCAGGCAAGCTGCTCCTCGCTATCCAGAGTCAGGCGATAACCCTCGGAAGTCGCGTCTGCGCTGAGAACGGAAACGGGGGCGCAACAGCGCACGGTGGGCTGTTGCTGCAACTGCCCCATCAGCACGCGGCCGAGCCAGGCGTTTTCCGCCACATAACCCACAGCGTCCAGGCCGTGCTCTGCACCGAAGATAGTACTGCCGCCGAGGTGGCCGCGGTCCGATACGTGAACCTTTCGTATCGGAGTCAGGTGCTCACTGAGCGCGGGCCAGATGCCGCAGGATTCGAGGATGTTCCGGGAGCCCGCCGAAAGCGCCGTTGAACGCGCGTCAAAGCTGCTTTGAAAGGGCCGCTTCGCATCCACATCGAGGGGGAAGGATTCCAGCAGAACCACATCCCATTCCGGATTCGCGCGGGCCAGCAGCAAGGCGAGGCTGATGCCCACCATGCCGCCGCCAACTATTGCGATGTCCGCGTGCGCTGGAATGGCGATGTCCGCGTGCGCTGGAGAAGTGTTTCTGTTCACACCATCGTTTTCAGCAGGTTCATTGAACGGTTACGGAGGACGCCATGAGCGCTTCGATCTCATCCACTTCTTTGGGAACGCCTTCGCTGAGCTCCTCACAGCCGTCCTTGGTAATTACCACATCGTCTTCAATACGAATGCCAATCCCGCGCCACTTCTTGGCAACAGTCTCGTCGTCAGGGGCGACGTAAATTCCCGGCTCTACGGTCATCACCATGCCCGGCTCCAGAACCCGCCATTGGCCGCCCACCTTGTAGTCGCCCACGTCGTGTACATCCATGCCCAGCCAGTGGCCGATGCGGTGCATGTAGAAGCGCTTGTAGTCTTCACCTTCGATCAGGGCATCCACATCGCCGCTCAGCAGACCCAGCTCTACCAGGCCTTCGGTAATCACACGCACGGATACTTCGTGGGGATCGTTCCAGTGGTTGCCGGGCTTGATGACTGCCATGGCTTCTTTCTGCGCCTTAAGCACCACTTCATAAAGCGCTTTCTGCTCTGGAGAAAACTTGCCGCCCACCGGAAACGTCCGAGTGATGTCCGCCGCGTACATGTCCAGCTCACAGCCGGCGTCGATCAACAGCAGCTCCCCGTCCTTCAGTTTGTTGTTGTTTTCCACGTAGTGCAGGATGCAGGCGTTGTTGCCCCCGCCCACAATGGGGTTGTAGGCCACGGCCTGGGCGCCATTGAAACCGAATTCATGGCGCAACTCGGCCTCGATCTGGTATTCGTTCATGCCCGGCCGGCACACCCGCATGGCCCGGGCGTGGGCCTGGGCAGAGATTTCTCCGGCACGCTTCATGATGCGCAACTCCGCGGCGCTCTTGAACAGACGCATATCGTGGAGATGGTGATCCAGATCCAGGAATTCACCCGGCGGCGTTGCGCCCGCGCGGACCTTGGCGCGAATGGTGTTGACCCACTCCATCACCTGACGGTCGAAGTCCGGGTTCTTGCCCATGGCATAGTAAACCCGTTCCGTCCCCTCGATCAGGCCGGGCAGAATATCGTCGATATCGTCAATGGGGAACGCGTCATCGGCCCCGTGGTCCGCGCACGCTCCTTCGGGCCCGGCGATGTATCCGTCCCAGATTTCCTTCGTCTTATCCCGCTCCCGGCAGAACATGACGGTCTCGCCATGCTCCCGCCCCGGAATCAGAACGAGAACCGCCTGCGGCTCGTTGAAACCCGAGAGGTAGTAGAAGTCGCTGTCCTGCCGGAACGGAAAATCCGCGTCGCGATTGCGTACCTGGAGACTCGCAGAGGGCACGATTGCGATGCTGTTCGGCTCCATATGCTCCATCAGAGTCTTGCGGCGCCGGGCAAATTCCTGCTTGGTAATTGTCATTGGCTAGCTCGTTTAGTGAACAGTGGGTGAGTCGTCGGATTCGCCGGCATTGTCGACACCAAACTCCAGAAAAATACTGAGCGTCGCGAGGCGCACGTACTCTACAATCTCCATGTAATCGGTCTCGCTATCGTCGTCATCGCCGGTGTCCGGACTGATTTGTACGAAGGACGCGAAATCCCGCAGCGTATCCGCAGTATCGCCGGACAGGGGCGTCTCGGCGGAGATGCCGGATGTGCCAAACCCCGTCAGAAAGCCCTGGCACCACTGACTCAGGGCCATGATTCGCTGGGCCATTTCCACATCGTCGCCGGGCAGGAGCAACTGCATGCCCAGTTCGTCGTCCTGCAACTGATCCAGGGTGCTGTGATAGACCCTTGTCAGGGTCGCCTCCGCATCTGGCCCCGGCTCGGTGGAGACATCGAGGAATTCCAGGGCAGAGCGCAGCCATTCCCGGTCCGAGTAACGACCTCCCCCGCACAACCGGCCACAGGCCATCCCGTGAAGTTCAGCCGGACTGCCGAGCGCGCCCAGCGAGACGAAAACGTCCGCCATGGAATCGAATGACGGTAAAGTTTCTGTATTGCTTTGCATAAGGTTTTCTGAACGTCCCAAGTGCCGGCCATCCTATCATGATTCGCCGGCAGGCCGGTGCCGCGGCGGCCGATCCTGGGGGGCTGTCCCCGGCCAGATGCCTTCCCCAATTGACCGGCTGAGGCCGGGGCAATATAGTACTTCGGGCCGGTGAGCGACGCGCCAACGGATCGGCTAAACTGACGAGAAAGAGAATCCACGAATGCCAGGCTCAGCCACCTCCCCGTTAGCTCGGCCCAGCCTCTCCACTCTGGAGGCGAAACTCGATCGCCTTGTGCAGCTCTGCGAGCAGCTGAACCGCGAGAATCGTCGCCTGCGCGAGCAGCAATCGGGGTGGTTGCGCGAGAAAACCCGCCTGATCGAAAAAAACGAGCTGGCGCGCACCCGGGTGGAAGCAATGATCAGCCGTCTGAAAAGCCTTGAAGCCGAAAGCTGAGCCGCACCCGGCGCGGGCTGAGGCCGGCGCCACAAAGGATCACTATGAGTGACAACCAGACCGTCACGGTCAATCTCCTCGACAAGGACTACCAGATCGCCTGTCCGCCGGAAGAACGGGACGCGCTGCTGCGCGCCGCCCGCTCTCTGGATGCCCGGCTGCGCGCTATTCGCGACGGCGGTCACGTGGTGGGGTTGGAACGGATCGCGATCATGGCGGCACTCAACCTGAGCTATGAGCTGCAGGCCGCCAACGACCGCTCGGCCAGTGCCGGGTTGGACGAGGATCTGTTGCAAAACCTTTCGGAAAAAGTCGACCGCGCTCTGGAACAACTCCAGGACTGATCGCCAGGCGTCCGGTTCACCCTCGACTCGGATTGCCACCCGCTCAAAGCACCGCTCATTTTGGCGCGCTGTATCTCGGAAAAAGCCCGGTGCGCCCTTCAATCAAAAAATGCCAGGCGTTATACTGGACGCATCCCTGAGGTGTTCGCCAGTCGAAAAGTCCTTGAGCCGATAATACCTAAACGGGGATCCCGGCAAATGTTGTGAGCATGTCCGCGCGACGGAAAGCCTAATGCATTTCAGGGGTCACCACCTTGAACCATTACGGTTCAAGGCCAACTTGACAGCGGCACCCTTCGGGGGACTTATTCTCTACTTCGCTCTCCGTTTGCTCTTCCCGGCGAACCCGACCTCGAAGATCGCACCCGTCCACCCCGCCACCTATAATGTCCGCTCTGGCTCCAGAGGCGATTCGGACGATGGCAGATTTTTCCAGCGGCTTGGCCCCCGATCAGCGACAGGCAATCCGCCGCGAGATGAGGCGACGGCGAAGTGCCCTGAGCCCACGGGCGCAGGAAGGCGCCGCGGCTGCAGTGGCTAAACTGTTCAGCCGCCAACCGCTGTTTCAGCGCAGTCGCCGCATTGCGTTCTACCTGAGCAATGACGGCGAGATCGACCCGAAACTGTTGCTCAAACGGGCACTGCTGCGTGGCAAACGCTGCTACCTCCCCGTGCTCCACCCCATGCGGCCCGGTCAGCTCTGGTTCGCCCGCTATACTCAAGCCACCATTCTGAACCTCAACCGCTACGGGATTCCGGAACCAGCAGCCGGTACCCGGGGCCGCCTCCTGCCAGCCACGGCTCTGGATCTGGTGCTCCTGCCACTGGTGGCATTCGACCGGAACGGAGGGCGGCTGGGCATGGGTGCCGGATTCTATGACCGTACCTTTGCCTTCAAGCGAGCGACTCGACCCACCGGCGTGCCGCGCCACACCCCGGCTCTTGTTGGCCTCGCCCACGCGTGTCAGGAAGCGGACGAATTGCCGCTTCAGAGCTGGGATGTACCACTGGAGGCTATCGCCACTGACCAGGGCATCGTTCCGGCGGATGGACGGGCGGCGGCCCGGCATTTTCTGTCGCGAGATCTGATCGGGAAGGTGTAAAGGGGCCCGAACGGGAACGGGCCTGGCGGGGGCGGAAACAAAAAACGGCGCCTCTGCGCCGTTTTTCGCCATCCGAAGATGCTGAATGTGGGGGATATTCCTGATCCCGGGGCCCGCTCCAGTCTATGCGGACAGTAGGCCTTTATCGAAGGGTGACCCCCTGATGCAAGGCAGTGGGTACTTCCTGCTCGTCGGCAGAGAACACGTCGCTCAGACCGACACTGCTGGCGAGAACGCCCACGACAAAGACAATGATAGCGATTGTCAGGATGTCGTTTTTCATTTCACTTACCTTCTATCGTTCTTAGCTTTTTTTAAGGAAGGGTCTGACGTTATACCCCAATCCTCAGTAGAAACCAAACAAAAGTATGACCAATGGCTGGTCCGCCGGATGAGTATAGACAGCAATTGCCGCGCCATACGGGGAAAAAGATGGAATTGTGGTATCAGTCACAAGGAAGATTCGGGCTGAACCACTTTGCGCGCCAGAATGAGGATTCCGAGGCCCCGAAGCGGCATTTACAGCCCGAAAAAATGATTTTCAACAACCAGTTAGCGGCTCTTTTTACCGCGAAAGCACCGGATCTGCTCAGAGGCTTTCAGCTCAGGAAGAGGCGGTAGGCGGGATTATCGCTCTCCTCCCAGTAGTTGTAGCCCAGCTCATCCATGTACTGGGAGATCTTTCGGCGATCGCCGGGGGGGACCTGAAGCCCGACCAGCACCCGGCCGTATGCCGCACCGTGATTGCGGTAATGGAACATGGAGATATTCCAGCCCGAAGCCAGGCGCGTCAGGAACTTCAGGAGCGCTCCCGGGCGCTCGGGGAATTCGAAGCGGTATACCACCTCGTTTTCCAGATCCGGGGCTCGGCCGCCCACCATGTAGCGAATGTGCAGCTTGGCCATCTCGTTGTCCGTGAGGTCCTCGACGGAGTAGCCCTTCTTCTGCAGGCTGCCAACCAGCTCCTCCCGGTCCAGATGATTGTGCGTGACCTGCACCCCCACGAACACCAGGGCGGCGCGCTTGTCCGCATAGCGATAGTTGAATTCAGTGATGTTGCGCTTGCCAAGGTCCCGGCAGAACTTCTTGTAGGCCCCCGGTCGTTCCGGCAGGGTCACAGCAAGAATGGCTTCGCGCTTTTCCCCCACTTCGGTGCGCTCGGAGATGTAGCGCAGGCGATCGAAGTTAGTGTTGGCCCCGCTCACGACGGCAACCAGGGTCTCGCCCGTACAGCCGCTCTCCTCCACGTATTTCTTCATGCCGGCGAGCGCCAGTGCACCGGCCGGCTCGGCAATGGAGCGGGTATCCTCGAAGATGTCCTTGATGGCCGCACACATTTCATCGGAATTGGCCGTAATCACCTGGTCCACGGTCTCCCGCAACACGGTGAAGGTCTCCTTGCCGATCTGGGCAACGGCCACACCGTCCGCAAACAGCCCCACCTCGGGCAGTACCGCGCGACGCTTCTTCTCCATGGCAAGCTTCAGACAGGCGGAGTCATCCGCCTCCACGGCGATCACCTTTGTCTCCGGGCGAATGTGTTTGATGTAAGCCGCCATTCCGGCGCACAAACCCCCACCACCAACGGGGATGAACACCGCGTGGATCGGCCCGGTGCACTGCTTCAGCACTTCCACGGCGACGGTTCCCTGCCCTGCGATTACATCCGGGTCGTCAAACGGGTGGATGTAAGTCAGGCCCTTCTGGGTTACCAGCTTCTGGGAGTGGGCGAAGGCTTCGTCGTAGGTGTCCCCCACCTGCACGACCTTTCCGCCGTGCCGGCGCACACCGTCCACCTTGATCTGGGGAGTGGTTCGCGGCATTACGATCACCGCCGCCACCCCGAGGTGCCGGGCCGCAAGCGCGAGCCCCTGCGCGTGATTGCCGGCGGAAGCAGCCACAACCCCTGCCCGACGCTCTTCTTCACTGAGCTGAAGCAGCTTGTTATAGGCGCCCCGAATCTTGAACGAGAACACCGGCTGCAGATCCTCTCGCTTGAGCAGCACGTCGTTGCTCAGACGATGAGATAACAGGGGGGCGGCATCGAGCGGCGTCTCAACCGCGAGATCGTAGATGCGCGCGTCGAGGATGCGCGTGAAGTAAGACTGGGGCGAATGGGACATAAAAGCGGCAGGCGTGGAGAATGGAAAGAACCGGCATGGTAAAGCATGGGACGGGCGCTTGTCAGCCGTTGCCACCGGGCAGATGACGCAGACGGGGCAATCGAAGGCCTCCAATTGTATAATCCCGCTGCCGATCGTTAATCGAGACCACCACCAACCAGGTATCCCTCATGAATCAGGACCAGCTCAAACAGGCCGTCGCCCAAGCCGCGGTCGAGTACATTCGCCCACGCCTGGAGCGCGACACCATCGTAGGCGTCGGTACCGGATCCACCGCCAACCTGTTTATCGATGAGCTGGCGCGTATCAAGCAAACGTTCGATGGAGCTGTGGCCAGTTCGGAAGCGAGCGCGGAGCGACTGAAGAAGCACGGCATACCCGTGTACGAGCTGAACGCGGTGGATCGGGTGGCCGTCTACGTGGACGGGGCGGACGAAAGCAATGGGCGTTTACAATTGATCAAGGGCGGCGGCGCAGCCCTGACCCGCGAGAAAATTGTCGCGGCCGTGGCCGAGGAGTTCGTCTGCATAGCGGATGAAAGCAAGTGGGTGGATGTGCTGGGCGCATTCCCGTTGCCCGTGGAAGTGATCCCGATGGCGCGCTCCCATGTGGGACGGGAGCTGCTGGCACTGGGCGCCGATCCGGTTTACCGACAGGGGGTAGTGACGGACAACGGCAACATCATCATCGACTGCCACAACATGAAGATACAGGACCCGTTGCAATTGGAAAGCGACATTAACCAGATTGTGGGCACGGTGACCAACGGGCTGTTTGCCCGCCGGCCCGCCGACATTCTGCTGCTGGGCACGGCCAGTGGTGTGCAGACCAAAACCCCGGCAAGCTCCTGATCCAATTTCGCGGCCCGCAGCGGCCGCTCAACGACATCGATACACGGCAAACTGCTGCCGCCCGGCAGTGGGCTCCGAGAGCGGCACGATAGAGTCTCCGCCCATGCTCGCCGCCTCATTGCGCGCCAGTGTTACCAGTTCTTCCGCCTTCTTTCTCTCACTGCGATCCAGAAAGCCAACCTTGTCCATGACCTGGGACGTGGTTTGTCCGATGCGCTGGCAGCCGGCCACCTGGTCCTGAGTCCTCAGATAGACCTGTTCCGCGCCCGGCGTGAGCTTGACCCAGCTACAGGCGTTCAGCGTCAGCAGGACGACGCTCGCTGTCAGCAGTTTCCACGATCGCATGACGTTTACCTTCCCCTTTTTCCAGATAGGATTTGACGGCCGCAAAGACCTGCGCCCGGTAAGGTGCACTTTCGGCCACCAGATGGTGCCGCCCCTGGGGCACGATCTTGATTCGGCTGTTGGGCAGCTTGGCTTTGATCTGCACCAAGTTGTACTGCCAGTCCACAGTCTCATCCCGGTCTCCCTGGACCACCAGCAATGGATGAGGCTGCGGCGCAAAATCATTGAAGCTGTCGATCCATTCTTTCATGGCGCCCACCCATTGCACAGGCAGGTGTCGGGACTGCAGGGGGTCGGACTTTCTGAGGAACTCCAGGAAAGCCTCGTCATGGCTGTTTTCCGAAAAGACCCGCGGCAGCTTGCGCAGGAAGGGTTTACCCAGGACGTAGAGCCAGCGGTCCCGGGTCCAGCCCTTGCTGCGCACCAGGGGAGCCAGAAGAACGACCTTCTGAAACGGGGCGAGGCCGCTGCTCAACACATGGCGCAGCAATGCAGTCGAACCAGCGCTCTGTCCCACGGCGTGCCAGCGCCCGGGCAGCAAGGTGCGAAAGGATTCGCAACAGCGGATCATCACCTGGTAGTAATGATCGAAGGTCTCGATGGTCGCGCGCTCGCCACTGCTGAGCCCCATGCCCGGCAGGTCATAGGCGACCACCGAATAGTCGTTCTGAAGTGAAAAACGGATCAGGTGATGATAGAGGCCCACGTGATCGAAGTAGCCATGGAATATGAAGATTGTGCCGCGCGGCATCTGCGGCTGCCAATAGTGCGCCGCCACTGAAAACTCACCGGCGTCGAAGGTTCCGAAACCGTGTCTGACTCCCTCGAGAGTTCGTGCGAAGTTGATCTTGTAGTGATCCAGATATTTTTGAAAAGCTGGAGCCCTGGTGTGCTGTTGGTCTTGTTCAGGGTCGAATGCGAGTGGTCGCAAGGCCGAGCGGATCTGCTCAATGTCAGCGGATTTCAACATATTGGTAGTGTGGGGCTCCTGGCAGTAAGGGTTGACTTGCGACAGTAGACTGCCGTCCATGGGAGGGGTTCGACTAGTGGCTGCGTCTATCCCTGACTGGCCTGCCACTTTTCCAGTTGACGTTGATAACGCACCTGGGGATCGCTATCCGTGGCGATCGCTGCGGCCCGCTTGACGTCGTTGATGGCCGAATCCCTGTCACCCAACTGCCAGCGGGAAAGCCCCCGCAAGTAGAAAAAGCGAGGTTCGCTGCGCCTTCTCTCCACTGCCTCGTCCAACTGATGCAGAGCTTCCGCGTAGTTGCCGCGATTGAACGCATGCTGGGCCAGGGCGTAACGGTAGTACGGGTTGCGCAGCTTGATTTCATCACCCACAGCCCGCAACTCGGTCGCTTTATCGTGCTCGCCGCGCTGCGCCAGCACATTGGCCAGATTGCCGAGGGCCGACCAGTCCCTGGGGTCAAGCGCCAGAGCCTGCCGATAGCTCGCCTCCGCAAGCTCCGGATTGCCCAACCGGCGTTGGATGGTGCCCATGTTGTTCCAGATGAAGGGCTGGCCATCGTCCGCCTGCAGAGCGCGCCGGGCGGCTGTGTACGCACCGTCGAGGCGCCCCGCGATCAGGCGCTCCATGCCGATGTTGCTGTAGTAATGGGCAAGAGCTCCCTCATCACTGAGCTGTCGCTGCGGATAGGTTTCACTGTAGCGATCCATCCTGAAGTCCACCACCACCGTGTCCCCGGGGCGCAGACGCACCTTCACGTTCACATGGCGGTACTGGACCAGGGTGTCGCCCGATGGGTTGTCCCAGGCGGGGGGAAGGTCTACCTCCTGGAATCGGGCGTCCAGCCCTGCGTGCCGCGCCATGGCAATGAACATGGCCGAGAACGCCAGGCAGTTGGCGCGCCGCTGGCGGAACGCCTCGGCGGCCGAAAACGTTGCATTATCATCGTATTCAATGAAATAAGCTGCGTTGTAGCGCAAAGTCTGGAACAGAGCGTCCAGTTTCGCTTCAGCTCCGGCGCCTGGGGGAATCGCTGTGGCCACGAAAGCTTCCATCTCCGGCGACAAGGCAAGAAAGGCCACCTCCGGCTCGGCCGCGACCAGGGAATCGAAGCCGGCAGGGGGCGTGAGCACCCGCCTCAGCAAGTCGCTGTCAGGCGCTTCGACACGATAAATGGGAGTGCACGCGGAGCCCAGAAGGACCGTCGAAAGGAGGACGAGCAGGATGCCCGTCTGGCGAGTGGCTGGTGATCTCATAGTGACCCGCACGCGCAGCATGTGCGCAGCCCGAACCGATCACTGGATTATAGCCGCGCGCGCAAACATAAGACACGCCCGGGGCGCGGGGGTTCGCTCCAACCGACGAGCGACGCCCCCTGGGGATTCAGCTTGAGCCGGGGTTTCGGCTCCACGCCATCCTTAGTTGATGTTGGGCTTCAACTCTCCGGTGGCATAGCGCTGATACATGGCCTCCAGGCTCAGCGGTCGGATTTTCTCCGCGTGGCCGGCGGTGCCAAATGCCTCATAGCGGGCCACGCAGATGTCCTTCATGGCCTGCACGCTTTCCTTCAGGTATTTGCGCGGATCGAACTCCGCTGTGTTCTGCGCGAGGAAGCGCCGGATCGAGCCGGTGGAGGCCAGACGCAGGTCCGTGTCGATGTTCACCTTGCGCACGCCGTGTTTGATGCCCTCGCAGATCTGCTCTACGGGCACGCCGTAGGTCTCCGGAATTTCGCCGCCATGCTGATTGATGATTTCAAGCCACTCCTGGGGCACGCTGGACGATCCGTGCATTACCAGGTGGGTATTGGGAATGCGCTGATGGATCTCCTTGATGCGGTCAATGGCCAGGATATCGCCAGTGGGCGGGCGGCTGAATTTGTAAGCCCCATGGGACGTGCCACAGGCGATGGCAAGGGCATCCACTTCGGTGGCCTGAACAAAGGCAGCGGCCTCTTCCGGGTCAGTGAGCATTTGCTCGTGACTGAGTGAACCCTCCGCCCCGATGCCGTCTTCCTCCCCCGCCTGGCCGGTTTCGAGGGAGCCGAGGCAGCCCAGCTCACCTTCCACCGAGACGCCGCAGGCATGTGCCATCTCGACCGCGCGGCGGGTTACGTCCACGTTGTAATCGTAGCTGGTGGGCGTCTTGCCATCCTCCCCCAGCGAGCCATCCATCATGACCGAACTGAAGCCCAGCTGGATCGAGCGCTGGCAGACGGCCGGAGAGGTGCCGTGGTCCTGGTGCATGCAGACAGGAATGTGGGGAAACTCCTCGATGGCGGCCAGAATCAGATGGCGCAGAAACGGCGCACCTGCATATTTTCGCGCGCCTGCGGAGGCCTGGACGATTACCGGACTTTTGGTCTGGTCGGCCGCTTCCATGATGGCCCGCATCTGCTCCAGATTGTTGACGTTGAAAGCGGGCACGCCGTAGCCGTATTCGGCGGCGTGATCGAGAAGCTGGCGAAGACTGATCAGAGCCATTGAGGGTTCCTCTGGTGCGCAGGTGGTGTGTAAAGAGGGCTTCCCCGGAAATCGGCGCGGAAGCTGCGGATTTTTCGAGGTTCGTAAAGGGTGGGGAATGGTAAGTCGCCCACCCTCACATCGCAAGTCAAGCTGAGCAAGGGACTCGGGGTTCGCTGAAAAGTTCGCTCAGAACCAGTCCGACAGAATCAGCCCAAACCCGATCCGGCGCACACGGTTGTCGTAATCCACCAGCGTTTCGCCGTATCCGTTGTAATACTGGACGAACCCGCTCAGTTTTTCGTTCAGCGGCCAACTGATGCTGAGGTCCGCGGTGGTGTGATTCTCGCTGCGCTGGAAGTTGTTGCGCACCATCGCGGTAAACCGGTAATGGCCCCACTTGTAGCCCAGGCGCAACTCGCCAAAGCCAAGATAATCGTCAATATCCCGGTTATCGTCTTCGTCCCGCGATTCAGGTATCCGGTGCCACAGGCGCAGATTAAACGCCCACTCCGGGTCTGCCCAGGTGGCGTCGAAGGTCAAACGGTTCCAGCTTCGGGACAGGCTGCCGCCACGGCCGTTGCTCTGATGGTTGATCCCCAGCCGCACGTCTGCCAGGCGGCCGCCGAAAAAGGGGCGCCGCAAGGGGAGGCTCCACAGCAGCTCCGGCTCGTAGACCGTTTCCCGAAAGGGGGAAGACAGGTCTCCGTTGAAGGCCTGCCAGAGCGACACCTGGGTAAAACCGAAGTAAAGCCGATCGTCGCTGAACAGAAAGTCGTCCCCCACGGGTACTTTGAAGCTGTACTGGAACTTCACTTCCGCATGCTGCAGCGACTCGCCCTCAGGGTCTCCGGGAAGAGTGCTCCGACCCGGGTCCGGCGTATAGGTCAGAGGAAGCAGATAGGAGCGGCGGTGGGGGAGAATACCGTAACGGTTGCCGAACAGGGCCTGCTCGCTCCGAACGCGCTCGTCGAGCACTGTGGCCACCTCCGGGGCGGCGCCGATAACGGCCGCCGCGTCATAGCAGGCCAGACGATCATCATCGTCCTCGATGGAGTCGCAACTCGCCTGCGCCACAGCCAGTGGTGGCAGGAGCAGCAGAGCAAGTGTTAAGCAGACCTGGCGGAGCAAACCCACCGTCAGTCTTCGTGGGCGATGGGCCCGTCGCTGAACAGATATTCCCGAAGCTCCTTGTCGAACACAGGGTCCCGGCGTCGAATCCACTCCAGCGTCATGGCCGCGTGTTCTTTCTCTTCGTCCCGATTGTGGACAAGGATGGCTTTCAGTTCCGGGTCCTTGCAGGCTTCCACCCGCTGGTTGTACCAGTCCGCGGCTTCCAGCTCCTCTTGCAGGGAAACCAGCGCCCGGTGCATGTCCCGCGTCTGGTCGGACAATTCGTTGATTGGCTCGTGATACCCTTCGCTCGCCATCTGGATACTCCTGTTGGTTGCACATCATGATGAAGGTTTACGGCCGACATAGAGGATCAAGGGCCAGTGCACGGCGCGCACCTGCGCGTCGCCCCAGGCCCGCTGCAGCTCAGCGCTGACCTGCTGAAGCGGATCGACACCCTGGATCTCCCGGTAGCGTTTAACCGCCGACCAGGTGCTTAGGTAGCCTGTAAGCTGCCGGAAGTTCCATTTTTGGCGCATGTAAAAATCGGGCGCCCGGAGGCGTGGATAGGGGAAGTCGATTGCCGTATAGCCCTCGTCCAGCAGTTCCCGGCCTGAAGGCCAGTACGGTCCCAGAACGTCGCGGTGAAACCGGGCGATACACTGATCCAGCCCGGTATCAGTATACAGAAGCTGGTAACCCCAGGCAGCCAGTATCCCGCCCGGCCTGAGAACCCGGTTCACCTCGGGGAAAAAACGCGAATGATCGAACCAGTGAATCGCCTGGGCCACCGTAACCAGATCCAGGGTAGCGTCCGGCGCATCGATGGGTTCAGCTGGGCTTACCGAGTAGTGCACATTGCTGCACGGCTCCGCCTGGGCAATCTGCGCAGCGCTGACATCGCTGGCGCTGACCTGCGCGAATCGCCTGGACAGAGCGATCGTCGCCTGTCCGTTTCCGCAGGCGCAGTCCCAGGCCCGATCACGACCGGGGCAGATGTCTGCGAGGTAGTCGAACAGTTCCCGCGGATAGCGCGGGCGGAATTGTCGATAATGGTCCGGGGCGGAGGAAAAATAGTTGCTCTGTTCGGTCATGGAGGTGCGAGGTCCTTCAAGAGCCCCCTCCGCAAAACGCCCGCAGGGGGGTGGTGCATTCGTTGAGGCTCTGCGCTATGGTATCGCGTCCAGAACCAGACAGAGGCCGGGCACTTGGTCCAGATAGTCCAGGCGGATTACAGCAATCCGCGGCACGCAACCGACATGGCTTACCTGCTCAATGAGTACGCGCGCGATCCAATGGGTGGCGGTGGCGCGCTCCCGGGCGAAGTGACGGGGACACTGGCCCAGGAACTTGGCAAACGCCCCCACGCCTTCACCGTTCTCTGCTATGTGAACGACAGGCCGGCAGGAATGGTGAACTTTTTCGAGCTTTTTTCAACCTTTGCCGGCAAGCCACTCATCAACATTCATGACGTGGTGGTCGTTAAAGAATTCCGCGGGCGAAATCTCGCCCGGCTCATGCTGAACGAGGTGGAGGCGATTGCGCGGAAGCGCGGTTGCTGCAAACTGACGCTGGAGGTGCTGGAGGGCAATGCGCCGGCAAAAGCGGTATACGAGCGCATGGGTTTCGCCGGCTACGAACTGGACCCGGCCATTGGCAAGGCTGTGTTCTGGCAAAAGCCGCTTGCCGAAAACTGAATTCATGGGAACGAAAAGGAGTCGGGTGATGAAGCGCATGACCGGACGCTGTTTGTGCGAAGCTGTTCACTATGAAGTCACCGGGGACCTTGGCCCGGTTTTCAACTGTCATTGCTCCAAATGCCGTCGCTGGCACGGTGCGGCGTTTCGCACCCGCGCCAGCGTCAACCGCAGCCAGTTCAGATGGCTGCAGGGAGAGGACAAACTGTCTGTATACATGTCCTCGGAGACGGTCACCAAGACTTTCTGCTCCAACTGCGGCTCCAACCTGGCGAGCTTTTACCAGGACCGGCCCGATATTGTAGGCCTTCCCTTGGGCGGGCTGGACCAGGATCCGCAGGCGCGCCCGGAAGGTCACATCTTCGTCGACTCCAAAGCTCTCTGGTACGACATCCAGGACGACCTCCCCCAGTTTGCCCAGTGGCCGGTGTCGGAAGACCGCGTCAGGGAAACCGCTCCGGACGCGGCGGAATAAGACTCGTCGGCGAGAGGGAAGCGTCGCAGGAAGGGGTCTCTTAGAGATAGAGGCGCAATCCGATGCTGAAGCTGTCCAGCTCCGCCTTGCTGCTGAAAACATCCGAGTCCAGATTGAAAGCCCCATATTCCAGCTTCACGCCGTAGTTCAGAGTGAACCGGTAGGAGATTCCGACCGCATACTGAAAACTCGAGCCGCTTTGGGACAGTTCGGCGTTCACGCCACGGGTACGCAGCACGTCGCCCGTCTCCGCCATGGTGCCATTGAAATCCGACTCGACCTGCCACGCCGCCAGGCCCAGCTTACCGTACACATCCAGCCGGCGGGCGAGGGGCCAACTGCCGATCACGTTGGCGTTGAATGTCTGCACTTCATACTCACCCTTGCTCGTCTCCAGGACCACATCCGAACGCAGTGGATTCTCCGGATCAGCGGGGTTGTGGTAGAACATCGTATCGGTGAGTCGGGCGGGACCGGAAAAGGTGCCGTAGTTGGTGAGCGCCACTTCAACGGCGAAGTTGTCGTTAAAGCGTGTGCCCACCGCCAAGCTGATTTGCTTGGAATCATCCTTCACTCGGGAGGCCACCGCGCCGGCGGATGGTGCGGGCAGATAGTCCACCTCTGATTGGCTCTGTCCCGAAGAAAGTTCAACGAAATAACCGCTGAACTGTGCAAAGGCGGATGACGAGGCTGCCAGCAGAAACAAAGACGTGAGTGGCAGACTGATGCGACGATGAATCACGGCGAATGGCTCCTCGCTCTCGTTATTGTTCGGGTTCACTGCCGGACGGCCGGGCTTTCGACCCGGCCCCAGGGGTAGCTCAGCGATCGAGAATCGCGACCGCCGGCAGCGTCTTCCCCTCGACGTATTCCAGAAAGGCGCCGCCACCGGTGGAAATGTAGGAGACCTTGTCGGTGATGCCAAACTGATCCACCGCCGCCAATGTATCACCGCCCCCGGCAATGGAAAAGCCGTCACTGTCGGCGATGGCCCGGGACAGGGCTTCGGTGCCTTTGCTGAAAGCGGCAAATTCGAAAACGCCCACGGGGCCGTTCCAGATGATGGTTCTGGCTTCCTTGATCGTTCTGGCCAGCGCGCTGGAGGAATCGGGCCCGATGTCGAAGATCATATCGTCGTCCGCCACGTCGTCCACGGATTTCAGTGTCGCCGGCGTGCTGTTGGAGAATTCCTTGCCCACCACCACGTCCGTCGGCAAAGGAATGTTCACCTTGTCCAGCAAGGCCTTCGCCTTGGGGATCAGATCGACTTCGCACAGGGACTTGCCCACCGGCTTGCCGGCGGCGGCCAGGAAAGTGTTGGCGATGCCGCCACCCACGATCAGGTGGTCCACCTTTTCCGACAGGGTTTCCAGCACCTCGAGCTTGGTGGACACCTTGGCGCCACCGACAATGGCCACCATGGGCCGCTCCGGCTTGGCCAGAGCCTTCTCCAGGGCATCCAGTTCTGCCGAAAGCAGCGGCCCGGCACAGGCCACCGGGGCAAATCTGGCCACACCGTGGGTGGAAGCCTGGGCTCGGTGCGCGGTGCCGAAGGCATCCATGACAAAAATGTCGCAAAGCGCCGCGTAGGCCTTTGCCAGCTCCTCATCATCCTTCTTTTCGCCCGGATTGAAGCGTACGTTTTCCAGAAGGGCAATTTTGCCGTCTTCCAATTCAACCCCGCTTCGCCAGTCCCGGATCAGGGGGACGTCACACTCGAGCAGGGTGCCCATATAGTCGGCCACCGGCTGCAGGGAGAACTCGTCCGCAAACTCTCCTTCGGTGGGGCGACCCAGGTGGGACATGACGATCACTTTCGCGCCCGCCTTCATGGCTTGCCGCAAGGTGGGCAGCGCCGCGCGCAGGCGCGCGTCGGAGGTCACCTTGCCATCCTTTACCGGAACATTAAGATCTTCGCGGATCAGCACACGCTTGCCACCCAGATCCAGTTCCTGCATGCGTTCGATGGTCATTAACTGCTCCTTTTCAGAATCCGATTGTTGCTGAAAGTCATCACGTACATCGGGCTGCGCTCCCGGGCATGGACGAAGCCATCGCCCGCTACGGGGTTGGGCCAAGGTGTTGTGCCAGCGTGGCGGTCACATCCACCATCCGGTTGGAGAAGCCCCATTCGTTGTCGAACCAGGTGAGAACCTTGACCAGGTGCCCGCCCGCCACACGGGTCTGACCCGCATCCACGATGCCCGAGCGAGTATCGTGATTGAAATCGCAGGAGGCCAGCAGCTCCTCGCTGAAGCCGAGTACATTTTCAAACTGATTCGCGGCCGCAGCGCTCAGTGCGCGATTGACTTCGGTGGCGGTCACCGGTTCGCGAACCACTACCGACAGATCAATGGCGGAAACGTTTACGGTAGGCACCCGCATGGCCTGGGCTTCGAAGCGGCCCCGCAGTTCCGGCATCAGGCGGTCAATGCCCTGCCCCAGTCCCGTGTCCACGGGGATGATGGACTGCAAGGCAGAGCGCGTCTTACGCAAGTCGGTGTGGTGATAGGCATCAATGACCGGCTGATCGTTCATGGCCGAATGAATCGTGGTCAGCACGCCACTGTCCACTCCAAAGGCTTCATGAAGGGTCTTGATGACGGGAATGATGCAATTGGTGGAGCAGGATGCGTTGGAAACCAGCCTTTCGTCGCCCGTGAGCAACTGGTGGTTGAACCCATAAACGATGGTCGCATCCACATCCTCCGCGCTGTCGGTAGGCTGGGAGAAGAGGACCTTTCGGGCGCCCGCCCGCAGATGCTTTTCGCCACTGGCCCGGTCCCGGAATTCGCCAGTGCATTCCAGCACGATGTCGATATTCAACTCGCGCCAGGGCAATGCGTCGGGGTTCGATTCGTGAAGCAGTCGAATTGACTGGTGATCAATCGTGAGCAAATCATTCGCCACCTCCACCCGGCCCGGGAAGCGGCCGTGGGTGGAGTCGTATTTCAGAAGGTGGGCGATTGTGCGACAGTCCGCCAGCTCGTTAATGGCAACGACCTGCAGTTCCTGGTGGCGCGGCGACTCGTAGAGGCTGCGCAATACGCAGCGCCCGATGCGGCCGAAACCATTGATCGCTATTCGTGTGGCCATACCTGTCGCAGAGTCCGGTGGGAGACAGAATCGCAGTCTCCCGTCGTTCGTTTTAAAGCAGGGCTTTGACCCGCTCGACCACGTTATCAACTGTGAACCCGAACTTCTCGAACAGCACGTTGCCGGGTGCCGAAGCACCGAAGCTGTTCATGCCGATCACGTCACCATCCAGGCCCACATACTTGCGCCAGTAGTCCACGTGGCCGGCTTCGATGGCGACGCGGGTGCGAACGCTGGCCGGCAGTACGGATTCACGGTAGCTGCGATCCTGCTGCTCGAAGATTTCCGCGCAGGGCATGGACACAACACGTACGCGGCGGTCCAGAGCCGCTGCCGCCTGCATGGCCAGATCCACTTCCGAGCCGGTGGCGATCAGGATCACCTCAGGTTCGCCCTCGCAGTCTTTCAGCACGTAACCGCCGCGCGCGATCTGGCTCACTTGCTCCTGAGTCCGGGGCTGGGTGGCCAGGCCCTGACGGGAGAAGATCAAGGCACTCGGAGCCGTTCGCGTTTCGATGGCGCTGCGCCAGCACACGGCCGTTTCCACTGCATCACAGGGGCGCCAGGTGTGGAGGTTGGGCGTGGTACGCAGGCTGGTGAGTTGCTCAATGGGCTGATGGGTGGGGCCGTCCTCGCCCAGGCCAATGGAGTCGTGGGTGTACACAAAGATATGCGGCTGTTTCATCAGCGCCGCCATGCGCACGGCGTTGCGCGCGTACTCCATGAACACCAGGAAGGTGGCGCTGTAGTGCAGGAAGCCCCCATGCAACACAATGCCGTTGCCGATCGCACTCATGCCGAATTCGCGCACACCGTAGTAGATGTAGTTGCCGGAGGCATCCTTGGGACTTACGCCCTTGGAGCCCGGCCACAGGGTCAGATTGGACGCCGCAAGGTCGGCGGAACCACCGATCATTTCCGGGAGCACCGGACCATATGCGCCCAGGGTGTTCTGGGAGGCCTTGCGCGTGGCCACGGAGCCACCCTCCGCCTGGCACTGCTCGATATAAGTCTGGGCGGTCTCGGCAAACTCTGCCGGCAGCTCGCCGCGTACAACCCGCCGCTCGAACTCCGCCGCCAGCTCCGGGTGGGCCTTGCGGTAGGCCTCGAATCGTTCCTGCCAGGCCGATTCCGCCTGTGCACCAGCGGCTTCTGCGTTCCAGTCTTCGTAAATGTCGGCGGGAATCTCAAAAGGTGTGTGTTCCCATGCCAATGTGGTTCGGCACAGGGCCACCTCGTCAGCGCCCAGTGCGGCGCCATGGCAGGACTCCTTGCCCTGCTTGTTTGGAGAGCCGAAGCCGATCACGGTCTTGCAGCAGATGAGAGTGGGTTTGTCGCTCTCGGCGCGGGCCGCTTCGATGGCCTGCTTGATGGCGTTGCTGTCGTGGCCATCCACGTTGCGCAGCACGTGCCAGCCGTAACTCTCGAAACGCGCCGGGGTATCGTCGGTGAACCAGCCCTGCACCTCACCGTCGATAGAAATGCCGTTGTCGTCGTAGAACGCGATGAGCTTGCCCAAAGCCTGAGTACCGGCCAGCGAGGCAACCTCGTGGGAGATGCCTTCCATCATGCAGCCATCACCCATGAAGACATAGGTGTAATGGTCCACCACCCGGTGATCGTCGCGGTTGAACTGGGCTGCCAGTACTTTTTCGGCCAGCGCCATCCCCACGGCGTTGGCAAAACCCTGGCCCAGGGGACCGGTGGTGGTCTCCACTCCGGGGGTATCGCCGTATTCCGGGTGGCCCGGGGTCTTGGAGTGCCACTGGCGGAAGTTCTTCAGGTCTTCGACGGAAACGTCGTACCCGGTCAAATGCAACAGCGAATAGATGAGCATGGACCCATGGCCGTTGGAGAGTACGAAGCGATCGCGATCCGGCCAGGCGGGGTTTTTGGGGTTGTGTTGCAGGTAGTCGTTCCAGAGGACTTCGGCGATGTCGGCCATCCCCATGGGCGCACCGGGGTGGCCGCTGTTGGCTTGCTGAACAGCATCCATACTGAGTACACGGATGGCATTAGCGAGTTCATTGCGTGCGGGCATGAGGGAAAGGCTCCTGGACTTGCATCTCTACTGAACGACGGGGAGAAAGGTGGTCGGCGCCCCGGGAATGTAAGGAGCGCCCTGTAAAAAGGGTGCGTATTGTCCCCTACCGCCGGGTCAGGGTAAAGCGCTGCTGTCTGATTATTGCCCGCATACTGACCACCATCATGTCTCCAGACAAACAGTTGGCGCGAACATCCGCACCCTATATCAAAATATTTTGATATAGGCCCGGGCCACTGCTAGACTGTGGGTCATTTTTGATCAGTTGGATGACTCCGTGGACGCTTCTGCAGGTCAGCAAACGCTCGAGCTCACGGCGGCCTGTCTGAAGGCCGCCGCTGATCCTCTGCGCCTGGCCATTCTCCGGGTACTGGCCCGGGGGTCGTACGGGGTTCTTGAGCTCAGCCGAATTTTTGAGACCCGACAATCGGGCATGAGCCACCACCTGAAGGTGCTGGCCAATGGCGGCCTGGTGGCAACCCGACGGGAAGGCAATTCCATTTACTATCGCCGGGCCCACCGTCCGGCGGACGACCCCCTTCAGGGTACCCAGAGCGCGCTTTACGCCACTCTCGATGCGGTGCCCCTGGACGCCGGAGTGCAGCGGCGACTCTCGGATATCCAGCGGGAACGTGCACAGGCTTCGCAGCAGTTTTTCGCGGACAACGCCGACAAGTTTCGCGAGCAGCAGGACCTGATCGCCAGCTACCCGATCTACGGCGAGCACGTGGCGGACATGCTGGCGAGAATCCCCCGCCGTCGCTTCGAGGCAGTGCTGGAAATAGGGCCTGGCGAAGGCGAGTTTCTCCGGGTCCTGAGCGAAAGCTACCGGCAGGTGTTTGCAGTGGACAACTCCCCGCGCATGCTAGAGCGGGCGCGACGGTTTGCCGCCGGTGAGGGTCTCGCCAACGTGGAGTTCCTGCTGGGCGATTCCCGGCTGGCGGTGGACCAGGGCCTGAATGTGGATTGCGTGGTGATCAACATGGTGCTGCACCACACGCCCTCCCCCGGAGACATCTTTTGCGACGCCAGCCAGGTCCTGCAACCCGGCGGCTCGCTGGTGGTGACCGACCTGTGCCGCCATGACCAGCATTGGGCCAGCGATTCCTGCGGTGATTTATGGCTGGGTTTCGAGCCCCAGGATTTTTCCGAGTGGGCCGCCGACGCCGGCCTCGAGGAAGGGCAAAGCAGTTACTTTGCCCTGCGCAACGGCTTCCAGATTCAGATTCGTCATTTTTATAAACAGGAGCATAACAACCATGGCTAATTATTCTGTGTTTACTTCCGAATCCGTTTCGGAAGGCCATCCGGACAAGATGGCCGATCAGGTGTCGGACGCCATCGTCGATGCGATTCTCAAGGACGACCCCAATGCCCGCGTTGCGGTTGAAACAATGGTGAAGACCGGGATGGCCATTGTCGCCGGAGAGGTGCGCACCTCCACCTACGTGGATCTGGAAGACCTGATTCGCAACGTGATCCTCGGGATCGGGTACGACTCCAGTGATGTGGGCTTCGACGGTGCCTCCTGCGCCGTGCTCAACGCCATCGGCAAACAAAGCAGCGATATCGCCATGGGTGTTGACGAAGGTGACAACAAAGCCCAGGGCGCGGGAGACCAGGGCCTGATGTTCGGCTATGCCAGCAACGAGACCGACGTGCTGATGCCTGCGCCCATTTACTACTCCCACCGGCTGGTGCAGCGGCAGGCCCATCTGCGCAAGCACAAAATCCTGCCGTGGCTGCGACCCGACGCCAAGAGCCAGGTTACCCTGCGCTACGAGGACGGCAAACCCGTCGCGGTGGACGCGGTGGTTCTGTCCACCCAGCATTCGCCCGAAGTGTCCCAGGCGGATATTCGCGAAGCCGTAATGGAAGAAATCATCAAACATGTCCTGCCCGCCGACTGGCTGCACAAGGACACCCTCTATCACATCAATCCCACCGGCCAGTTCATCATTGGCGGGCCCGTCGGCGATTGCGGCCTGACCGGACGCAAGATCATTGTGGACACCTACGGCGGCATGGCCCGTCACGGCGGCGGCGCCTTCTCGGGCAAGGACCCGTCCAAGGTGGACCGCTCGGCGGCCTATGCGACCCGCTACGTGGCCAAGAACATTGTCGCCGCCGGCCTTGCGGACCGCTGCGAGATTCAGGTTTCCTACGCCATCGGCGTTGCCGAGCCCACGTCCATATCCGTGGAAACTTTCGGCACGGGCAAAGTCAGCAACGACAAGATCGCTGAACTGGTGCGCGAACACTTCGACCTCCGCCCCGGCGGCCTGATCGAAATGCTGGATCTGAAACGCCCCATTTACCAGCCCACGGCGGCCTACGGCCATTTTGGACGGGACGAAGAAAATTTCACCTGGGAGAGAACCGATAAAGCGGAAGCTCTGAAATCAGCGCTTTAAGGCCCCTCTTCCACGGCGCTGAATAATCAGCGCCGATCTGACCAACATTACACCCGGAGTAAAACATGACAGCAGAAGTACACACCGAAGCAGGCTTCACCGATTACAAAGTGGCTGACATTGCGCTCGCCGATTGGGGCCGTCGCGAAATAGAGATCGCCGAAGGTGAAATGCCAGCACTGATGGCTTTGCGCGAGCGCTATCGCGCCGAGCAGCCATTGAAGGGAGCGAAAATTCTTGGCTGCATTCACATGACCATTCAAACCGCGGTGCTGATCGAAACACTGGTCGCGCTGGGTGCGGAAGTTCGCTGGTCCTCCTGTAATATCTTTTCCACCCAGGATCACGCTGCAGCCGCCATTGCGGCCGCGGGAATTCCGGTCTTTGCCTGGAAAGGGGAAACCGAAGAAGAATTCTGGTGGTGCATCGAGCAAACGATTCTGAAGGACGGCCAGCCCTGGGACGCCAACATGATCCTGGACGATGGCGGTGACCTGACCCTGCTGGCCCACGACAAGTACCCGCACATCCTCGACAACATTCACGGGATATCCGAGGAGACCACCACGGGCGTTCACCGCCTGGTGGAGATGATGGAAAACGGTACCCTGAAAGTCCCCGCCATCAACGTCAACGACGCGGTTACAAAATCCAAGAATGACAATAAGTACGGCTGCCGCCACAGCCTGAACGATGCCATCAAACGCGGCGTGGACCACCTGCTTGCGGGCAAGAAGGCCCTGGTCGTTGGCTACGGCGATGTAGGCAAGGGCTCGGCCGCATCATTGCGACAGGAAGGCATGATCGTGAAAGTGAGCGAGATTGATCCCATCTGCGCGATGCAGGCCTGTATGGACGGGTTCGAAGTGGTCTCCCCCTACAAAAACGGGAATAACACCGGCAAGTTCGAGGATTTGGACCACGACCTCCTCGGCAGGACCGATCTGGTCGTTACCACCACCGGCAACGTCAACGTCTGCGACGCGCCCATGCTTCGCGCTCTGAAGAGCGGCTGCGTGGTCTGCAACATCGGCCACTTCGACAGCGAAATCGACACCGGGTACATGCGTGAAAACTGGGACTGGGAAGAGGTGAAGCCCCAGGTCCACAAAATTTACCGGGACCGCAGCCAGAACGACCACTTGCTGCTTTTGTCCGAAGGTCGCCTGGTCAATCTGGGTAACGCCACCGGCCACCCGTCCCGAATCATGGACGGCTCCTTCGCGAACCAGGTACTCGCGCAGATTTATCTGTATGAAGGCAAGTTCGCCGAGTTGCCGATTGATCAGAAGGAAAAGAACATCTATGTGCGCGTGCTGCCCAAGTCCCTCGACGAAGAAGTAGCCCGCTACATGGTGGAAGGCTTCGGCGGCGTGATTACCAAGATGACCCAGGAGCAGAGCGACTACATCCACGTACCCGTGGATGGACCGTTCAAGCCCGATTCCTATAAATACTAGGTTGTAAAAACCAGGTAAAGTGAGGCCTGAGACGTTCCATTGTTTCGGGTCTCGCAACCTTCAGGCTCAAGCAGCATGCGGATTCCAAGACTCTACGTCGACCTGCCCCTGGAGACCGGCGGCCGGATCGATCTGCCCCCGGATCGTGCCCACTACATCGTGAACGTACTGCGTTTGGTGCCCGGGCGGCCATTGATCCTGTTCAATGGACAGGGTGGAGAGTACGGCGGGACGCTGGTGGGCGCCGGGAAGAAAACGGCCACTGTACAGCTTGACTCCTTCGAGGCGGTTAGCCGCGAATCACCGCTCGTGCTGGATCTGGCAATTGGAATCTCCCGCGGCGACCGTATGGACTGGGTTCTGCAAAAGGCAACTGAACTGGGGGTCTCGAGCATCTCCCCGCTCTACACGGAACGAACGGAAGTAAAGCTTAAAGGCGACCGGCTGCACAAGAAGATGGAACACTGGCGCCAGGTCATCATCAGCGCCTGTGAGCAAAGCCAGCGGGTTCGTGTGCCGGAGTTGAAGACGCCGGTGGACTTCCCGACTGCGGTTGCCGGCTGCGAGTCCGAACGTCGATTGCTGCTGCACCCCACCGGCGAACCGGCCGCGCTCGATGCGCAACAACGGCCGGTAAACGTGAGTGTGCTGGTCGGTCCGGAAGGCGGTTTCAGTGACGACGAGGTGAGCCTGGCCTTGCGCCATGGCTTTGAAGGCTGGCAACTGGGCCCGAGAGTTCTGCGCACCGAAACCGCACCGCTCGCGGCGATCAGTTTACTCCAGCATTTCTGGGGAGATATGGCGTGCCACTGAAATGATCAGCAGGTGGATGTGAGCATTCAAGGGTGTTGGGTTACGGCCTGCGGCCTAACCCAACCTACCACCGTCCCCGCCGCCTTGCTGTTCCGTAGGTTGGGTTAGCGCCAGCGTAACCCAACAGCGCAGCCAATGGACCTCACATCCTGTACCCTTCGCTCTACCGAACCTGCAAATAATCGATAAACGCTTGTTGCAGGGCCTGCACGTCGGGGATGACCAGAATTTCCCCCGCGTGGCTCGCATGCATCAGATCGAAGCGCTTTAGCTGGGCGTCGTCCGATTGGTGGATCTCTTCCGCCTTGACCCGCGCCAGGCGGGGAATACCCTGGGTCGCCAGACCGATAAACGAGAGGCTTGGGTCCACGCCCACGTTGTTCAGCACCGCGATACGCGAGCCGCGATCGTAGCCCGGCATGGCTTCTCCGCACATGACTTCGTAACTGACGACGGGAATGCGCTCCTGGCGCCAGATCACGTCGCCCAGGTACCAGTCCGGTGATTCGGGGTTACGCTCCGGAGCCTGAAAGGGCACCATCTCCGCTACAGTCACCGTCGGAACCAGCAGTTGCCGGCCCACAAGTGGGATCAACAGGCTGGCAATGTCCGCCTGACTCTGGTTTTCGATTTTCTTGGCTTCTGTCATAGGTCTATCCGTTAATCGATTCCAGCGGTAATTCACCCTTGGAATCAGGCCTTCTGGCCTCTCGCTCCACGATCAGGCGCAGTCGCTGTGCGAGCTCGCGGGGCTCGCCCTGGAACTGTACCGCACCCGCCTTGAGCGCGGCCTGGGGCATTGAATCGCTGGTGCAGGACGCCGGCGTTTGAATCCAGACGCGCCCACCCTTTTGCCGCATGAGGCGACTGCTCGCCGCACCATCATCCCCCATCCCCGAGAACACGATGACGCCGCTGCGTGCCCCATAGCTGTGGGCCACATTTGCGACGGTGTAATCAGCGGACGGTCGATAGGGTGCCGACCAGGGGCGCTGGTGCACCACAAAGGTTCCGTTCGGCAGCAGTTCCGTTGCAACATCCGGTGACACGATCGCAACTTCGTTGGGCCGTACTACGCTGCCATGTCGTACCAGTTCGGCAGGGTAATGGTTCCCGCGACTGATGGCCTGGGCCAGTGTGCTGTTGAACTCCCCATCGATGTGTTGCACGTAGACGAAACCGACGCCCAACCCGCCGGGGAGTTCGTCCAGAAACTGCTTCACCGCTCCTGGTCCGCCCGTGGAGGCGGCCAGCACCCAGACCTGCCGGGCGCTGCCGGCGCCGCGTGCGAGATTGATGGCACCTTCAAGCTGGTTGAGTTTCTCTTTCAGGCGCCGCGCCCAGGCCAGGTAGCGGGCGTCGTGGGGTGCGGGAACAACACCGTCACAGAAGATGACCGCCGCGCTACCGCCCTCCAGATTGTCCTGTTGGTCGAGCCAATGCTCCACATCGATGGAATCAGCTTCCTCCCCACCTGCGTCGTCGTCCGACTCCGTCTCGATGGCCACCACCCAGGCGTCCGCAATGAGGCCCGGGTCGTCGAGGGCGAACTCCGGGTGGTGCTCCAGTTCCTGCACCAGCAGACAGCTTCCAGCCTGGTGCCCGCATTCGGCCACCAGACCACGCAGTATCCGCTGTTCAGCCTGGGTGTGGGTAAGCAATCCGATGCGAAGCTGGCCAGCCACTAATTCCCCGTCGGAACCCCGATCAGCTCGTAGATGTTCTTCAGCAGCACCTCTTCCTGATAGGGCTTGCCCATGTAGTTGTTCACACCAAGACCCAGGGCGCGCTCCCGATGCTTTTCACCGGTACGCGAGGTGATCATGATGATAGGAATGTCCTTCAGGCGGCTGGAGGAGCGGACGTTCTTGGCCACTTCAAAACCATCCATGCGGGGCATTTCGATGTCCAGCAACATGAGGTCGGGAATGGTTTCCTGCAGGGTCAGCAGGGCGTCCGCGCCGTCCTTCGCCGTCATGACTTCGTAACCTTCCCGCTCGAGAAAGCGCGAGGTGACCTTGCGCACGGTGACGGAGTCGTCCACCACCAGAACCACCTGCTGGCGGCGCTCCTCGCGCTGCACCGGCAGCGGCGCAACCTCGATCGGTCGCGCGCCTGGCGAAAGCATTGCCACCTCTTTGCGGATGATCGCGTTGGGGTCCAGAATCACTACCACGCTTCCGTCGCCCATGACAGTCGCGCCCGACAGGCCCTCGACTGCGGCGAACTGGGGGCCCAGGCTCTTTACGACGATTTCCCGGCTGCCCATCAGCTTGTCCACTTGAATAGCCACTGCGTGCTCGGCGCTGCGCACCAGGACAACCGGCAGCGGCAGAGAGCCTGTATCGAGGCGCGGCAGCGTGTTCTGGTCGAGCATACTGCCCAGATAGCGCACCCGGTAGTGCTCCCCCGCGTATTCAAACCGGGCGTTCTCATCCTGATAATAATGTTCGAGCTCGAAGGGGCTCACCCGCACGATACCTTCAATGGTATTGAGGGGAATCGCGTAATTGTCGTCGCCCAGCTGAATCATCAGGGCCCGGTTGACGGACACGGTAAAGGGCAGGCGGATTGTAAACACCGTGCCTTCGCCCCAGCGTGAGTCGATGAACATGGTGCCGCCGAGCTGCTTGATTTCCGCGTGGACCACGTCCATGCCAACGCCACGCCCGGAAATCTGGGTCACCTGTTCGGCGGTGCTGAAGCCCGCGTGCAGAATGAACTGCATGATGTCATGGTCGCTGAGCTGGGCGTCCCGGTTCATCAGGCCGCGTTCGATGGCCTTCTCGCGAATGCGATCGAGGTTGAGCCCGCGACCGTCGTCCGCGAGGCGCATGACCACATCGCCTCCTTCCCGGCCCAGGCTCAGGACGATGCGCCCTACTTCCGGCTTGCCCGCACGCAGGCGGTCCTCGTGAGTTTCGATGCCGTGGTCCACTGCGTTGCGCAGCATGTGCTCTAACGGCGCTACCATGCGCTCCAGAACGGAACGGTCCATCTCTCCTTCGACGTTGTCCAGCTCGAAGGTCACCTGCTTGTCGAGCTCGGTGGAGATCTGCCGAACGATGCGCCGCAGGCGTGGCACCATGCGGGAAAACGGCACCATGCGCGAACGCATCAGACCTTCCTGCAAGTCCGTGTTGATTCGCGATTGCTGCAGAAGCAGAGTTTCCGTGCCCCGGGTTTTTTCGTTCAGAGTTGTGGTCAGGTCCATCAAATCCGAAGCGGACTCCATCAGGGAGCGGGACAGCTGCTGCAGGTGAGAATAGCGGTCCATTTCCAGCGGGTCGAAGTCCTCCGCTTCCTGCATTTGCTCCTGACGGAAAATCATCTGCGCCTCGGTCTCGATATCGAGGCGGCGGAGCTGTTCCTGGAGGCGATGAACTGTCGACTCCATCTCATCGATGGCGAAGTTCAGTTCGGAATTCTGTTCCTCGAGACGGCCCCGGCTGATGGAGGTTTCCCCCGCCAGGTTCACCAGCTCTTCCAGAAGTTCCGCCGATACCTTGATGACCTCCTGAGGCCCCTGACGGCGTGCCGCTGCGGCGCCACCGGTGGCCGCGGAACCGGCACCCCCTCCGCTGACCATCTCCCGACCGGGAAAGGACGGAGCTCCACCCGTTTCAGGCTGCGGCCTGGGTTTGGGCGCAAACGGCAGGATGTCCGCGCCGGTGCCGGATTTCTGCTCGGGCTCCGGGTCCGCTGCGGGGCCGACGGATTCGACGCCGACCGCCGGCGCACTTGCTTCCGCTGGTTCCTCCAGCGCTCCGGGATCGAATTCTTCGGAGGCGGACATGACCTCGTCGAGTCCGTCCGGCACGTGGCCGGCCAGGCGTGCTTTTACCTTGTCGGTAGCGCTGATCAGCTTGTCCTGGTAGGCGTGGACCAGATCGAAGAAGGGCTGATCCACTTCGGCATTTTCGCCACGGGATATCAGGAAGGATTCATACTCATGGGCCAGTTCGCCGAGGCCCATCAAGCCAGCCAGGCGCGCGCCCCCCTTCAGGGTGTGCAGGGCGCGTTTGAGTGCTTCCACATGGCTGCTGTCGGACCAGTGGGATTCCCATTCGTGAACGGATTCATCGATTTCCTCCAGCAGTTCCTCGGCTTCTTCGATGAAAATTTCGAAGACTTCCAGATCCACTTCTTCCGCGTCGCGGGAATTGTCTTCTTCCGGCACTGAATGCTCGGGTGCAGCGGCTTCGATGTCGGCGAGAGCCTCTGCTTCCCGCTCGGCGGCTTCGGTGGTTTCCTGAAAGGACTGCGGGTCAGCGGACCCGGTCGCCGCGTCTTCCGAACCGGTCTGCGCGGCCGACGTTTGCTGATCGGATGTAGCTCCCTCGCTGGGCTGCCCGTCGGTACCGGCTCCTTCGAGCATGGCTGTCAGGCGGTTCTGCACGTCCTCGCTGAGCACGTGCAGATTCTGTCCCACGGCTACCGCGTCGACCATGTCGAGCAGTTCTTCGTGGCCGTCCAGCAATGTGCTGAAGAAGGCTTCATCAGCAACCAGCTGATTTCGCAACGCGGCCTCATACACCTGACGCAACTCGCGGCTCAGGCGCGCCATCGGCGGCAGGTTCGCGTGATCGGAGCCGCGCTCCAGGGTGGCCAGCTCACTGATGATCGGTTCCGCTTCGATGCTCTGGAAACCGGTCTGGCGCCAAGCGCGGATGATTTCGTCCACGTCCAGCAAGAGTTTCATTTCTTCGGCCATGAAGATGGACAGCAGCTCCGGATCGACGGATTGCTTGGCGTTCTCTTCCTGGGCCTCGCGCTGGCGGATCAGCGGCGCAACGGAACGCTCCTTGAGCTCCGCCACTCTGGCAACGTATTGACTGAGGCGCGGGATCTCCAGGGTCTGCTGTCGGGCGATCTGTTCAAGCACCAGCTGAATGTACTCGACTCCGTCCTTGAGCAGCTGGAGGATGTCGTGGTCGATGTTGACCTGGTAGATCCGCAGTTCTTTGACGAAGCGCTCGAGTGGCGCCACCAGCTCGGCAATCGGGGTTACATCGGCCATGTGCGCGCTGCCTTTCAGAGTGTGCAGCGCGCGCTGCATTTGGTCACTGGGCGGCGTGAACAAGGGTGCCGACTGGTCCATCTCGTCGATGTACTCCTGCACCACTTCAAGATGCCCCACGGCTTCGGAACCGAAAATGTCCCAAAGCATGGAGTCGGAGCCGTCATCGTCCTCGTCATCGATCCGGTGGGCAACGAGGTTCTCTTCAGAATGCACCTCGTCCGGGGACTGCTGTGCGTCAGCCACTGAGGCCCCGCCGCCAATTTCATGCAGGGCGCTCGGCTGTTCACCACGGGACAACGCTTCGGCGCACTGGGCCAGCTCATTGACCAGTTCGGGCTCCGGTATGGGCTGCCGGTTCTTGAAGGCTTCGATCATGGGGCCGATCAGCGGCAGCACCTTGCGTATGAGCAAGGCGTGATCGTCGTGGGGCGCTACCGTGTTATCGATGACCCGGTTGAGCATGTTCTCAACCGCCCAGGCAAGCTCGCCGATATCGTTGGCCTGAACCATTCGGCCGCTGCCTTTGAGGGTATGAAATGCACGGCGAAACTCCGTCAGGGCTTCCTCATCGCTGAAATCCGCGGCCCAACGGGGGAAGAATTCATTGATGGTTTCGAGAACTTCCGATGCTTCTTCGATGAATATCTCGAGAATTTCATCGTCGATCAGGTCGTCGTCCTCTTCGACAGCGGTCGCTGGAGCCGAGGCGCCGCCTGGCACTCCCTCATCCGGATCAGCCGAAAGCGGTGAAGCTTTCGTCGCTTGCGGCTCCTCGGGGGAGGGCTGCAAATCGGGGGCACCGGAAATGACAGCAGTCGCAGCTGACTCTTCCGGGTCCGGGACACTGTCCGTCTCGGAAGGGATTGGCGCAAGCTCAACCTCCTCCACGCTGGCGAACTTGCCGAGAACGCTGCCGGCGTCCGCCTTCTCATGGGATGTGCGGCTGGTGCTGCTACGCAGTTGAACGCGGATTGGATAGCCGAGCGTCTCCACACTTTCTTCCGCTACGCTGAGCAGAAGCTCGTCTTCCTCTTCGCGGTCTCCGGTGAGGCGCTCCAGATAATATTCAACACTGGCGATAGCATCCGCCAACGTGTCGAGCACGGACCAGTCGGGCGTGATCGCTTTTTCCAGCAGCTCCTGTTCGACGTAGTTGGCGCAGGAGCGCAGGATGGCCGAGGGTTTTGGCAGCGGAATCATGTCCAGGCCGCCGCTGATTTCCCGCAGGTGCTGCGGCACACTGCTCAGGTGCTCGCGGTTCCACTGGGATGCGATGTATTCAATGATGGCATCCTTGGCCTGCTCGAGTCCGTTGCGGGATTCGCGCAGCACGGACTCCTGTGCCTGATCGAGCGCGTAGACGCCTGGACTCGTTACCGCATCGTCGGACGAACTCTGGCCCCGGGCCATGCCGTCCAGCGAACTCTCGATCTCGATCATCTTACCGGCGACCTGCATCAGGAGATCCGCCGGCAGGGGGTCCTGCTCAGCCGCGGCCGCGAGCAGTTCGCCCTGTGCCACAATTTGCTTGCGCAGGTCGGCGATGCCCAACACGGCCATGGTATCGGCGACCCGTTTGATGATGGGCAGGGCCTCGTTGAGATCGGCGGTTTCCCGGTCGCTCAGACTCACGTCCAAAGCACGCTTGATCGCGTCCAGCTCGTCTTTCAATGCATCGACGACCGAGCGCACCGCGTCCAGATCCGGGCCGGCCGGACGTTCGTCGCTACCGGCCGTTGGCTGATCCGGCAAGGCAGCCTGCAGGTTGTAGGTCTGCTTGATCCGATCGATAAACTTGCCTTCACCGGCGCCGGCCACGTAGTAGAGCAGGTTTTTGATCAAGTCGTCGTTGGTGAAACTGGTAAGCGACGACACACCTTCCTCCGCAAGGATTTTGATCTCCTTGTCGAGTTGGCGAAGCAGGTTTTTGACTGTGGCGCTGGACTCAATGGCGTCCTGTTCCAGCCCCTCCAGCAGGGCGAGGGAGATATCCCATAGCGGTTGCCGGGCGGTACCTTTGGTGAGCTTCCGCAGGCGGGCGAAAATTTTGTAGAGGTAGGCGATGTTCTCATCGCGCTTCACGTCGCGGATGACACCGGCAGCGGCATACTGATACATCTGCCGCAGCTTGTGGACGATCACCAGAAACTGCTGCGGATCAATGGACCCGGCCGCGCTCTCGTCCTCAACCCGGTGGGCCGGCCCCATGTCGGGCGCGAAAAGTTTGGTTTCGGTCAGCAGGGCTTCTCCCCGTACCGCGCGCAAGTCATTGAGAAGCGGGAGGACGGCCGAGGGGTTGTCCTGACGCGAGGACTTGACCTGGTCCAGATAGACGGGCAGTTGGAGAATGGCGCGCATGAGGACTTCCTGCGCTTCCTGCTCATTGCGCACGGTCCGGCTCATCAGGGCGTGCGCAAGCATCTCCATCTCTTCGGCGAGCAGTGCCGCACCGTGAAACTCCACCATCTGCAGGCTGCCGTGAACCTGGTGGATATGAGTGAGGCAAAATCGAATGCGCGCCGTATCTTCGGTGTTGTCGACGTAGGCTTCCAGGGCCTGTCGCGCCTGGTTCAGGGTCTCACCGATCTCGCCGATTACCCATTCCAGCGCTGCGTAGCTGCGCTTATCGCCCATAGCGTCGCATCTCTTGTTGTTGCATCAATATTTATTCGCTTCTTCAACGGTGCGTCGCGCTGATCCCGCGAGTCGGACGAGCCGTGCATGCGGCTATTGGCCCGATGTCCCGTATCGGTTGGTGCCATATCGATGGCGAGTTCAGATCCGGCAGTAAGCCTGGACTCTCTCGTCGTTCACCCGCCGTAACTGCGGGTGCTTCCAATCGGGCATCTCCCCAAGGCCAATGACCAGCAGGCCATTGGGCTTGAGACGGTCGGCAAGGCCCTGCAGGATCTGTCTGCGCCGCCAGCGCCGAAAGTAGATCAGCAGATTCTGGCAGAAGATCACGTCCATTCTTTCGACCGGCATGGATTTCAGGTCCAGCACGCTGCCCTGGCTGAAACAAAGACGATCCTGGAGCTTGTCGATAATCTTGTAACGACCGTCGCCAAGGTCCTTGAAGTAGCGACTCCGTTCGTTGTCGCTCAGTCTTTCCACCTTTCGTTCGGGGAAGATACCCGTTCGCGCGCGACTCAGAGCCGGCATGCTGATGTCCGTGGCAAAGACGCCGTAGTACGGTTTCAACTGCGCCAGTTCAAAGCAGTCGTTAACCAGCATGGCGAGCGAACAGGGCTCCTCGCCCGTGGAACAGCCCACGCTCCAGACATCGAAACTGCCGTTTGTCTCTCCCCGGTCGATGCGATTCTGCAGCAGCTGCCGAACGCATTCGAAAGAGTGGCGGTGTCGGAAAAAGCTCGTTTCCTTCACCATGAGCCGGTCGACCAGCACCGACCATTCGGCCCTTCCCCAGATCCCGTCAGTAACCCGCTGGTAGTACTCCAGGTAGTCCTCGAAGCCGAGTTCCCGCATGCGAATTGCAATCTGGGACTGAAGAAACGGCTGTTGCTGGGCCGTCAGCAGGATCCCGGTGCGCTCTTCGAGCAACTTGCGCCATTGTTCAAACGCATCGGCGCTGAGAGCCTGTGTTTTCTGCAGCGACCAGATCATCGACTACTTGCAATCACTTCACCCCACCGGCCAGGCCGATCAGGCGATGGCTTCCGAACGCTTGTCTTCCGTATCCACTTCGTCGTCCGAGAGAATGTCCACATCGCTGAGGTCCACTTCGTAGTCATTGTCCACAGCGCTTTCCATGGGCAGGTCAACTGCTTCATCCAACTCGTCAAATTGGTGTTCGGATTCCACTGGCCCGGATGCGCCAGGACCTGTGTCCATACCTGCGGGCAGTTTAAAGCCAGCAACGGAGTCACGCAGATCGGAGGCCATCTCCGCCAGATTTCCAATGGACCGGGCGGTAGCGCCGGTGCCTGCCGAAGTCTGCGAGGTAATTTCCTGAATCACGTTCATCGTGTTGGAAATGTGGCCCGCAGAGGACGCTTGCTGACGCGCCGCATTGGAGATGTTCTGAATCAATTCAGCCAGAGTCGACGATACGTTCTCGATCTCTTCAAGCGCCACACCCGCGTCCTGGGCCAGGCGGGCTCCGCGTACCACTTCCGCCGTGGTTTGCTCCATGGAAATAACGGCTTCGTTCGTATCGTTCTGAATCGTTTTAACGAGTGCTTCAATCTGCTTGGTCGCAGCGGCTGAACGTTCCGCCAGCCGCTGCACCTCATCCGCAACCACCGCAAAGCCGCGGCCAGCGTCGCCGGCCATGGAGGCCTGAATCGCCGCGTTCAATGCGAGGATGTTGGTTTGGTCCGCAATGTCGTTAATCAGACTTACGATATCCCCAATTTCCTGGGACGATTCACCGAGGCGCTTGATCCGCTTGGAGGTATCCTGAATCTGCTCGCGGATGGTATCCATGCCGTGGATGGTGTTCTGTACCACCTTCGCGCCGTTGTTCGCGATCGATACCGAGCGCTCCGCTACCGCCGCCGATTCGGCCGCGTTCGCAGATACCTGGTCAATGGTCACCGCCATTTCGTTAACCGCAGCGGATGCGCCGGCAATTTCCTGGGCCTGGTGTTCCGAAGCCTCGGCGAGGTGCAATGCGGTTTGCTGCGTTTCGTCCGATGCCCTGGATACGTTCACCGCGGTCTCGTTTATCCGCGACACAAGAATCCGCAGTTGGTCAATGGTGTAGTTGATGGAGTCCGCAATCGCCCCGGTGAAGTCCTCACTTACCGTCGCGGTGGTCGTCAGGTCACCATCTGCCAGATCGGCCAGCTCATCCAGCAGCCGGAGAATCGCGTTCTGGTTTCGCTCGTTGGTATTCGCTGTTTCCCGAAGGCGTGAACGGGTGCCGGCGTATGCGCGCAGACCGATCATGGCCAGGAAGAACAGTGCCGCACCACCCAGCGCCGCAACCGTCATGTCGTTGGGCTGACGCACTGAGGCCTGCGCGCCGATCTGGTCGGCCAGGTCACCCAGCGATTCGAGCAGCACGGGAGAGTCGTCAAGCAGGGCGTCGGTCGCCTGGCGAGCTCCAAACAGGGCCGGTGACGCCTCAAAGATGTCGCGAACCGAAGTGCTTACGAAGTCGAACAAGTCGGCAACTTCCTGCAGACTGGCAACAGCATCCCGGTCCGTGATTCGGGAAATCCCCATGGCTGCGTCGCCCTCCATCATGCCGAGGATGAAGCGACCGAAAAGGTTGGCGTCCACATTGAACTGGTCGGCTGCGACGTTGGAATCATCACCACCGGCCAGCATCTTGTCCACGTTTCGACCGATACGTTCCGCACGCCAGGTTTGCTCCTGAGCCGTGGCCACCTGGTCGGCGGGGGCGTCGTTCTCCAGCAGGATGTCCTTGATGTTCTCGTATTCAGCCTGCAGTTCCGGCAGCGACTGGTTCAGGGTTGCGGCCACGTCGTGCAGGAAGATGATGGTTTCCTGGTTGTCGACGATGTTGCCGGCGTTTTCGCGAACACGGTTCCAGACTGAATCGTAGCGGGACAGTTCAGTGGCCACTGCGCGACGAGTTGCGGGATCAGCAGCCCGGAGACGGTCCCAGGTCTGGCCCATGTCGGCCAGTACCTGCTGAAGGCTTGCGAACGCACTCGCACTGCCGTTGGTGGCGTCTCGCGAAAGAGTGGTTACCTGGTAGGACAACACTCGCAGCTCTGCAACCAACTGGAGATAGCGCTGGTCCCGCTCGCTGTCCCTCTGGACCAGGAACAAGCTTGCGGCAAGCCCCCCGAGGCTCAGTATCAGCAAGAGCACCAGCATGGTCATGAAGGCGTTGTCCTTCACGCTGGTGAAGATGTTTTTCGATTCGATTTTCATGCTACGCGCTCCTGAGCGTCTTTGCGTGCTGCCTTTACGTTATTCGTAAGCCACCCCAAAATTACTGCCACACCTGCCGCAGTTGTTTGCTCCGCATTTTGGGAGGGGAGCTCTCCGTGTTCGTCGTGTCGTACGGGCCGCTGAGCAATGGCTCCATTTCCGCGCTTCAGCCGGCCGCATTGAGGAACTGCGGATCGTCGCTGAGACGCGCCGGGCTGAAAACGTACCACGGCTGGTCACCGTCGGTCTTGGTGTAGCTGCCGGTCACATAGGGCTTGACCTGTTCATCCAGGGAGGCCAGCTCCACCGAGAAACTGTCGGTCGGAAAATGCTGCATGCCGAGGGCGGAGTCCACCACCAGCCCGGCATAAAGCTCGTCCATCTCGAGTACCAACACCCGATGGAGCTTTCGGGCCCCTCCCAGCTCTCCACCAAGAAAGGTGGCGAGATCCAGCAGGGGCAGGAGCCGGCCGCGCACGTTGGCCACGCCGAGCACCCAGGGCTGAACCCCCGGCAGGCGGGTGTAACTGGGAAATTCCAGCAGTTCCGAAACTTCGCCGAGTGGCGCTACAAAATGCTGTCCCAACAGGGTAAAGCCGATGCCGCTCCACTGGGGCTGGACCTTGGTCTGGGAAGGCAATCCCTTTGCCGAGCGGCGGCTGCGCTGCGCGAGGTCGACGAGAGCGTCGAATGCGGCTTGTGACTCTGCCATGATTTTATTGCTGCCCCGGCCGTGGGTTAGCCCATAACTTCGTTAATGGTGTCCATCAGGACCTTTTCTTCAATAGGCTTGGTCAGGTAAGCCTTGGCGCCTTGACGCATGCCCCACACGCGGTCGGTTTCCTGATCCTTGGTGGTGACAATGATGACGGGAATGTGGGCCGTTTCGTCACTCTTGCGCAACTGGCGGGTGGCCTGGAAGCCATTCAGACCGGGCATGACGATGTCCATCAGAACCACGTCCGGAAGCTCTTTCTTGGCGACAGCTACGCCATCCTCACCGGTTTCCGCCGCGATCACCACGTGACCATGTTTTTCCAGCATGCTGGTTAGCTTGTAGGTTTCCGTGGGGGAATCGTCGACGATGAGTACTCTTGCCATAAAAAAATAACTCCGCTAAGGGGTTTGTTGTTGTCTGATGTCACCAGTGTCGGACCCGGCTCAGGATGCCTGGGCCTGCTGGTTGACGTGAGCTTCAATTGCGCCCAATAGCTCACTTTTGCTGAATGGTTTGGTCAGGTATTGGTCTGAACCCACGATACGGCCCTTGGCCTTATCGAAGAGGCCGTCCTTACTGGACAGCATGATAACCGGAGTGGATTTGAATTCACTGTTATTCTTGATCAATGCGCAGGTCTGGTAGCCGTCCAGGCGGGGCATCATGATGTCTACGAAGATGATGTGCGGACGAGTATCGGCGATCTTGGCGAGCGCATCAAAACCGTCCGTGGCGGTAACGACGGTGCAGCCGGCCTTTTTCAGGAGGGTTTCAGCCGTCCGACGAATGGTTTTACTGTCATCAATCACCATGATCTTCAGACTTTCGAAGTTCATCTCCATATCTTTATGACCTTTTCATTGCATCGCATTGATTTTGATAACCATCAGCGCAGATCGGGCGCTGATCACCGGCTGGACGTGCAGTTTCTGGATCTTTTAACACAGATTCCAAGTATTATCTATAAACGCCTGAATAGTTGGCAAAAAGCCGCTTTTCGGCAATTTGGGAGGGTCGTTTCCCTCTCGGGGATCCGGGCGAATACCACTCGCAGCTGTCTAAGTCTAGAATAGGTCCGGCATTCGGTCAGCATTTTTTCAACACGGGTGTTCCGCCGAGCCAGGCCCGGTTTGCCGGCAACCACACACAAATTCAGGGAAACGATTATGAGTCTCAAGCTCGGGGTCGTGATGGACCCGATATCCTCCATCAAGTTTAGCAAAGACACCACTCTTGTCCTGCTGCTTGCGGCGGCGGAGCGCCACTGGGAGCTCGAGTATATGGAGCAAGGGGATCTGTTTCTGGATCAGGGAGAGGCGATGGCGGTGATGCGGCCTCTGCGGGTGTTCAACAATCCCGATGAGTGGTTTGAACTGGGTGAACCGCAGGTGCGCAAGCTGTCTGATCTGGACGTAATCCTGATGCGCAAGGACCCGCCCTTCGACGGTGAATACATTTATTCCACTTACATCCTGGAGGCCGCGGAGCGCGCCGGGGTGCTGGTTGTGAACAAGCCCCAGAGCCTGCGCGACTGCAACGAGAAGGTGTTTGCCACCCAGTTTCCCCAATGTTGCCCACCCGTGCTGGTGAGCCGCCACGAGCAACGCCTCCGCGACTTCCACCGGCAGCACCAGGACGTGATCTACAAGCCCCTGGACGGCATGGGTGGAAGCGGCATCTTCCATGTGGAACCGAGCGGGACGAACCTGGGAGCCATCATCGAAACCCTGACCGATAATGGCCGCAAATCCATTATGGCCCAACGCTACATCCCGGAAATCCGTGAGGGCGACAAGCGCATCCTGGTGATTGACGGAGAAGCCGTGCCCTACTCCCTGGCACGGATTCCCGCAGCCGGTGAAACGCGGGGCAATCTCGCGGCGGGCGGGGAAGGCCGGGCCCAGCCACTCAGCGAGCGCGACCGCTGGATTGTGGCTCAGGTCGCACCCAGTCTGCGGGAAAAAGGTCTACTCTTTGTCGGCCTGGATGTAATCGGCGATTACCTGACGGAAATCAACGTGACCAGTCCCACCTGCGCGAAGGAAATTGACACGGCCTATGACACCCGGATCGGATCACGACTGATGGATGCCATTGCCGCGCGCCGCCAGGCCCCCGGCTGACAGCCGCCACTTCCATCGATTTACGTAAAGCGATTTAGACGTCCCATGCAGTCCACCCCCAAAAACAACAACGACAACCCGGTCGGCACCGGAGATCGTCTCAGCTTCACCGTGTTTGTCGCGCTGGCTCTGCACGGTCTTATTATCTTCGGGCTGGGTTTCAGCTACATGAGCGAACCCGCCACGCCACCCACTTTCCAGGTGACGCTGGCCACTCACAAGAGCGCCCAGGCGCCGGACAAGGCCGATTTCCAGGCACAGTTCAATCAGGAGGCCAGTGGCACGGAGGACGAGGCCCGGGAACTGAGCACCAGGGACCCGGCACTGTTCGCGGACACTCAGATCAACGAGGTGCACCCCCTGCCCCAAACCGAGCAACGGGAAGCCAGCAAGGCCAACGACGAGAACCGTCTGCACACCACTGGCGAATCCAGCCTGAAGATCAGCCGACAGGAAGATCCGGAGGACCGTGAGACTGAGCAGGAGAAAAAGGGGCAGGAGCAGGATATTCCCCTCGTTAATGCGGAGATTGCGAGCCTGCGCGCCAAGCTCGACCGTTTGCAGCAGTCATACTCCAAGCGTCCGCGCATCCGGCGTTACACCTCGGTGGCAAGTGTCGCCTCCGCGGAAGCCGCCTACCTGAACGATTGGCGGCAGCGTGTGGAATCGTTCGGCAACGAGAACTTTCCCGCCCAGGCGCTGCAGCAAGGCATCTTTGGAGAGTTGCGCCTGGCCACGGTGCTGAAAGCGGACGGCACGATCGTGAAGGTGGAGCTGTTGCAATCATCGGGGCACAGCGTTCTCGACAATGCGGCGCTGCAGATCGTCCACCGGGCCGGCCCCTATGCACCTTTTCCGGGAGAGGTCCGCAAGGAGTGGGATCAGATGGAGATTATCCGCACCTGGCGCTTCGCAATCACCGGATTATCCACCAGTAACTGAGGCGAAGAGCTGGTGACAGCACCCTTCTGACGCCCCATTACTCCCCGACCCTCAAAAGCCCAACCCGCCACTTGTATTCCCCGGGGCGAACCCCAATACTAGCCGGCATGGGACAGAAACTGAGAGAAAACAGCGGCCTCACTGACGGCCTGGGAAGCCCGGAGGAATCCGGTTTTCGCGGGCAGTTCCTGATTGCCATGCCCAGCCTGAAGGATCCCATGTTTTCTCACACCATCACCTATGTCTGCGAGCACAACGCCAACGGCGCACTGGGGATCATTATCAACCAACCCCTGAACCTCCGCCTGGGCGAGGTGTTTCGCCAGCTGCAGCTCTCCGATGCCGGTCGTTTGAGCCAGGAAGTCGTAATGTCCGGCGGACCGGTGCAGATCGATCGCGGCTTTGTACTCCATCCCCGTGGCGAGAAGTGGGAATCCACCATCGACATCTCCCTGGAAGTGAGCCTCACTGCGTCGCGCGACATCATGGTCTCCATGGCCGAGGACCGCGGCCCCGACAAGGCCCTTGTGGCGCTCGGCTATGCAGGCTGGGATGCAGGCCAGCTCGAGGAAGAGATCGCTTCCAACTCCTGGCTCAACATGCCGGCAGAAAGCAACATTCTCTTCGACACCCCCTGCGAGCAGCGCTGGGCGGCCGCCTCGCGCTACCTGGGTATCGACCTGAACCTGATCAGCGCCACCGCCGGGCACGCGTGAGGCCTGCGGGATCGATGAGGATGGGTCAGACCCTGCCGTCAGACGCATGACGCCCCAAACCATTCTTGCCTTTGATTTTGGCACGCGCAATATCGGCGTAGCCGTCGGCCAGACCCTGACGCGCACCGCGGACGAGCTCCCGCCCCTCCCCGCCAGAGACGGCATCCCCGATTGGGATTCCATTGGTCGCTTGCTGTCCGAGTGGCAGCCTCAATTGCTTGTAGTGGGTTTGCCATTAAACATGGACGGGAGCCCGAGTGAGCTGAGTGCACGCGCCAAAAAGTTCGGCAATCGTCTCCACGGACGCTTCGGGTTACAGGTGGAGATGATGGACGAACGCCTTTCTACCTTCAGCGCCAAGGGCGAGGCGATGAATCGCGGGCACCGCGGAGATTATGCCAGCAACCCGGTGGACTCCATTGCCGCGCGTTTGATTCTGGAAAGCTGGTTTGAGCGGTAAGACGGCGACGGCGGACGCTTCGATACTGCAGCCCGGTTTTAACGGTCCTACATCAGCTTCCTCAGAATAATTTGCCCTTGTCTTTCTCGTCTTCCTGAATGGTCAACTCATTGGCGGCATTGGACAGGTATTCCGCGTCGGTTTCCGAGCCCAACTTAATCATCAGGCGCAGATCGTTCGGCGAGTCGGCATGGGCCAGGGCATCCTCGTAAGTGATTTCCCCGTGGTCGTAGAGTTCGTAGAGGGCCTGATCGAAGGTCTGCATGCCCACTTCGGTGGATTTCTTCATCAGCTCCTTGAGTTCGTGTACCTGCCCCTTGCGAATCAGATCCTGGGCGAGGGGCGTGTTGATCAACACCTCGAGACAGGCGCGGCGGCCATTACCGTCCGGTGTGGGGACCAGTTGCTGGGCCACCACTGCGCGCAGGTTCAGGGACAAATCCATCCATAACTGCTGATGCCGGTCCGCCGGAAAAAAGTGAATGATCCGGTCCATCGCCTGGTTGGCGTTGTTCGCGTGCAGGGTGCACAGGCAAAGGTGGCCGGTTTCGGCGAAGGCAATTGCGTGGTCCATGGTTTCGCGGCTGCGCACCTCCCCGATCATAATGACGTCGGGGGCCTGGCGGAGTGTGTTTTTCAGGGCCACCTCGAACGATTCCGTGTCGATTCCCACCTCCCGCTGGGTGACGATGCATCCCTGATGCTGGTGGATGAATTCGATGGGGTCCTCAATGGAGATGATGTGCCCTTTGCTGTTGCGGTTGCGGTGCCCGATCATCGCCGCCAGTGAGGTGGACTTACCGGTGCCCGTGGCGCCCACGAATATGATCAGCCCGCGCTTGGTCATGGACAGATCCTTCACGATTTCCGGAAGACCCAGTTCGTCAATCTGCGGAATCGTTGTCTCGATCCGTCGCAGCACCATACCCGCGAGATTTCGCTGGTAGAACGCGCTGCAGCGGAATCGCCCGATGCCCCGGGCGCTGATGGCGAAGTTCAGCTCCTTGGCCTCCACAAACTCCTTGCGCTGGCGCTCGTTCATGACGCTCAGCACCGCCTCGCGGGCCTGTTCCGGCGAGAGCGGTGAGGTGGTCACCGGCACCACCTTGCCGTTCATCTTCACCGACGGCGGGACACCGGCAGTGATGAAAAGGTCCGAAGCGCCCTTTTCCACCATGAAACTCAGGAGTCTTTCAAAATCCATCGATCTCTACCTCATACACCGCCAGAAGGCTCTGGCAGTGTTCAATGTGCTGTTCTTGCCGGCTCGGGCCAGCGGGACAGCTTCAGAAATTTTCGGGCATTTTCGCCTTTTCGCGAGCGACTTCACGAGTGATGACCCGCCGGGCCACAAGGTCCGCGAGACACTGGTCCATGGTCTGCATACCGATGGCACCGCCGGTCTGGATCGCGGAATACATCTGGGCCACCTTGTCTTCCCGGATCAGGTTGCGGATGGCGGGTGTTCCGCGCATGATTTCGTGGGCTGCCACCCGCCCGCCGCCATTTTTCTTCATGAGCGTCTGGGATATTACCGCCTGCAGGGATTCGGAGAGCATGGAGCGCACCATGGACTTCTCATTGGCCGGGAAGACGTCCACCACCCGGTCGATGGTTTTGGCGGCGGATGTGGTGTGCAGGGTGCCGAACACCAGGTGGCCTGTTTCGGCGGCGGTCAGGGCCAGGCGGATGGTTTCCAGGTCCCGCATCTCGCCCACCAGGATAATGTCCGGGTCCTCACGCAAAGCCGAGCGCAGCGCCTCCGCGAACCCGTGGGTATCCCGGTGGACTTCCCGCTGGTTCACCAGGCATTTTTTGCTTTCGTGAACGAATTCGATCGGGTCTTCGATGGTCAGAATGTGTTCGTATTTGTTCTCGTTGATGTAATCCATCATCGCTGCGAGGGTGGTGGATTTACCGGAGCCCGTGGGACCCGTCACGACCACCAGGCCGCGGGGAACGGCGGCGATGTCTCGAAACACGGCGCCCATGCCCAGCTCCTCCATGGTCAACACCTTGGAGGGAATGGTACGGAACACCGCGCCGGCGCCGCGATTATGATTGAAGGCATTGACCCGGAAGCGGGCGACCCCGGGAACTTCGAAGGAGAAGTCGGTCTCCAGGAACTCCTCGTAATCCTTGCGCTGCTTATCGTTCATGATCTCATAAATCAGGCTGTGGACCTGTTTATGTTCCATGGGCGGGAGATTGATGCGGCGCACGTCGCCATCGACCCGGATCATCGGGGGCAGGCCGGCCGACAGATGCAAGTCCGACGCGCCCTGCTTGGCGCTGAATGCGAGGAGTTCGGTAATGTCCATAGAAAGCCTTCTGTATTACTTATACGACATTGTGTGGCAGAAACCGGAATATTGACGGCGAGACCCGCCTTGTCAAATGGCCCGACCGGAGCGGGTACCTTGCTCAGGGGGACGGTTCGCGAAAGCCCGCTCCGAAAAGGTATGATGTACGGCGCGCTGTTGCCAGGGTCGCCCCAGGGTCTTCCCCGCTGCGTCGTGCGGCCCGGGAGTCTACGCCGGGGCCTGCCATGGGGAGTTTAGTCACTGCGAGTGGACAATGCATAGTTTGCGTCACAATTTGATCCGGGTTCGGGAGCGATTGCAAGCCGCAGCCACCCGGTCGGAGCGCGCGCCCGGGGAAATCACCCTGATCGCGGTGAGCAAAAAACATTCGCCCGAGGCGGTTCGGACTCTGTTCGACGCGGGCCAGAGGGTCTTCGGGGAAAGTTATTTGCAGGAGGCGCTCAACAAGCAGCAGGATCTGGCAGATCTGGCGATCGAGTGGCATTTCATCGGGCCCATACAGCGCAACAAGACCCGGGCCATCGCCACCCACTTCAGCTGGGTCCACAGCGTGGAACGGCAAGTGATCGCGGAGCGTTTGAATGAACAGCGGCCACCGGAGCTTCCGGCACTGGATGTGTGCCTGCAGGTGAACATCGACCAGGAACCCAGCAAAAGCGGTGTTGCGCCGCAAGATTTACCAGCTCTGGCGGAACAAGTGGAGTCGATGCCCCGTCTGCGACTGCGTGGGCTGATGGCGATTCCGGCTCCGCGGGAGAGTTACGCAGGGCAAGTGGAGGTGTTTCTGCGCGTGCGAGAGCTCCTCGAGCGGCTCAAGAGTTCCGGGCAATACGAGCATCTGGATACGCTTTCCATGGGGATGTCTGCCGACCTGGAGGCGGCTGTAGCGGCGGGCGCAACCATGGTGCGAGTCGGTACGGACTTGTTTGGAGCCCGCGAAATGTGAGACCGGAGCGGGTTCTAACGGTGACTTTTTAAGAGCGGCTTGGTGGATCAAGTCGCGCTGGTAAATTGAGAGGCGGGGAATGAGCGAGCGGATTACCTTTATTGGTGGCGGCAATATGGCCAACAGCATCATCGGTGGGCTCGTGGCGAGAGGCTTTGCACCGAATCAGATTACGGCCTGCGATCCCCTCCAGGAAAACCTGGAGAAATTGAAACAAAGCTACGGCATCGCCACATCCACGGACAACATCGCCGGCGTGGCAGAAGCGGACACAATCGTTCTCGCGGTGAAGCCCCAGATCATGCAGGCGGTATGCGGGCAACTGAGGGCGGGGCTGAGTCACAGGCCCTTAATAATTTCCATCGCGGCCGGCATTCCAGTGCGAAAACTCAGTGATTGGCTGGGGGACGAACTGGCCATCGTGCGCTGCATGCCCAATACTCCGGCCCTGGTCCAGGCCGGCGCCAGCGGTCTCTTCGCCAACGACGTGTGCACCGGGGAGCAGAAGGCCTCTGCGGAAAATATCCTTGCCGCCGTTGGCATCGTGGAGTGGCTGAAGGACGAATCCATGATCGATGCTGTGACCGCAGTGTCGGGCAGTGGTCCCGCGTACTTCTTTCTGTTCATGGAAGCAATGATCGATGCTGCCGTGGACCAGGGACTCTCCCGCGAAAGCGCCAGTCATCTCGCGATCCAGACCTGCCTCGGCGCCGGCATGCTGGCCCGGGACAGCGATGTGGACGTAGCGGAACTGCGCCGGCGCGTGTGCTCCCCGGGCGGCACCACGCTCAAGGCCATCGAATCGTTCGAACAGAACAACCTGCGCTCCATCGTGGCCGAGGCCATGCGCGCTTGTGCCGATCGTGCCCAGGAGATGGCCGACGAGCTCAACTAACCAACGAAACGCCGTCCCGGCCGGCTCGCTTTGAATTGAGAGGAGAAGAGTTTGATGAGTCCCTTGCAGGAAATTGCAATTCTGATCGTAGGTACCCTGGGGTCGTTGTATCTGACGATCATCATGCTGCGCTTCCTTTTTCAGGTGGTGCGGGCAAATTTCTACAATCCCGTATCCCAGTTCATCGTCAAGGCCACCAACCCGCTGTTGTTGCCCCTGCGCAAGATCATCCCGGGCGTCGGTGGGCTGGACCTGGCCTCCCTGATCCTTGCCTTGCTCTTTCACTGGCTGATTATTCAATTATTGGCTTTCGCCTACGGCGCCGGCGTAATCAATCCCCTCAATGCACTGATCTGGGCCTTCGTGGGCTTGATTTCCCTGACTCTGAACATCTTTTTCGTCGCCCTGCTGGTCATGATCATCGCCAGCTGGATCGCGCCCATGAGTCACCATCCCATTCTGATTCTCATTCACCAGCTGGTGGAACCGGCCATGGCGCCCTTCCGCAAGATCATTCCCCCGCTGGGCGGTCTGGACATTACTCCCATATTTGCCTTCCTGGCCATTCAGGTCTGCCGGGTTCTGCTCGGCCATTTTGCCCAATCGGTGGCTCTGCCCCCGGCGATCGTTCTGGGAATCTGAGGTTTTTTACCGTGGCTCACTATCAATGGCACGGTGAGACCCTGACGCTGCACTGCCACATCCAGCCCGGTGCAAAACGCAGTGAAGCGGCCGGTCTCCACGGTGACCGGATGAAGATAAAACTGAAGGCGCCGCCCGTGGATGGCAAAGCCAACGCTCAGCTCATCAGCTTTATGGCGGAGGCATTTGCCGTCCCGAAGAGTCACGTGGAGATCAGCCGGGGAACCGCCAGCCGCCAGAAGACTTTGCGGATCAAGGCGCCACAAAAGCTGCCCGACGTTTTCGGCATAACTGATTCCAATTGACCCGCCGGGACCGTTTGGAAATAATAAGCCGGCTCCAGCAATGGCCCGACATGACTCTACCGACCCAGAACAACGAAAAGCACCGGTGAACCGCCGGATCTGAACCTGCCGACGGACACCCGAATACCCGGTGCAAAACTGCCGAAGCGGCGCAAGCCGCCGCAGCTCCCCCTTCGAGATGCACAACAGGGCAAACAAAATGGACGTGAGATCGCTCTATCGCCAGATGGCGAGCTTCGATCAGTGGAAAACGGAACTCCAGACTCAGTTGCGGGCCTTCCAGTCCTGGTTTCGGAAGCACCGCATCAAGAGCACGGAAGCGGAAACTTTGCTGCGCCACGCCCTGTCCCTGCTCTCGGACAAGCGCTTTACCATCGCCTGCGTCGGCGAGTTTTCCCGCGGCAAGACCGAACTGATCAACGCGCTGCTTTATTCGGAGTACGGCCAGCGCCTGTTGCCGTCCAAACCCGGTCGGACCACCATGTGCCCCACGGAGATCTACTACGAGCCGGACAGCGAGCGTTGCTGCGTACGCCTGCTCCCCATCGAAACCCGGCGCGGCAGCTCCAGCGTGGACAGCTTTCGGCGGATTCCGGGCCGGTGGGTGCATTTTTATTTTGACCCCCGGAACCCGGCCCAGGTGGCCGAAGCGGTCTCCCAGATTTCCGCCACCAAGGCCGTCTCCGAGCGCGAAGCGCGGGAGATGGGCTTCGACAGCCGCCTGCTGACCCGCCATCCCGACAGCAGGGAACTGGTGGAGATCCCGGCCTGGCGGCACGCGCTCATCAACCTGGATCATGCACTGCTGCGCCAGGGGCTGCGAATCGTAGACACCCCGGGCCTCAATGCGCTGGGCAATGAACCGGAGCTGACCCTCAACACCTTGCCCGGAGCCGATGCAGTGATCTTCCTGCTGGCCGCAGATGCGGGTGTCAGCGCCAGCGACATGGCAATCTGGAACGATCACATCGAGGTGCTGCGGCAGAATCGGGGCACGGCTGTGCTGGTCCTGCTCAATAAGATCGATACCCTCTGGCATGACCTCAGCTCTCCCGAGGACGTGGCGCGCTCGATTCGCGAGGTGCGTGAAACCACCGCTCGCCAGCTCCAGCTTCCGATCGAACATGTGGTGCCCATTTCCGCCAAGGAAGGACTGCTGGCGAAAGCCGCCAAAGACAAGCCCCGGCTGCTGCGCAGCAGTCTGCTGAAGATGGAAATGCTGCTCGCCGAGCGCATTGTCGAAAATCAGCAGTCCATTGTGAGCCACCGCGCCATTCGGGACGCCCTGACCATTGCGGGCACCACCTATCGGCTACTCAGAGAGCGATCGCGGGAGTGCCGCCGGGAAGTGGCCGCCCTGACAGCCGGCACCAGCACCGAAGCGAAGCTGGAGGCCCTGGAAGACCTTCGCCGCAACATCAAGGACGCCCACACCAGCTACCATCGGCAGGCGCTCTCTCTCCGATCCAGCCAGCGGCTGCTGGACCGCCAGCGCATCGCCCTGATTGCGCCCATGAGCTCCTTGCTGCTGGACCAGGTGATCGCCAGCACCACTGAGCGGCTTAACCGCAGCTGGACCACAGTGGGTCTGGCACGCGGCATCAGCGAGTTTTTCGAGGTTCTTGAAAGCAATCTGAACAACATGGTTCGAGAGGCGGAGCGCGCCAACAAGGTGCTGGCGGCCATCTACGCGCGTCCCGAGCACGCGGAGGCGGGCAACGATTTGTTGGAGCGGCACCTGTTCAGTGTGGCCCCCTACCAGCGCCAGCTGTCCCAGCTCAAGCACCAATCCATTCAGTTCCGGCGGTCCCTGGATACGCTGTTGGCCAGCAAGAGCAGGATTATCGAACGCTTTGTACAATCCCTGGTGAGAGAGGTGCGGAACCTTTACTCAGAGGTGGAAAACGACATCGGACTCTGGGCCGAGGAGGCCCTCGCTCCTCTGGTGCACCACAACCTGTACCAGAAGCAGTTGCTGGAGCGGCACATGATGCGCCTGACAACGCTCAACACCGAAAACCGGGATCTGGATGCTCAGCTGCAGGACCTGCGATCCAACGCCGCCCTCCAGGAGCAGGCCCTCTCACAGCTGGGAGCCATCCTGGAGCGGATTCGCAAATGCGCCCCTGGGCGCCCGGACGCCCCTCACAACGTGGTAAGCCTGGACGCCCGGCGGGCGGCGGCCGCGATCGCCTAGCAGAATTCTTTCCGAGCGGCGCAAGCCCTTACACGCCATTCATCAGCGGGTTTTTGGACATGCGCACGGGGCTAAGCGGACGGACGCTCTTGTGTGGGGACGCGAAGGTCCTTATCCTGACGCGCCCTCCTCTTCGAACCGGGTTCAACGATGACGTGTTTTAGCCGCCTTTTCCGCTTTCGCCCCGGCCTGATCGGGATGCTGCTGGCCGCCGCGCTCCCGGCCAGCGCCCAGGACTACCCCGAGAGAGGCTACAGCCGCTTCCAGGATCACACGGTCTATTACAGTGTGTTCAGCAGCACCTCAGTCACTCCGGACGTCGCCCGTCTGCACGGGATCACCCGCGGCGCCGATCAGGTGCTGGTGAACGTGGCTCTGGTGTCCAACGATCGAGCAGCGGGCGGCGAACCTGCGCAAGTCAGCGGCAGCGCCACCAATCTGATGCAGCAGCGCCGCGAACTCCAGTTCAAGGCGATCAGCGAAGATCCGGTGGTCTACTATCTGGCTCCCCTTCGGGTCACCAATGAAGAGGTGATTCATTTCAACCTGCAGGTTCGGCCCCAGAACGCCAGCCGTACTTACAATGTGAAATTCTCGAAAAAACTCTATGTCAATGAATAGCCGCCCCAGAATCGTCATTGCCAGCAACAATTCCGGCAAGCTGAAGGAATTTCGGGAACTGTTCAGCGAGTTGCCGCTGGACCTGCTCGCCCAGTCGGACTTTCAGATTGGAGATGCGGAGGAGACCGGTCTCTCTTTTGTGGAGAACGCGATCATCAAGGCGCGTCATGCCTGCCACGAGACAGGGCTACCGGCCATCGCGGACGATTCCGGACTGGCGGTGGACGCCCTGCGTGGCGCACCGGGAATTTATTCAGCCCGATACTCCGGCGAAAAGGACGACGCGGCCAACAACAGTAAACTGCTGGAGCAGTTGAAGAACGTGCCGGAGACCCAGCGCAGCGCCCGCTTTCATTGTGCACTGGCTTACATGCGTTATCCCGAAGATCCCTGTCCGATCATCTGCCAGGCATCCTGGGAGGGGCAGATTCTTTTCGAACCCCGCGGCACCAATGGCTTCGGCTACGATCCGCTTTTCTATCTGCCACTCAGTGGCTGCACCTCCGCCGAACTTCCCCCCGAGCAGAAGAACCGCATGAGTCACCGGGGACAGGCGCTCCAGAAGCTGCTGCGGGAGATGACCGCTTAAGGAAGCGCTCCTCAACTAAACGCAGCGAAATACCGGCGAGCCGGGAATCTCTGATCAGCAGACTCCCGGAGCCGCATGCCTAAACGGCGGACGCATCCGCTTCGGTGGTTTTCTCCTCGTCCGCGCCACTGTCCCCGGCGCTGCGCGCGGCATCGATCAGGTCCCGGGCCTCCTGCAGATCGGTGCTGTCCTCGAACAGCTTGCCGTCGACGATAGACCGGGGATCGAGGTTTTCCAGGCCCACCTCCTTGAGAATGGAATCCAGCAACGGTACGTTGGCGCGGTGCTTGAGCATGGCGTTCACCAACTGATCCGACAGGTTGCCGGCGGACGCTGAACCGGTGCCGGTGCCGGTGCCCGTGTTGCTGAAACCCGGCGCGCCGTTGATATCGAAGATCTTGATGCTGTCGATCTTCTCTGCCGGCTTCATGGCCTGCTCCATGATTTGTGGCAACTGCTCGATGAGCTGCAACTTTTCCGCAAAGGAGATCTGTTCCGGGCTGAGCAGGTTTTTGGCTTCGTTCAGCTTGCGCGCACCTTCCGCCTCGGCTTCCGCCTTGACCTTGATGGCTCCGGCTTCCGCTTCGGAGGTCACTCGAATCGCCGCGGCCTCGTCCTGTGCGGCGGCCTTGCGTGCTTCCGCTTCTACCGTGACTCCGATAGCTTCCCGCTCGGCCGCTTCCTGGGCCTTGATGACGACGATGCGCTTCTCCCGTTCCGCTCGCGCTGTTTCCCGCACGGTGACAACGCCTTCCTCCTTCGCCACGGCCTGGGCGCGCGCCTCGTCGGCTTCTGCCGCGGCTCTGGACTCCTCCTTGGACTTCTCGGCCACCGCGATCTTCTGATCCTGCTCTGACAGGGACAACCGCTTCTTCTTCTCGATGTCGCGGTTCTGGGTTTCTTCCTCCATACCAATGCGCGCCAGTTCCACGGCGCGGTTGGTGGAGATGTCCGCTTCCTCGGCCTCCCGTCGCCGCTCAGCCGCAACACGGGCGATGTCGGCTTGCTGAACGGCACGGCGGTTTTCAATCTGTTGCGCCTGATCCAGCCGCGCGAATTCTTCGTCCTGCTGAATCGCCAACTGGCGTTTGGCAGCGTCGGTGGATTTCAACTGAATTTCCACCATGGTTTCCTGCTCGATGTCATTGCGAATCTTGCGGCGCGATTCCAGTTGTTCCGTCAGTTTGGTCAGACCCTCCGCATCGAAGGCGTTCTCCGCGTTGAAAAACTCCTTGGCGGTCTGGTCCAGGCCAGTGAGGGACACCGATTCCAGTTCCAGGCCGTTCTTGAACAGGTCCTCGGCGCAACTGCTTTGCACTTCCTGTACGAACGAGACCCGTTCCTCGTGGAGCTGCTCCATGGTCATCCCCGCGGCCACCGAACGCAAAACGTCCACGAACTTGCCCTCCACCAGGGCTTTCAGTTCTTCCGGTCGCTGGGTGCGGGCTCCAAGAGTTTGGGCGGCAGTTGCGATGGATTCGTTATTGGGCTTGACCCGTACGTAGAATTCTGCCGTCACGTCCACGCGCAGGCGATCCTTGGTGATGAGCGCCTGTTCGTTGGAGCGACGGACTTCCAGCCGCAGGGTATTCATGTTCACGTAGATGATTTCGTGCAGTACGGGAAGGACAATGGCTCCACCGTCCTTGATGATCTTTTCACCACCAAAGCCGGTACGCACAAAGGCGCGCTCCTTGTTGGCGCGGGTATAGAGTCGCGCCAGAATCATTCCGATGATCAGAAGCGCGGCGAAGAATGCGCCTGCGACCGTCAGCATGAAAGACAGGTTGTTAAGGTTCTGCATGATCTTCTTCCTTGTGGTGTTGTTTTTTATCCAGCCGTGGCAGCAGCTTTGATAACAATGAAGTCATTGCCCTGACGACGCACGAGCAGCAGGGGCTCTCCCGGCCCGAAGGGGCCAAGTCCCTCTTCCGCCCTCACCATCAGGTAGTGGGTCTTGCCGTGCTGGTCGCGAACCCGCGCTTCTGCCGCCTGACCGCTACTCGCCTGCCCCAAGGTAATGACAGCTTCCCGCCCCAGCAGCGAGTCGAGAGAAACCGAGAGGGTCTCGTCGCCGGGCAGAACGGCTTCCAGACCGGCAGCGCCAATGCGGACCACCGGCAAAACGAGAACAATGGAAGCTGGAACAGTGACCACGCCCGGCAGCAGGAAGCCGAAGCTGCTCAGGCTCAGGTAGTTCAACAGGTAGCCCGCACAGGCAAAGGCCAACAGCCAGATCACGAGCAGCATGAGAATGGGAACCTTGCCGACCCGCAGCCAGGCCAGAAAGCGGGACAGGGCACTGTGAGAGCCGACGTCGGCCACGTCCAGATGGCCTGGGGCTTCAAAATCGGGAATCAGCGAGTCCAGCATGTTGCCGATGCCGAAGCCCAGAACGGTTCCCAGGCCTTCAAAGATTCCGATGATCAGCATGAGCGCGAGGGCGGTACTGAAAGCGGTGTTTGCATCGGCGAGAAGAAAGTCGAGCACTTCAGCTCTCCTTCTTCAAGGCCGCCAGCCGCTCCGCCACCCGGTTCTTGCGGTGCAGCTCTTCCAGTTCGGCGCGGGCGGAGGCATCAACCGACTGCCCGCCGGGAATTCCCGTTGCAGCGCCCTTGACGCGGGCAATGGCGTCCCCTGCTTTTTCCACTCGTCGGTCCAGGGAAGCGGTTCCGGCGCCCCCGGGAGCTCCGGCCGGCACAAGCTCTTCAACATTGCGTTGCCGAATGGTCTGGAGATCCCGCTCCATTTCGTCGCGCTTGGAGCGCAGCCCGGACAAATAGCGGGTCAGTTCCTGCTCTTCGTCCTGGCTTTCGGCAATCAGGCTTTCAATAATGGGTATCCGGTCTTCAATGCCCACCAGTTCTTCGGCACCGGCTTGCGCGAGATCCTCGCGATCGCTTTGCAGTGCGGTCTGGATCTGTGATTTGAGGTCCTGGGCCCGTTTGTTCAGGGACTGAAGCTCGCGGTTGGCATTGTGTCGGGCGGCTTGCCTGCGGCCAATTTCCGCGCGCACCTCGTCGATGGCCCCGTCGATCTCGTCAATGGCCTGACGCGCCACAATATCAGGGGCAGCGTTCTCGGCTGCGTCCACCATGCTGTTGAAGGTGCCACTGACCAGACGGGCCACGCGGCCCAGAAGGGATTCGCTCATTCCTTTCTCCTTTTCCGTGGTTGTTATTGTTCACTTCCATTGCTCGGGGATTCACTTCCCCTGGTCAACGAACTCGAGTGTTGGATTCATTATAGAGGGGTTTGCCGGCATTCGCCGCAATTTGGCAGGCAGCCGCGCCCGTCGAACCGGCGCGCCTGCCTGCACGGCGTTGCTACTGATCGCGGTTGGCTTCGCGGACCACGAAGGCACGAATGGCTTCCGCATCCTCGGCAGTGATCTGCTCCTTGAAACTCACCATGCCCCCGCTGGTGAGCTCGCCGCCGATAACCACCGAATGCCACGCGTCCCTGGAACCGAGCCGCTGACTGAAACGCAAATCGGGGAAGGTGCCAGTGTCCGGGCTGGTGGCAGCCGGGCCGTGACAAACGCTGCAGAAGCGGCCGTAAACCTGTTCGCCCTGGGTGACGAATTCATAATCCCCAAAGACTGCGGGTACCTCGCGCGTCTCTTCCTCAGCCACGACGGTTTCAGTGTCGTTCAGGCTTTCGGGTAGCGCTGCGGTACCGCCGGGCTTGAACACCAGCAAACGCGAGTTGTTGGTGGAAGCCTGGGTGGTGGCCACGCTGGCACCGGGGCCGCTCTTGGGAAGACCACGGCCGCCTACCAGAATGGCAACCTGTTGCTCGCCGTCCACCAGAAACGTCGACGGGGAGGCGACAACCGTTGCCTGGGTCTTAAACGACCAGAGTTTTTCACCGGTAGTGGCGTCATAGGCGTTGAAGAAGCCTCCTGCATCGCCCTGGAACACCAGATTGCCGGCAGTGGTAAGAACGCCGGCCACACTGCGGGGAGTCGGCTGGGGCGCCCGCCAGACTTCCTTTTGCGCCACCGGGTCCCAGGCCAGCAGGTAGGCCTTGGCCTCGGGGACACTGGAACGGGAGGCGGCCAGCATGCGGGCGCCTGCCGCGAAATCGGTGCCCGTATTCCAGCCCCGGTCGGAAGGTGCGAATTCCTCGTCCGTGGCATAACCGGCCACCTGCTCCCAGACGGGGATGTAGACGAGCCCGGTATCCGGGTTGAAGGCCATGGGGTGCCAGTTGTGCGCTCCCAGGGGACCCGGTTGCACGATGAAGGGTTTGCCGGTCTTGTCGAAGCGCGCTTCCCGCACCTCCACAGGTCGGCCGGTTTCCATGTCCACGTGGGTCGCCCAGTTCACTGGCGCGAAGGGCTCGGCGGAAATCAGCTCGCCGGTCTTCGCATCGAGCACATAGAAAAAGCCGTTTTTGGGCGCCTGCATGATGACACGGCGCTCTCGGCCATCGATCTCCAGATCCGCAACGATGATGTGCTGGGTCGCGGTGTAATCCCAGGTTTCACCCGGGGTTGTCTGGTAGTGCCACTGGTAGCTGCCGTCGTCGGGATCGAGTGCCACGATGGAGGACAGAAACAGGTTGTCGCCACCACCCGGGCTGCGGTAACGCTGATTCCAGGGCGAGCCATTACCGACCCCGATGTACAGCAAATCCAGTTCCGGGTCGTAGGCCATGGAATCCCAGACCGTGCCGCCCCCGCCTTCTGTCCACCATTCGCCGTTCCAGGTTTCGGCCGCCTTTTCCAGCTCCGGCTGTTCGAAGCCGTCCGCCGGATTGCCGGGAATGGTGTAGAAGCGCCAAGCCATTTCACCGGTCTCGGCGTCATAAGCGGACACATAGCCCCGTACGCCGAGCTCGGCGCCGCCATTGCCGATGATCACCTTGTCCCGAATGATGCGCGGCGCGCCCGTAATGGTATAGGGCTTGGTGGTGTCGACGGTCATCTTCTCCCAGACCAGCTCACCGGTTTGTGAGTCCAGCGCAATCAGCCGGCCGTCGAGGGTGCCGAAATAGACCTTCCCCTTCCACACGGCGACTCCACGGTTGACCACATCGCAGCAGGCGTCGACTCCCTTGGCGGGATCGACTCCGGGATCAAATTCCCACAGCAGATTGCCCGTGGCCACATCGTAAGCTTTCACATGGCTCCAGGCGGTGGTGACATAGAGCGCGCCATCCACCACAACGGGCGTTGCTTCCTGCCCGCGGCTCGTGGTCATGTCCGCAGACCAGGCGAGCCCCAACTGACCCACGGTGCTGGCGTCGAGCTGATCGAGTGGGCTGTAGCGCTGTTCATCGTAGCTACGGCCATGGCTCATCCAGGAGCCGGGCTCCGCGTCCGCATTCAGCAGCCGCCGATCGTCGACCGCCGCACCGTAGGGCGTGGGGGGCGGTGTTGCCGTGTTCTGAGTGCATCCGGCAACGCTGAGTGCCATGGCGAGTGCCGCGAGGGGAAGTGCTGATTTCATGATTTCCACTTTATTGTTGATGGGTCCAAAAGCCTCAGTTTAACCATTTTGGCGCACAGGACCACCGGCGACGCCGTCCAATGCCCGCCGCCTTACACTTCACAACACTTTTTGTCGGTTTTCAGGCGTCCCGGTTACTGAATGGGTGCGTTATGGGGGTCGAAGGGAGCGTCGGGATTGAGTTCGGGTTCATAGCGTTCCTGAAAGGCTTCCAGTTGGCTGTAAACCTTTTCCGACTTGGCATCGTAGTGCGCCAGATGGAACAGCGCCTCTCCCTCGTGTACCAAAGGCATATAGGTACGGCCGATGACGATCCCTTCGTCGTGCGCTATGACGTGGTACTCGCTGGCCCCCAGCGGGTCGGCAATCACACCGAGCACATCGTCCTTCATCACTCGCGCTCCGAGCGGGACCAATGCGCGCAGAATGCCGCTGTGAGGAGCGCGAACCCAGGTGGTATTGCGCGAGATGATGGGTTTCTTGTTAAGGATGCGATGCTTCTTGTGGGGGAGCATCTTCAACTCCCGCATCACGTTGATGATGCCGCGCACCCCGGCGCGAATCGACAGTTCGTCGAAGCGGAGAGCTTCGCCGGCCTCATAGAGAAGCACCGGTACGTTCGCATCGTCACCCATTTGCCGCAGGGAACCGTCGCGAATTTTGGAGTCGATAATGACCGGCACATCGAACGCGCTGGCCATGCGTTTTACTTCGTCGTTGCTGAGGTCAGCTCGCAGCTGCGGGAGGTTGGCCCGGTGTCGCGCCCCGGTATGCAGATCGATGCCATGAGTGGACGTCTTAACGATCTCGTTGAAAAAGGTATTCGCGATGCGGGCAGCCAGCGATCCTTTGCTGCTGCCCGGGAAACTGCGGTTCAGATCCCGACCGTCGGGCAGGTATCGGGAGTTGTTGAGAAAACCGTAGACGTTGACGATCGGAATGGCGATCAGCGTTCCACTCAGGCGGTTGAGCTGGCGCTGTTTAAGCAGGCGTCGAATCACCTCCACACCGTTGAGTTCGTCACCGTGAATCGCCGCATTGACGAACAACACCGGGCCCGCCTTGCGCCCCGAGACCACGTGAACGGTCATCTCCACGTCGTTGTGCGTCACCATGGCCGCAAGCGGCAGCTCGATGGTGCGATGCTCGCCAGGTTTGATCTCGTAATCGCCGATCTGAAGCGTCTTGTTTTTTTCGTCCGGTTTCACCGCTAGTCCAACTTGCGAACCGAATAGCAAAAACGTGGAAAATGTACAGCCACCTCACCGGCCCGCTCGTCCCTGCGTTGCACGACGATCTCCTCGTGGTTCGCCAGAAGCAGAGTGCCGCCGGTGGGGTCCATGCCGTAATCCGCCGGTGCAACCTCCACAGCATCGCCAACCGCGATGTCCTCCAGGTCGGATCCTGTTTGCCGAACCACGGTGTTCGCTGCTTTTGCAATGGCGATTGCCTCGGTGCTCGAAAGCTCCTCGGATTTTCCATGGCCCAGTGCCGCCACGCGATCCATCCAGGCAATTACTTCCGGATAGGGGGCAAACTTCTGCGAAACGATGGCTGCGTTACGTACGAACCACAACGGGTGATAGACCGAAAAGTCCGCGATGGTGGGTTCCGGCCCCAGTAGAAACTGGCGGCCATCGGCCAGCTGCCGGCTGTAATCGCGCAAGCAGTTATCGAATACAGTGTTGGCTTCCGCCAGTGTGATGCGGCGCTGGTGGCCGTTCTTGCGCAGGGCGGCCCGATCCGCCACAAAGGTTTGCACTTCTTCCTCACTCGAGAACCGCTGCTGAATGACAGCCGGCTGGAAGACCAGCGCTACGGCAATGGGGAACAGGATGGAGTCTCCCCATGTTGCAATGGACTGCGCCGTTAACATGTGTTCCACCGGGAAGAGGGTCGCCTCGTCGGAAAGCGCGTCCAGTTTTCGGGCGATCAATGCGGTATCGCAGTAGACGTCGGCGCCCATCTGGAGGATCGGCGTTTTTCTGTAACCGCCGGTCAGGGCAACGACGTCCGGTTTGGGCATCACGGCCGGAATGTGCACCGAACGCCAGGCCAGGTTGCGGGACCCCAGGATCGCGCGGACTTTTTCCGCAAACGGTGATGCGGGATAGTGGTGCAATATGATTTGCGACATCAGCAACTCCAATCTTTGTTTTTTCGGTCAGCCCTTGCCCCGGGTGCGGGTCTTGTTCGGTGCAGCGTTCTCCTCCAGATGGCGAATGATGTGGTCGGCAATGTCCTTGTTGGTTGCCGCTTCGATACCTTCGAGACCGGGCGAGGAATTCACCTCCATGACAAGGGGGCCGCGTTCAGAGCGGAGGATGTCCACACCTGCGATGCGCAGCCCCATGGTCTGCGCCGCTTTGATCGCCGTGCGACGTTCGGTAGGAGTGAGCTTGGTCAGCTCGGCTTTGCCGCCGCGGTGCAGGTTGGAACGGAATTCCCCTTCCATGGCGCTGCGTTGCATCGCAGCCACCACCTTCTGGCCGATGACAAAGCAGCGCACATCGCGGCCGCCGGCCTCCTTGATAAACTCCTGCACCAGGAAGTCGGCCTTCAGTTCACGGAAGGCCTCGATCACACTCTCCGCTGCCTTGGTGGTTTCCGCGAGCACGACGCCGCGACCCTGAGTTCCAGCCAGCAGTTTCACAACCAGCGGCGTGCCACCCACCAGTTTGATCAGGTGTTTGGTGTTGCGCACTTCATGGGCAAAACTGGTGTGGGGCATGCCCAGGCCTTTGCGGGACAAGAGCTGGTGAGCCCGCAGTTTGTCCCTGGAGCGGCCAAGAGCGACGGACTCGGTGAGGCAGTACACCCCCATCATCTCGAACTGACGGATTACTGCCATCCCGTAGTTGGTGATGGATGCTCCAATGCGGGGAATTACAGCATCGAAGCGGGGCAACTTTTCGTCCTTGTACCAGACCGCCGGCTTGTCCGAGGTAATGTCCATGTAGCAGGACAGCGTATCGATGACACGAACCTCGTGGCCACGATTTTTCGCCGCTTCGACCAGCCGGCGCGTTGAATACAATTTGCGATTGCGCGAGAGAATGGCGATGTGCACAAAAAAGCCCTTAAACTTCGTTGAATACTGACAGGCCGATGAGCCCGCCCCCGCCGATATCGTCCGCTAACGGAGCCAATGCCAGCGTTTGAACATGATCAGCTGTAACACGGCGATCAAAACCATCAAACCGCAGACAGCCCAGAAGGCGAGCGGGCTTTCACTTGCGGGTATCCCGGCCACGTTCATCCCCAGCAGCCCGGTCACGAAGGTCAGGGGGAGGAAGAAGGTGGCAACGATCGAAAGGGCGTACATGATCCGGGTGATCCGCTCGTTGCTGGCCTGCTGTAGTGTATCACTGAGAATGGCCACCCGCTCACGCATTTCCGTCAAGGCTTCCAGGTCGCGGCGTACCCGGTTGGTGACCTCGCGCCAACCGTCCTGGTAGCGCTTCTTCAGCGCCTTGGGCATTTCGGTTTCCCCGAATACCTCCTCGGTCCTCTGGAGCGCTTCCAGTTGTGGAGCGAGATAGCGGCTGATGCGGGAGATCCGCTGGCGGGCCACGAGCAGTTCATCAATATCCACGCGATCGTTCTGCTCCCAACTGTCTTCGAGGCGTTCCACGTGTTCGTCCAGCAGGTGCACCTGTTGGGTAAATTCCCGGGTGACGAACTGACACAGCTCCAGAACCAGTTGCTCGGCGGACACCACCGACTTGCGTTGCACGTGGAGGTGGGTGACAAAATCGGCAATTATTTCCGTGGGCTTGAGCGAAACGGAGATCAGTTGCTTGTTGCGGGTCCAGACCCGCAGCGACATGAACTCCAGCGGAGCGTTGTCGGTTGTGCGCGCCGTGCGCAGAGTCAGCATAAAGTTACGCTCGCTGTCCACAAACAGACGGGGGCGGGTAAAAGCGCTGCACAGGGCCTCGATGTGGTTGCCGTCGAGCGGCGAATTGTGTTGCAACCATTCCCGGGTGCGCTCCACATCGCCCGAAAAATGGACCCAGCGAAGCCCCTCCGGGGGCTCCGAGAGATTGACCTCCCGGATCGGAAGGCGGCGGACCTTGTCCGCTTCGAACTGCAGCACCAGAGATGCGAACCGCTTTGGCGTATTCACGGGGGCGCCTCCTCGATTATCTGTTCGGGCCTGCGGATGCGTCAGACTCATAATGCCTTCCCTGCTCCATTGCGAAAGCTGCTAGTCGCGCTCGAAGGACCACATCACCCCCACATCGCTGCTCTCGCCGCTGATCGCCTCGAGATAGACACTGCGGGTGAGTTGGTACCGCAGGGTAAGAGTGTTGATCGCATCAAACACCCCCACTCCGTAGCGAACAAGAAGGTTGGGGGTGATGTAGCCGCTTAAACCGATTTGCGTGCCGGCGTCGGTAGCACCTGCGGTGACCTGAAGATCCTCGATTCCCAGCGCCGCTCCCGCCCGGCGGGTGATGCCCGTGCCCAGATCCGATTCCAGAGCGTAGCTCAGCGCCGCTTCAGCGGCGGCCACCGACGGGTCCGTTTCCACGTCCGCCCCGGGCGGGTTCCCGGTCAGCAGATAACTGAGCTGCGCTTGTTGCGGCATATCGGGATTTGAGAACAGGGCTACCTGTGGGTCGCGCGCGGGGCCCGATGCGCGGAGCCCTACGACCGTATCTTCCGGGGTGTCCGCCCGCACCGCTTCCACCCGTAACTGGGGGTTGTCGATGTCCCCTACGAAGACCAGGTCACCGCTGCGAATCTCCAGGTTCTGTCCATAAGCGTCGTAGCGGCCCTCCGCGAGCTGTATCTTCCCGGTGGCGCGCATCATGTCGCTCCCCTGCTGTTGCAGGCGGAGACTGCCGGTGATGCGCGTCTCCAGCCCGAAACCCTCGAAATAGACCTGATCCCCCAAAAGGACCGACAAGTCCACTGTTATCGCCAGAGGGGCGCCGTCCTCCTGCGCCTGCTGATCGCCGACGATCACCGCGTCGGAGGACACGGCCACCGCAGATTCCGGCAACTCGCTGATCTCGATTTGCGCCTCCGGTACCTTCAGCTCGCCGGCGATCGTCAGTTGGCCCGGGGCAAAACTGAAGCTGAGGTCCGGTGCTACGCGGACCTGCATGTCCGGCTGGGGCTCCAGAGCCAGGGGCTCCGCGGCGACGGTCAGTCGCCCCGACCAATCCTGGCCGCCCCAGCGAAAATCCCCGCCTATTTGGCCATCACTGTCCGCTGCCCGGAATTGGCCGGTCGCCGTAGCCTGGTTGTCGGCCAGTTGCAGGAGCAGCTCGATGTCCTCCACCGGAACCGGCAAGACTTCGTTGTTGAAAAACCCATCCTGCAGTTCGAATCTGCCGTTGAGGACCGGCGCCTCGAGCTGACCGGAGACCGCCAGCTCGGAGTTGATTACCCCCCGCAGAGTGGTTTCCGGCGGCACGAATAACTGGGCGTAATCCGCAAGCTGCAGGGCGGTAATGGTGGCCCGGCCCACAAGCTCCTGGTCGCGCAGGCTCAGCTCCCCCTCGCTGGCCCCGCTGCGCTCACTTTCAAGGCGCCACGTAGCCCGATGGTCGCCGGCATCCATTTGCCACCCCAGTTCAAGGTCACGGATCGCGAGCGAGTCCTCTGCCAGGCGAAGACCGAGATCAGTACTGGTGATGGTCGCCTCCAAACGTGGCGCGGCCAGAACATCTTCGCCGCGGAAGGCCAGTTGCCAGTCCCCCTGGATGCGTAGATCCTCGCCGGGAAGGAAGGGCTGCAACCACTCCCAGGGCAGTTGCTGTCCGATGATCTGAACGGGGGCCAGCGCGCCCCCGGCGAAACGGATATCCGCTTCGCTGCACAGGCTGGCATCGGCGCTCCGCAGGCAGAACGCGGAAGCCTCGAGCCGCGGTTCCCCGGGGCGCAGGTCGATTCGGACCGGAGATTCCAGCGCCCAGACCTGGGAGTCCGGTTGCGCAAACTGAAGCTGCAACTCCTCGCACTGACCGCGCCATTGTTCCCATGGATCGGCTGTACCCGGGTAGAAGCCACCACTGCACTGCAATTGCAACTGCTTGTCCCGGTGGTCGTGCAAACCTTCAATGGCCAGATTCAGCGCGTGGTCCCGGGCGCCGCCCTGCCCCTGCAATCGCAGATTCGCGGCCACGAGCCCTCCCGCAGCCAGGTCATCCAGACGCAGGTCCAGCTCTCCGGGCCCCTCGTCCAAGCCCGGCCACTGGAGTACCAGGTCGGCTTGCGCCACGCCCACGTCGCCATAGCGAACCTCTCGCAGTTGCAGGTTGCTGGCGACGGCCGGATTGTCCAGGTCGCCGAATACTCTCAGGTCACCGGAAGCGGCACCGGCAAGCTCTGCACCCAGATCCCGGGGAATAAACGCGGCGAGCTGTGGAGCATCAATACCCAGGCGGACGTCCAGCGGGCCGGTGGTGCTTATTTCTCCGGTCAGGTCCACACGATTGTCCCCCTGGCGCAGGTTCAGGGAACGGATCGCCAGATTGCCCTCTTCGTAACTCAGCGCGCCGGTCGCCGCGAAGGGACGCTCCAGAACCGTCCCGGACACCTCGGGGAGCGTCAGCTCCGCAAGGAGGCGCCCGGCGGAAAAGCCCCCCCGCGTTGAAAGCTGTCCTTGCAGTTCACCGCTGAGCAACTCGGAGAACTGCGCCAGCCCAACTCCTTCCCAGTCCAGGTTCGCCTCCCAGGCCAGATCGTCCACGTATTCAAGCCGCCCGCTGGCCGTAAACTCGCCATCCGGTAATTGCAGGCGAACACTGTCCACCTCCAGCGCCTCGGTGGAGGCCCGCGCCCGGAGCTGCAGGTTATTGAGCCCATTCCAGTGAGGGCTTTCAAAAGTGAGCGCTGCGGTAATCGCGGGGCTGAGCAAGGGCCCGGCGGCCGTAACATCGCTACTCGCCAGGCGCAGGCTCTGTTCGCCCGCCTCGATCACAACCGGCGCAGGTGTGGTCAGCTGGAGACGAGCGGGAAGATCGGGGTTGAGCGGCTCCAGGCTCAGCGAGAGATGGACGGGAACCGGCTCTGGACTCAGGTTCGATTCCACGCGGGCAGCGAGTTCCAGCGCCACCTTGCGGAGGTCACCACTCAGCTCTGCGGTGGCTTCTCCGAAGCCTCCCACAGACTCGCAACCGAGGTTCGCACTCAGCGGATAGCGGTTGATGAAGGTAAGCTCCCCCTCCATGGCCCATCGGCACCAGGAGTCACGGGCGAGCAGGTGTTCCAGGTCCAGAGTGCTCTCCCGCCAGCCGAGGGCAGCGTCCAGATCTTCCAGCTGGTACACGACATCACTGCCCCGGGTCACGGCCAGGTTACCGATTCGCAGGGACTCCAAAAATACCTCGACCGGCAACTGGATGTCCGGAAGGGTCGTCTCTTCCCCGGGTTCGGCGTCACTTGCCTCCTCCTCGGCTTCTTCGGCACTCAGTTGGATCTCCAGTCCGGCCAGGTGCAGCTGCCGGATGCAAAGAGCTGCTTGCCACAAGCAATCCAGCCGAAGCTCCAGTTCACCCTGTTCCACCATCACGGCGAGCTCCGGTGTGGAATAGCTCAGGTCGAACACCAGTCCTCCCGCCAGGCTCCCCTCCACACGGCTGAAAGAAAGGGCGGGTACAGCATCGCTCGCCTTTTGCAGCGCAAAGCGACTCACCGCCCCGGATGTGAGCAAACCATAGACCAGCAGGTAGAGGATCAGCAGCAGGCCCACCGGGATCAGGATCCACCGGAGCCACCGGGGGATGCGTTTGCTCATAGGGGCGTTCCCAGGTACAAATGGACGCGCACGCCGCTCTCCAGAGGGTCGTCCACCGGAGCCGCCACGTCGAAGGCGATGAATCCCACCGGCGATCGCCACCGGACCCCCAGGCCCGCTCCGGTCCGGTAATCCTCACCCCGGTCCGCCGCCACGAATGTGCCGCTCAGGTCGCTCTCGAAGTTCTCATCCAGGTAGGAACGCCCGGTATCCACAAAGACCGCGGCTTGCCAGGTTGGCAGGAATCGGTAGCGATACTCAAGACTTGCCACGTTCAGGCGCTGGCCGCCGATCAGGTCTCCGTCCGGCTCCCGGGGCGCAATGCTTTCGAAGTCGAAGCCCCGCACACTTTGATCACCCCCGGTGTAGAAGCGCTGGGAAACGGGAGTCCGTCCGAATTCATCGGTTTCAATCCGCCCGTATTCGATCCGGCCCAGCAAACTGTGCCGCTCGAAGAAGGTGAACAGGGTGTTGACGCCTGAATTGATGCGGTGAAAGTCCGTGTCCGACCCGAGGCTGTCGTCACTCGTGGCCAGGTGCAACCAGTATCGGTAGCCGAAGTTGGGGTCTGCTGCATCGCCTGAGAAGAAGCGGCGGGAAAGGCGCACACTGGGGATCACGTAGGAAGTATCCTGCTCGGGCTCGTCGCCGATGCGGGAGGTCTCGTTCTCCAGGTCCACGTGCAGGCTGTAGCGCCAGCTCTCGCCATAGACCCGATGGTAGGACAGGCCCGTGGTGAACACCTCGGTTTCCACGCCCTCGATGTCCTGCTGGCGCCAGCCGTTGTCCCAGCTCACAAATTCATTCTGCGGATGGCCGCGCGGGATCTTGTACTGGGTGAAGACTTCCTGGGAGACCTGGGACAGGCGCAGTTCAGCCAGCAGGTTGTGGCCTCGATCGTTCAGGGCGGGTCGCTCCCAGCGCAGCTTCACCCATGCCCCGATGTCGGTCCCGAAACCCACGCCGGTGGAGACCCTGTGCCGGGCGAGGTCTTCCAGCTCGATGTGCAGGTAAGCACGGTCTGGAGCCTGGGTATCGACGGTGATATTCACCCCGGCGAAGTAGCCGCTGTTCAGCAAGCGGTTGTAGATTTCGCCGACCAGGTCCGCGCTGTACCAGCTTCCGTCGGGGACCTGGGCAATGCCTTGTACCAGCTCCGGGCGCAAGCGGCTTTCGCTGAAGGTGGCATCGACAATCGAGTAGCGATCACCCAGTTCCGCGTGGAGGATCACCTCCGCCTCCTGGATTTGCGGGTTGATCCGCAAGCGGTTGCGGACCAGCCGGGCGTCCAGATAGCCCTGACGGGTGGCAAAGCTGAGGAGCTCGCTCTTGTAGTTTTCGTAGGTTTGATGGCTGAAGGGCTGCCCGGGCCGAAACGGGTGGGATGCGATCTGCTCGCGGAACAGAGCATTCGAAGGCTCGCCGTCACGAAGAACCTGGATATCCACCTCGCCCCAGCGTACGCGGGGGCCCGGGGCCACGTTCAGGATCAAGCTTTCGCCGTCCAACCCGTACTCGACCTCGGCACGGTAGTAGCCCAGGGCCTGGAGTGCTTCGGTAACCGTCGGTTGGACCGTATCGCGCACCTCCTCCACATCCTGAGCCGGTAACTGGTCCCACTTCGAGAGGTGGAGGCGGATATTCTCCTCCAGATCAGAGGGCGCCCCTTCGACCTGCAACGGGATCGCCAGGGCGGAGAGCGGCCACCCGACACACACCAGCAGGCCGAGCAGCAATGCTGTCCGGCGTCGGTTTCGATGGCGATCAGCTGATAGCAAATGACTACGAACCAAAGCGTCTCCGTTGCCCTTGGCCGCTGAGGAGGGAAAGATGAACAGTTCAAGTGAACTCAGGTTTTAGATACTCATCCGTTTAAAAGTTTTGGCATCCGGGCCAAGCGCGCGTATAGTCTATCGCTCGCTTCCCCCCATGTCCTGCTTGCTCACCTCCCGTCTATGCCGTCCCCGAACTTGCCGACTCTGAGCCTCTATGTTCATATCCCCTGGTGTGTCCGCAAGTGCCCCTACTGTGACTTCAACTCTCACTCTGCCCCCGAGCGACTGCCGGAGGAAGACTATGTGACGAGCGTGCTGGCAGACCTTGAACGGGACGCCAGCCTGGCCCAGGGGCGCAGGATTGACAGCGTTTTCTTTGGCGGTGGCACCCCCAGCCTGTTCAGTGCCACGGCCATCGGAGCAATTCTTGAGGGTGCCGAGAAACTGGTCGGCCTTGAACCCGAGGCCGAAATCACCCTCGAAGCCAACCCGGGCACTTTCGAGCAGCAGCGCTTTGCCGATTACCGCACGGCGGGTGTGAATCGCTTGTCGCTCGGTCTCCAGAGCCTCCAGGACCCCCAATTGAAGGCTCTCGGCCGCATTCACGATCGGCAGGACGCCATCGCTGCAGTTCAGGCCGCGCGCTCGGCAGGCTTCGACAACTTCAACCTGGACCTGATGCATGGTCTGCCTGACCAGGGTGTGGCCGAGGCCCTTGCGGACCTGGAATCCGCCTTGGCCCTGGGGCCTGCTCATCTGTCCTGGTACCAGCTCACCATCGAGCCCAACACGGTCTTCTATTCCCGGCCGCCGCAATTGCCCGACAGCGACGTACTGGCCGAAATCGAAGATCGGGGTGTCGAGCTGCTGGAGAGTAATGGATACGCTCGGTACGAGATTTCCGCCTATTGCAGGCCTGGCCGGGAATCACGGCACAATAGCAATTACTGGGAGTTCGGCGACTACCTGGGCATCGGTGCAGGCGCCCACGGCAAGATCACTGATGCCGCCACGGGGGAAGTGTGGCGCAGTCGCAAAACCCGCTTGCCGGCCCACTATCTTGCCGATCGCCCGCTGAAGAATGCCTGGAGCCCTGTTGCGCCCTCCGAGCTGCCTCTGGAGTTCATGATGAACGCCCTGCGCCTTATTCGCGGTGTGCCCCGCGATCTGTATTCGGAGCGCACTGGCCTGAATCTGGCAGGAATCGATGATCAACTGTCGAGCTTGCGGGCTCGGGACCTGCTTGATGCGGACGGGACGATGCTGAGAACCACACCCCTCGGGCGGCGGTTTCTGAACGAGGTCCTGGACGTGTTCATGCCGGACGACGGCACCCGATAGCACTGGGCCGGCGGGGGACGTGGAATTGAGCCGCAGAACGGGCGCGGGTTTCGCAGACGTGCATATGGTCCTTGAACACGCGGCATGGGGTGCTTATCATTCGTGGTCAGCAGCGCCGGCGGCCCCGGACACGACACACCACCCGAAACGCCAGAGATGCCAGGGCACCTCTCTCGCAGAGAGAGTACCCGCCGGGCCGAGGCATGTAGCATTTACAAGGGTGCTGAAGAATTGCCACTTTCCTCCCACGCCATCCACCGGTCACGGCAAACCGACATTATTTCTCAAGCTTTGTGGAGACAACTATGAGTGACGCTATTGTTCATGTAACTGATTCGAGCTTTGAAGACGACGTTCTGAAAGCCGCAGAACCAGTACTGGTGGATTTCTGGGCAGCCTGGTGCGGCCCCTGTAAAATGATCGCGCCCATCCTCGAGGAGCTCGCCGGGGAGTACGAAGGCAAGGTGAAGATCTGCAAGATGGACGTGGATGCAAACAACGAGACTCCGGCAAAGTACAACATCCGCGGGATCCCCACCCTGATGCTCTTCAAGGGCGGCAACATGGAAGCCATGAAAGTCGGAGCCCTGTCCAAAACTCAACTGACCGAGTTCCTCAACTCCAGTATCTGACTTTATGGAAGGGTCGGGAGGCCCGCACGAAGCTCCCGACCCGGCCTGCCGGACGAGGCGAAACCTTTGTCCGGAGCATTGGTCCGATGCTTGCACTATTTGTTTTTGCACTGCTGACTTTTTGTCGCTATACTCTGGTCAATCTCGCGAACTTCCCAGCGGCGACTCTTTCCAAACTTTCCCTTATCGTTGTAATCAACACTCGACCCTCTCAGCAAACGCGATTCCGACGGGTTGCGAAACGTGCAAGGGTTTCTGGATTGAGCCGATAGATTAAAACTACAATCCGGGAAGAAACAGGCCTGATTTACCATCCCTTACCGGCTTTAAGTCAGCCCCGTGCTAACAGAACTGTTAATGTCAGCTTTGGACCTTGGTGGCTCCATTCCAAATGCGCTCTACTCCCAAAGCTGCCCCGGTTAATAGTGGGTAATCAATAAAGTAATCGGAACCACGCTTCGGCGTGTAAATCACAGCGAACATTGCCCGTAACCTTTAATCCCACTCTTTCCCGGCCAACACCTCCTTACATAACCTAACCTCTGGAAACTACTCACAACACCTCTATGAACCTGACCGATTTAAAAACCAAACCAATTGAAGAACTGATCGAGATCGCCAAGGAAATGGGGCTCGAGAACCTCGCCCGGTCTCGCAAGCAGGACGTGATCTTTAACATCCTGAAGCGCCACGCCAAAAGCGGCGAGGATATCTACGGCGATGGGGTGTTGGAAATTCTGCAGGACGGCTTCGGCTTTTTACGCTCCGCCGACAGTTCCTATCTCGCCGGCCCCGACGACATTTACGTCTCGCCCAGCCAGATCCGCCGCTTCAACTTGCGCACGGGCGACTTTATTGCCGGCAAGATTCGGCCACCCAAGGAGGGCGAGCGCTATTTTGCCTTGTTGAAGGTTGCAGAGATCAACTTCGACAAGCCGGAAAATTCCCGCAACAAAATCCTTTTTGAAAACCTTACCCCCCTCTTCCCCGACGAACGGCTGAAACTCGAAGCCGGCAACGGCTCCACCGAAGACCTGACCGGACGCATGATCGACCTCGTGTCACCCATTGGTAAAGGGCAGCGCGGGCTGATTGTCGCCCCGCCGAAGGCGGGTAAGACGATCATGATGCAGCACATCGCCCAGTCCATCATTCGTAACAATCCCGAATGTCACATGATCGTTCTGCTCATTGATGAACGCCCGGAAGAAGTGACGGAGATGCAGCGTTCCGTGCGCGGTGAGGTAGTGGCCTCCACCTTTGATGAACCGCCCACCCGTCACGTGCAGGTCGCGGAAATGGTGATTGAAAAGGCCAAACGGCTGGTCGAGCACAAAAAAGACGTGGTGATTCTGCTGGATTCCATTACCCGTCTCGCGCGCGCTTACAACACCATCGTACCTTCCTCCGGCAAGGTGCTCACCGGGGGTGTGGACGCTCACGCGCTGGAGCGACCGAAGCGCTTCTTCGGCGCTGCCCGAAACATCGAAGAAGGTGGCAGTCTTTCCATTATCGCCACTGCGCTGATCGATACCGGCTCCAAGATGGACGAAGTGATCTACGAGGAGTTCAAGGGTACAGGGAACCTGGAACTGCACCTGGACCGGAAGATTGCCGAAAAACGCATTTATCCTTCCATCAACATTCGTCGCTCCGGCACACGGCGCGAAGAACTGTTGATGACGGAAGAGGAGATGCAGCGCGTGTGGATTCTGCGCAAACTGCTGCACGACATGGAAGATGTGGCGGCAACTGAATTCCTGGTGAGCAAACTCAAGGACTTCAAGAGCAACGACGAATTCTTCCTGTCCATGAAGCGCAAGTAAAGCGCCCGCTTCGGGTGCGATCCGGCGCGCCCGCTCCGGATCGGCCACACCCGATGGTGTACGTAATAGCCAGATGTTGCGCAGTGTATGAAATATAAAGATCTTCGTGATTTCATCAGTCAGCTGGAGCAAAGCGGGGAGCTGAAACGCATTGCGGTGCCGGTCGATCCCCGATTGGAAATGACGGAGATTTGCGACCGCACGCTCCGCGCCGGCGGACCTGCGCTTCTCTTTGAAAATCCCAAAGGCTTCTCCACGCCGGTGCTCGCCAACCTGTTCGGCACTCCGAAAAGAGTGGCCATGGGCATGGGGCAGGAATCCCCCGAGGCCTTGCGGGAGGTCGGAAAGCTTCTCGCCTATCTGAAAGAACCCGATCCGCCAAAGGGCCTGCGGGATGCCTGGGACAAACTTCCGGTGCTCAAGCAGGTGCTCAACATGGGCCCGAAGGTGGTGAACAAAGCCGCCTGCCAGGAGGTGGTGCTGCGCGGGGACGCGGTGGACCTTAGCCTGCTTCCCGTTCAAACCTGCTGGCCGGGCGATGCCGGCCCCCTGATTACCTGGCCCCTGGTGATTACCCGCGGTCCAGAGAAAGAGCGGCAGAACCTGGGCATTTATCGCATGCAGGTACTCGGGAAGAACCGCCTGATCATGCGCTGGCTCAGTCACCGGGGCGGAGCGCTGGATTTTCGCGACTGGCAACTCAAGTACGGCGACGAACCCTTCCCTGTATCGGTCGCGTTAGGCGCGGATCCGGCAACCATTCTCGGAGCCGTTACTCCTGTTCCCGACACACTGTCTGAGTACGGCTTCGCCGGATTGCTGCGCGGCGACAAGACCGAGGTGGTGAAAAGCCTCGACAGTGATCTGCAGGTTCCTGCCAGCGCGGAGTTTATCCTTGAAGGGACCATCAGCCCCAACGATCTCGCTGATGAGGGACCGTTTGGTGACCACACGGGTTACTACAATGAAGTAGAGCGCTTTGCGGTGTTCACCGTGCACACGGTCACCCACCGAAAGAACCCCATCTATCACAGTACCTATACCGGGCGGCCGCCCGACGAGCCGGCAGTTCTCGGGGTTGCTCTGAACGAAGTGTTCGTGCCCATTTTGCAGAAACAGTTTCCGGAGATTGTGGATTTTTATTTGCCGCCTGAAGGCTGCTCTTACCGCATGGCGGTAGTGACCATGAAAAAACAATACCCGGGCCACGCCAAACGGGTCATGATGGGGGTGTGGTCCTTCCTGCGGCAGTTCATGTACACCAAGTTTGTGATCGTTACCGACGACGACGTGAACGCGAGGGACTGGAAGGACGTGATCTGGGCGATCACTACGCGCATGGACCCTGCCCGTGACACCGTGCTGGTGGAAAACACGCCCATCGACTACCTCGACTTCGCATCACCGGTTTCCGGCCTCGGTTCAAAAATGGGAATGGACGCCACTAACAAATGGCCTGGCGAGACCACCCGGGAGTGGGGACGTCCTATCGTGATGGACGCCGAAGTGAAGGAGCGGGTCGACGCCATCTGGGACGAACTGGGGATTGAGACCACCTAGCGTGCCTCTGGCCGTTTTTCCGGTCAGGTATTCCCTTCCTCGAGACGAGCGTTTATATTCGCTTGCACCTTCGCACAGTGAATTCCACCTGGCGTTTTACATCCCGGTTGCCTGCCCCCCATGCCACTCACACGCTCACCTGCCCGCCGAACGGCCTCCACTCAAGGGCCTTTCGACGGCGGTTCCGACGTCTTTGATCGGATCGTTGCTCAACTTCAGGCACAAGGCTATGCGGTTCTGGACCGGGCCCTGCCCGAGTCGTTGATGAACCGCCTTTTCGTTGATTTCACGGAGCGGGATCGAGGCGCGTTTCGGCAGGCGGGTGTCGGACGGAGGAAGGAATATCAGCTCAACGACTTCCTGCGGCGGGACCACATTTACTGGCTCGGTTGTGAAGATGGACCGGTCGGGGAGTATCTCGACTGGATAGAACATTTGCGGATGTGCGTAAACCGGCGGCTGTTTCTGGGCCTGTTCGACTACGAATGTCATTACGCCTACTACCCGGAAGGCGCCTTCTACAAAAAACATTTCGATGCGTTCAAGGGGCGCTCCAACCGGCGATTGTCCACGATCCTCTACCTTAACCCCCAATGGCAACCGGGGGACGGGGGAGAGTTGGCCCTTTACCCCGGTGGCGGCGACCTGAGTAGCGCTACAGAAGCACTCCTGACCCTGGAGCCGCTGTTCGGGCGGATGGTGATATTTCTCAGCGAAGTGTTTCCCCACGAAGTTCTGCGGGCGAACCGCGGGCGCTTCAGCCTCACGGGCTGGTATCGCATCAACGGGACCACCGCCGCTTACCCGGACCCACCCCTGATTCGTTGAAGCATCCGCTGACCTCAGGTCACCCCGAGGAAGCGGAGCCCGGTGCTCAGCAGAATGTAACCCAGGACAATGGATGTGGCGGTGAAGGCCAGGGCGAGGAGGTAGAGAAACTGACGGTAAAACCACTGGCCGAGGCGCTGCAGCCAGCCCTGGGGCCGGTTTGTCGGAGCGTCTGCTGCTACCGCGAAGTATCCGAGAGAAAGGCAAAGCAGGAGCAAGGTAGCGAGCAGGAAGGCCGGAAGCAGATAACGGGCGCTGATAGCTGATTCAGCGAACACCAGCCAGGTCGTCAGAAACACTGCGCCGGTGAGCAGAAACGCAAGTACATGGCGGATGCGGAACATCCGCCGGCCCAGACGCTGGTATGCCTCAAGCAGCCGTGGCAAAGGAACTGCCCGATGACAGGAAGCGGGAACACAGCAGGCCTCCCGCCCTAACGTTTATCATCGAGATCTTCTTCGTCGTCTTCTTCGAGCTCGTATTCTTCGAGGTCGTAGTCCTCGTCATCGTCGTCCTCTTCGTCCACATCCTCGTCGTCGTAGTCATCGTCATCCAGGGCAAAAAGTCGCTCCAGAGCCTCTTCGCCTTCCAGATCTTCTTCGTCGGCGGCGCTGTAAAATACCTCCACTTCTACCTCGCCGTCCGGGTGAAATTCCACTTCCCAGCGCTCTCCCGGCACTGCGATCAACACCGTGATGGTGTCCTCCCGGTTGTGCTCCATTGAATAACCGAGACCGTGCTCGTCCAGTTGGTTGAGAAAATCCAACAGTTTTTTCAGACTGTTCATTGAGGGTACCCGCCACGATTGAAGGAGTGGAGAAGCCGGAACCGGCGATTGTAGAGCAATGGCTCGCAAAGAGCAGTCCGCTTTCGGGCTGCCGCGGGCATTTGGGTGTGTTTCAGCTTCGGATCAGGCCGGCCAGTACCGTGACCCAGGTGAAGACCGCCAGTATCAATGCCACGAATACCGCGGCCGAACCCAAGTCCTTGGCCCGTGCGCTCAAGGGGTGGAGTTCGCTGCCGATGCGGTCGATGGCTGCTTCCACTGCGCTGTTGAGCAACTCGACAATGAGGACGAGCAATACGCTGCCAACCAGAGCGATGCGCTCCATGGTGCTGGCATCCAGCAGCAGGGCCAGTGGCAACATGAGGGTGGCGAGGATAACCTCGAATCGAAATGCAGCCTCGCCCTCCCAGGCTTGCCGGAAACCCTGGAACGAATATCGGGTGGCGTTGTTTAACCGTTTGATTTCTGCGCTGATGAACTTCATGGGTCTTGTTTCGTGTCTGTTTCAGGAGGCAAACAGCGAGTTTAGCCTGTATTTCTCGCCACAGGTCGATTCCGATGCGCCGGACTGGCCAGTTTGTGAGCGGGCTCGCCGCTGAATCCTATAACCGCGCAGGATGGCTCGGGTTGGCGTCCAGTCCGGTGGCCGGTACGGGCGATTTGCCCGCCGGTTCGGGCATGGGCAGCTTCGGCAGACCCGCGGTGGTCATCAGCAGGCCCTGCTGGTAGTACTCTGTGCTCTTCGTGTGCTCGCCCTGGTGGGCGAGCAGGCGCGCCAGCTCCGCATAGGTATCCGGGTCCTTGCGCAGTTTCAGGCTGCTTTCGAAATAATCCCGCGCGCGGGTCCATTCGCGGTTGCGCAGACACAGGCGGCCGAGGGTGAGCAGCAGTACGGCATCCCCCGGGTGCTCCTGCTGCCAGTGCTCCGCAACCAGCAACTGCTTCTGAACATCCTTCCCCTCAACGCGACCGTAGGTGGCGACGAGGCTCTCGTCCCAGGTTTTTTTGAGCTCGCGACGCAGGAAGGACTCCACTTTAGCCTCGGCTCCAACCTTCAGCAGCTGGCGGACATAAACTTTTTGCAAGTCGACCTTCTTGCGCAGCGGTGCCGGCATGGCCATCCATTCGTCTTCAATGGTGGCCGGCCCGTCCTGAGCCGACTGCAGTTTGGCCTTGGTGCCAGCCTTGTCCAGCAGCGCCGCATAGAGCTGAACCTCAAGGCGGCTGAGCTCCGACGCGGGCAAAATCTTGTGGCGGCGAAGATCGGGCATGAGCTTTTGCAGTGAACGCCAATCTTCGAGCTGCTGATAGGTTTTCTGAAGCAGCTCCAGCACCACCGGATGCTGGGGAGCAATTTCCCGGGCCCGTTCCAGATTGGCCATACACTGCTCGTATTTGTTGGCCGCCAGGAGCATGCGCGCCTGGGTCAGGGCGACGGCCAGGCCACTGGTGGCGGAACTTTGCTGGGCTTTGTGCAGCAAATCAAAGGCTTCCTCCTCATTGCCCAGTTCGTAGCTGCTCCGGGCCGCTGCCAGGTAATTGATGAGGGGATCGTCCGACTTGCGGGCGGATTTAAGCAGGTGCTTGCGGGACTGGGCCCAGTTGCCCTCGATAAACTCCACCAGCCCGCGGGCGGTGCGTCGCTGCACGGTTTTGCCACTGACCGACATGAGCTGATTGGCGCCGCCGGTCAGGAGGTGGATGAAACCCACAATGAGGCGCACCAGCAGGTACAGGGCCAGCAGAATACCCAAGAGGATGAACACGGCGGTCCAGAAGCTCATTTCGACGGTGGTGCCACCCAGGGAAATCAGAACGTAGCCGCTGCCGTTCGAAGTCTGCTGGAAAACAAAGGCGCCGGCGATCAGGCTGAGACATATGAGGAAAAAAAGCCGTTTCATTCGCGGGGTTCCTGCGCTTGGGGTTCAGCAGCGGCTGCTTCCGGTTCTTCCTCCTGCGCGGGGGGCGCGGCGGCCTGCTCCCGGGCTGATTGCTGCGGGGCCGGCGCAGGTTGCGGCTGAGCGCCGGAACGGTCCCCGTTCTGGGGCGCAAGGCGGTGGCGACGCTCCAGATAATTGCCGAGCACCTGCTGGGATTCGCTGATATCCGGGAGCCCCTGGCGGATGTCGGTGCCTTCCAGTTCCCGCAACTCCGCCAGGAGAGCCTGGCGCTGCCGCGATTCGGCGTAGACCTCGGTCAGCAACTGCCGGGCGCGCTGGAGACTGGCCCTGTAAATCTCCGGTTGCTCCCGCAGCAGTGCCAGCTGTGCAGTATCGAGGGTGGTTTCCAGACTGGATGCCCGGTACAGCTGCTGGTCCAAAGTCATGACCGGCTGCAGAGGCTCGTCGTGGCGGGTGACGCGGACGAAGTTGGTCAGCTTGTCCATGGCCCGGTGGAAACTCTGCCGTACGGATGCCCAGACGCCCTGCTCACTCGGATCCTGCTCACTCGGATCCTGCTCACTTGGCTCCTGCGCACTTGGCTCCTGCGCACTTGGCTCCTGGTCAATTGGCTCCTGGTCACTGGTCTCCCGGTCACGCTGAGGCTCACCGCCGGAAGCTTCCGGCTTGTCGGCAGGCGCCGGGCGCCCGGCGTCCGGTTCGAAATTGCGGGGTTCACCCACGGGTAATTCGCGGATCTGCCGGATCAGGGCGGCAATTCGCAGGTACAAGCCTTGACGGTCCACGTCATTGGCCAGGCGCAGGGCCGCGATGTCGTCGGCCAGCGCCGCCCGCGCCGGGTGGAGGTCCGGGTCCGGATAGTTGCGCACAATCTCGTCGGCGGCCTGGAGCAGGGCCAGGGCGCTGCCTGTATCCCTCTCCATCAGCAGACGCTGGCCTGCGAGTCGAGTCAGGTAATAGGCTTCCGCGAGCTTCCAGTCTTCCGTTGTCGTGGTAGAGATGGCTTGCAGCTGGCGGCGCAAAGCGCGGACCTGCTCTTCCATCTGACGGGTCTGTTGGCTCAGCTCTCGCTGAACCCGCTGCGCCTGCTGCTGACCTTCCTCCACCTGTTCGGCCGCCTGTTGAACGGCTTGCCGGGCATCCTGCTGAACCCCGTCCACAGCGGAGGAAATTTCCTGGAGCTCGACGCTCTGGTTATCCACCTGGCTGTCCAGCTCGGCCAGCCGGGCCTGCAACGCGTTGTTCTCCTCCCAGCCGAAGTAGCCGAGGGCGGCCACCGCTCCAGCCACAACCAACAGCAGTATGACCAAGGGCCAGACGGTTGCCTTGGTGCGCGAGCGGGGCTTCGTCGCAGGTGGTTTTGACCTGGCCCCGGAGGACTGCTTCCCGGACGCGCCGCCACTGTCTTTTCCGGCTGGCTCCGGTTCTCCGCCCGGCTTGGCCGAAGTTGGTGGCACGGGTTTTTCTCCTGACTGCTCTTTGTCCGTCACTGTGTATCCACTCGTCAGTTGGTGGTGAACCGGGTCGGCCCGGCTCTCCGGGGGATCATGTTGTGGGAGACGAAAGCCCACGGCTGAGCGCTTCGGCCATGGACTCGTCGGTGGCGTTGAGCGCTACAAGTATGCGGCCAAAGCCGAGCTCACTGGCAAGCTCAGCGACCCGCGCTCCGGGTACCACGATCATCACCTGCTCCAGCAGCCTGGTCCGGAATTCGGCCGGGGCGCCACCTTCCAGCAGCTGATTGAAGTTGAGCAGACTCTCCCCGCTGTGGACGGCCACCGCGCGCTCGGGTCCAGTTGCCTCAGGCGGTTGCCGCCAGCGCTCCAGCAGGTCGCTAAAACGGGCTGCGGCCTCAGCTGGAAGTCGTCGGTGATAGAGCTCGCAAAAGTCCACCTGTGCACCACGGGCCCGCAACTGCTCGGCAAGGAAGCTCCGGCCACCGACTCCGCGGAAGATCAGGACTTTCGCGTCGGCCACCGTTTTGAGGCCCTCCAGCTCCAGAAGTGCCTCGCTGTTCATGGCCTGGTCCGCCGCGTGCACGGTAAGGCCTCTGGCCTCGGCCGCTCGGGCTGTGGCACTCCCCACCGCGAAGTATTGAATCCCGACCGGATTTTGGGGCCAGTACCGGTCGACCCACTCCATGGCTTCCGCCACGGCGTTGCGGCTGACAAAGATGACTTTCTGGTATTCGGCCAGATTGAGAATGCACCGCTTCACGGCCTCCCGCTCGGCGGCGGTCCGGACCGCTTCAATCTCCATCACCGGCAGCAGAAACGTGCTGGCCCCCCGCTTGCGCAGATCCTGTTCCCACTGCCGGGCCTGAGCTGCAGGTCGGGTAATGACAACGTCCAGCCCCTGAAGATCCATCACGCCGCCGCGCCTACTGAAAAGCGGACGGGTCCGCCAGCCGCGCGAGAACCTCCGCGGCACCGGCGGCGATCAGTTCCTCGGCAAGGCGCAGCCCGAGCTGCTCCCCGTCTTCCGGCGGGGCATGCCCTTCCCTGAAGAACAGCACCGTGCCGTCCGGCTCCGCCACCAGTGCCCGCAGCCAGAGCTGTCCATCGCTCTGCTGTACGGCATAGGCCGCAATGGGGACCTGGCAGCCACCCTCCAGCCGGCGCACCACCGCCCGTTCCGCGTGGACGCAGGCGGCTGTTTTCGAGTGATGGAGCACCTGGAGCAGTTCGATCACCTCCGAATCGGAGGTCCGACACTCCACCCCCACAGCGCCCTGGCCACCCGAGGGCAAACTCAGCTCCACGGGCATTTTCTGGCGGATGCGTTCCTCCAGTTCCAGGCGAATCAACCCTGCTGATGCCAGAATGATGGCGTCGAAGTTGCCCGCGTCGAGCTTGCCGAGCCGGGTCTGAACATTGCCGCGCAGGAACTCCACCTGAAGATCGGGCCGGGCCGCCAGCACCTGGCTCTGGCGTCGCAGGCTGGAGGTGCCCACCTTCGCGCCCCGAGGCAGCTCGTCGAGGCTGGCGTAGTGGTTGGAGACAAAGGCATCCCGCGGGTCCTCCCGCTCGCAGATCACGGCCAATCCCAGTCTTTCAGGGAATTCCATGGGCACGTCTTTCATGGAATGAACCGCAATGTCCGCCTCACCTTCGAGCATCGCCTGCTCCAACTCTTTAACAAAGAGGCCTTTGCCGCCCACCTTGGCCAGCGGAATGTCCAGCACCTTGTCCCCGCGACTGGTGAGAGGAACCAGCTCGATCCGCAGGTCCGGGTGGTGCTGCTCCAGCTGCGCCTTTACAAATTCCGCCTGCCAAAGAGCGAGGGCGCTGGCGCGCGTAGCGATACGAAGTACTTCAGGCATCGATGGGTCCTGTGGAAATCACTGTGGAAAGGGAAAGTCTAACATGGAGACAGGAATGGGAAGTGCACCAAGGCCGAGGTTCGACGCCCACCGCTCAGGCTCGGGTGGGCGCCGAGCCTCGTCGCGAGCCGGTGGGAGAGCGAGTGGCGACCGGTTCGGCTCCGAGGAGCATAGCGGCGCTATGTAACGAGGGGCCGGGACGGTTTACGCCGCTCTGCCGCCGGCACAATCAGCAGCGGGCCGGCGACCACCCGCTGGAGCTCGGGTGGGCGCCGAGCCTCGTCGCGAGCCGGTGGGAGAGCGAGTGGAGACCGGTTCGGCTCCGAGGAGCATAGCGGCGCTATGTAACGAGGGGCCGGGGCGGTTTACGCCGCTCTGCCGCCGGCGCAGCAGAGGATTGGCGCTCACCCGAGCTCCCACCCCTACATCGTGGTGAGCAGTTCTCTCAAGCGGGATACGTGCCTACGGCTGACCACGGGTCTTTCCTCGATGTCCTTGAGACGGACGCGGTACTGGCCCTGGGGATTGCGCTCCATTCCTTCAATCGCTTCCACCGCCACCAGCGCATTGCGGTGAATGCGCACAAAAAGGTTGGAAAACTCCTGTTCGAGCTCCTTGAGCGTATCGTCGATCAGGGTTTCGCCGTCCGTATGGTAGACCGTCACATACTTGTGATCAGCAATAAAGAAGCGCACCGAGTCGAGGGGAATCAACTCCACACCACGCCGGGTTCTGGCACTGATGTGGTTGCGGTGATTGCCGGAACTCTTGCGTTCGGACAAGGCTGCCAATTGCACTTTGTTTAGCTTTTGTGCTTTTTCCAGAGCGGACCGCAGGTCGTCCTGCTTCACCGGCTTGAGCAGGTATCCCACGGCCGCGGTGGCAAATGCGTCCACCGCGTACTCGTCGTAGGCAGTGCAGAAAATAACGGCGGGAGGGTCCTCCATCCCGGTGATTCGCGTCGCTGCGCTCAGGCCATCCTCTTCGGGCATGCGGACATCTAGCAGGACGACATCCGGATCGTGTTCAGCGATCGCGCTGATGGCATGCTCCACATTCTCCGCCTGCGAGACCACCCGGCAGTCGTCCAGCTTTTCCACCATTCGCACCAGACGCTCGCGAGCCAGCGGTTCATCATCGACGATTATCACATCCATACGGCTTACCTGACTGAACTTGCAGAGAGGCTGGGATCCGCAGCCCCAAAATCGTTATTGTCTTCGAACATCATCGCGTTCCGCGATCGCGCCTGTTCCGGCGGGCGTCCCGAACGGCGGCGTTGACGTCGCCCGGTCGAACGGTATTCGAATTTCCGTGCGGAAGGTGTCGTCCTCCGCTTCCGCCCGGAAGGCGGCCCGATCGCCGTAAAGTGCGGCCAATCGGTTGAGGATATTGTCCATCGCCATCCGGTTGCCGGGCCGGACATTCTCTTCCGTCCGTCGCGGCAGCGGGTTGCGCACGGTGATCCGAAGCTGATTGTGGCGCGCTTCCAGCCATATCTCAACCGTTCCGCCCTCGGCGCGCGGCTGGATTCCGTGGTAGATCGCATTCTCGATAACCGGCTGCAACAGCAAGCTCGGCATGCGGCAGTCTTCCGGGTAGGGACCAATCCGCCAATCAACCTTCAACCTGCGACCCAGACGCAACTGCTCGATGCTGACGTACTGCCGGCAAAGGTTGAGCTCCTGGGTGACCGGCACCTGCCCGGGAGTGGCCAGACTGGCCCGGAAAAGATCCGACAAATCCTCCACCAGCCGCTCCGCGCGGTCCGGGTCGGAGCCGATGAGGCTCACGATGCTATTCATCGAGTTAAATAGGAAATGGGGGCGGATACGTGACTGGAGCGCCTGAATGCGTGCGGTTAACTCCGCCTCCTCCTGGGTGAGCAACTGCTGCTGAATATAGAAGTAACGCAGGACGATGCCACCAAAAATGGCCGCCAGCAGCAGGTGGGCGCCGACGGTCCACCAGTCCACCTGCGTGCGCTGAAACAGCCACTGCCCGATGACGGACGAAGCCAGGGTCACCAGCAGCACGATGCTGTAGCTGAGAAAACCGGCGAGCAACAGGGAGTGACGGCTGAGGAAGGGCCGCAATGGGCAGAGCATCGCTGCGCTGAGCAGGACGATCCACTGAATCAGAAAAGAGGCGTTGCCCAGCTGGGTCCAGTTGAAAGGGCGCAGGCCGCTGTCGGCGAGCACCAGCGCGAGAGCCAGCAGTTCGCCCCCCAACACCAGGGTGAACACCGCCTGCACCTTGCACAGATCCGGGAGAAAATCGCCTCGCTGCTCGATGCTGCGCATGGAATGGAGTAGTGGCCGGGGGGTAATCGGGTCTCTCCTGGTCGGAAACCCAGCGCCATATCCGGCAGTTCTGGGCTTCCTGTGAATCTGGATGGCCTGGGTTTATAATGCGGCGCCTCTGGCCCGGATATGCGGGAACCGTTCGGATAAGCTGGCTGCCGCCAGCGGCTGCCCCTTCCTGTGCGCCGTCCGCGCAATCCTAGGAGTTTCGCCAGAACCCGTCAATCGCCATCTTTGCGCCTTCGGCCGAAGGCCGGGCGGTTTGCAATTTCACTCTCCCACTACGGACCTGCAGCATGAGCGAGAACAACAGCAGCGACAAGCCCTGGGGCGGTCGCTTTACCGAAGCCACGGACGCCTTTGTTGAACGATTTACCGCTTCGGTGGGATTCGATCAGCGACTTTACCGTCAGGACATTCAGGGCTCCATCGCTCACGCCACCATGCTCGCAGAATGCGGGGTGCTGTCTTCGGAGGAAAAAGCCCAGATTGTTCAGGGCCTGGAAGAGATTCTCGCGGATATCGAAGCGGGCCGATTCACCTGGTCCGTTGGCCTGGAAGACGTGCACATGAACATCGAGGCGGAGCTGACCCGGCGCATCGGAATTACCGGCAAAAAGCTGCACACGGGCCGTTCGCGCAATGATCAGGTGGCCACGGACATTCGCCTTTATCTGCGGGATTCCATCGACGAGATCGCCGGTGAGCTGCGTCGCCTGCAAGCCGGGCTGCTGGATCTGGCCGACCGCGAAGCGGACACCATCATGCCTGGGTTTACGCATCTGCAGTCCGCGCAGCCGGTGACTTTTGGCCACCACGTTCTGGCCTGGTTCGAGATGTTGCAGCGCGACTATGAGCGATTGCTCGACTGCCGCAAACGAGTGAACCGGTCTCCACTGGGTGCCGCCGCGCTGGCCGGCACGAGCTACCCGATCGACAGGGAACTCACCGCCCGGTTGATGGGCTTTGATGGGCCAACTGGCAACAGCCTCGACTCCGTAAGCGACCGGGATTTTGCCATCGAGTTCTGCTCCTTTGCGGCGCTGCTGATGACCCACCTGTCCCGCGCCAGCGAGGAAATCATTCTATGGTCCTCAGCCCAGTTCAACTTCATTGAATTACCGGACCGGTTTTGTACGGGTTCCTCCATCATGCCCCAGAAAAAGAACCCCGACGTTCCGGAACTGGTGCGCGGAAAGACGGGTCGCGTGAATGGTCATCTGGTGAGCCTGCTCACCCTGATGAAATCCCAGCCTCTGGCCTACAACAAGGACAATCAGGAAGACAAGGAGCCGCTGTTCGACACCGTCGATACGGTTCGCGATTGCCTGCGCGCCTTTGCCGACATGGCTCCGGCAATGGTCGCCAGGCGTGACAACATGCGCGCGGCCGCCATCTCCGGCTTTTCCACCGCCACCGACCTCGCCGATTATCTGGTTCGCAAGGGCATTCCCTTCCGGGATGCCCACGAGGTGGTGGGCAAAGCCGTGAGCTTCGGGGTTGCCGAGAATCGGGATCTGTCCGAGATGACTGTCGAAGAGTTGCAGCAATTCTCCACAGCCATCAGCGCCGACGTGTTTGATGTGCTCACCCTGGAGGGCTCCGTGGCGGCGCGGGATCACCTGGGCGGAACCGCACCCGCTCAGGTGCGGGCAGCCGTCGCGCGCAACAAAAAACTGCTGGAAACCTAGCGGGCTGTCGACAAGCGCTCGTGCGACGGTTCGCCTGGGGCCACAATACACGTTCGGCTCGCCAACCAGGCGCCTGACGACTGAATCGCCGTGGAAATTGGCTGACATGCGCCGCAAGCCCGTTCCGCAAGCCCGTTGAAGAGTCCCATACGGACTTCTTCAACAGGCTGGTGGCAGGCCCTTTGGACTAAAATTCGCTGGCAGGGATGTCCCTTTCGACTCAAGCGGATCTGTATTTGAGTCGTTTGCCCGTGTTACCCGGGGCTCGGAAGGAACAGCTGGCCACACGGATGGATTGGGCTATGCTCTTCAATTCCTTTGAATTCATTTTCCTTTTCTTGCCGGTCGTTGCGCTCGGCTTTTACCTCATCCGGGCACACAGTGGCACCGGCAATGTGGCCCTCGGCTTTCTGGTTCTTGCTTCGCTGTTTTTCTACGGTTGGTGGGACCCACGCTATCTCCTGCTGATTCTTGCCTCGATATTGGTCAATTTCAGCATCGGGCGGTCCATAATCTCTCTGCGCAGGAAAGGCGCCGGCAAGGGACGGGCTTATGTGGCGCTCGGCGTCGGCCTCAACCTCGCTGCGCTCGGTTACTTCAAGTACAGCGGTTTCCTCCTCGGGAATCTGGGCGCACTCACTTCACTGGATGTGCCCCTGGTTCAGGTCGTTCTGCCCCTGGCCATCTCTTTTTTTACCTTCCAGCAAATTGCTTATCTGGTGGATGCCTACCGGGGGCAATGCGACGATTACGACTTCGTTCACTATTGTCTCTTCGTCACCTTTTTTCCGCAGTTGATCGCGGGCCCCATTGTCCATCACTCGGAAATGATGCCCCAGTTTCTGCGGCAACGGCGCAGCGACTTCTGGAATGATTTATATCTGGGTGTCAGTTTTTTCAGTTTTGGCTTGTGCAAGAAAGTCCTGATCGCCGACGAGATCGCCCAGTGGTCGACGCCCGTGTTCGCAGCGGCCGATGGCGGAATGGCAGTCGGCAGCCTGGAAGCGTGGGGCGGCGCCGCTTCTTACAGTCTGCAGCTTTACTTTGATTTTTCCGGCTACGCGGATATGGCGATTGGGGCCGCGCTCATGTTCGGCATTCGCCTGCCCCTTAATTTCAATTCACCCTATAAGGCTCTGTCGATTATCGACTTCTGGCGGCGCTGGCACATGACTCTCTCCCGCTTTTTGCGGGACTATCTGTACATCCCTCTCGGGGGCAACCGCAACGGCAAACTTGCCCGCTATCGCAACCTGCTGGTGACCATGCTCCTCGGGGGCCTGTGGCATGGTGCCGGCTGGAACTTCATCATCTGGGGCGGTCTGCACGGCCTTTACCTGGTGGCAAACCACCTCTTCCGCATTCTGCGTCCCACCTGGGCCCTTCCCCCTCTCATATCGCGCTTCGCCGCCTGGCTACTAACCACCGTATGTGTGCTGCTGGCGTGGGTATTTTTCCGGGCCGAAAGCCTGGAGGGGGCCCTGGGGATGGTGCAAGTGATGTTCACCCTCGAGCCGGTCGTCAGCCACACTGAAGTCTGGACCGAATCGGCGGATAGCGGACTGAAACGCATCGCAATATTTTACGCAATTGCTGTTCTGCTGCCGAATACCCAGCAGCTGCTGTCCTATGCGGGCCAGACGCGCAGCTCCCTGGAACGCTGGCTGAATTGGCGGCCTAACTGGGCCTTCGGTCTGCTGACATCCATTCTTTTTGCCGCCACAGTGCTTAACATGTCGGCCATCAGCGAATTCCTGTACTTCCGGTTCTGACCATGAATGCGAAATTCTTCGGCATTTTGTTCCTGTCCGTCTACGCTTCTCTGACTGCGGTGATTCTGAGCCTCGCGGGTTGGCTGGAGCCGTTCGAGGGGGATCTCACCCGGATCGGCGGGACGGCCGAAAACCATTTTGGCTGGAATGCGCCCCAGCCCGGTTTCAGCACCAATCTGAGCAGCTACGACGAGCGTGGCAACGGTGCCCCCATCCGTGCCGATGTGCTCATTTTTGGAGATTCGTTTTCGCAGATGGGAAATGGTGATGAGCGTCGCTTTTCGTGGCAGAACTATCTTGCCGCGGCCACTGGCCTGCGCCTCCATACGCTGCATGTGGGCCAGGTGGATGCACGGGATTGGCTCAGGCAGAATCCGCACAGCGTGCCCGATTACGTGGTTTTCCAACGGGTGGAGCGAAGACTCGGTGAACACCGACTGGACGGCCAAGACTGCAAATATACGGATGCCTCGAACGCTTCCGCGCAACCGCTCCTGCTGGACTCGGCATCGGCAACGGAGCGCCTGTCCCGCCCGGCACGAAATGGGCTGGAACTCAAGTCGGCGATTCATTGGCTGAAGACCCGGTTGCGCGACGATAAGGACGTTCTGCGCTTCAAGTTGGCACAGCCAGGCCTGTTCTCCAGTGCTGATGACCAGCACATTCTGGTTTACGGCAAGGATTATCTCGCCGACGTAGAACGCCGGGAAGCGACCGATCCAGACAAGTTGTTGTGCTATCTGGAGGATCTGAAGCGCCTTGTGGAAGCCAACGGGCGCAGCCGGTTTATCCTGGCGATTGTTCCCGACAAGTACACGGCCTACCAGGCTGTTATGGTCGATGCCTCCAGGGGCGAGAACCTGTTCCAGCGGCTGGAACTTGCTGGCGCCCGGGTCGTGCGCTTCGATCGGATATATGCTGATGCAGTCGCTGCCGGCATTCAGGATCTTTATCTGCCCAACGATACCCACTGGGGGAGCGAAGGCAACCGGCTGTTTGCATCGGTGATCGCCGGGATGATCCGGGGCTCCCGTGAGCACGCAACCGGCCAATGGTCAAACGCGCCCCAGCATTAACGATGGAGTATTTATCGTGCAACCTTTTCGGATTTTGTTACGCGTTCGCTACTACGAATGCGACGCCCAGGGTGTTGTCTTCAACGCCCGCTACGGAGATTACGCGGACACCGCCGTCACCGAGTTCATGGCTCACACGGTGGATGGATACCAGGCCATGCGCGCCCGCAATCTGGACAACCAGGTGGTGCACATGGCGACCAGTTGGCGCTCCTCGGCGCGCTTCGACGACGTTCTGGCGATCAGTGTGGAAACCCGGCGGGTCGGTACCACCTCCTTCACGGTGTCCGTGGCCATGGAGCAATACCCCGGCGGCACTCCGGTAGCCACCTGCGAAATTACCTACGTGATGGTAACGGCTCAGGGCCTGGAGAAAACGCCGGTCCCGGACGACATTCGCGAGCGTCTGCTGGCCGGAGCTCCGGGCGGATTGGTTAATTTCTCCGGGCTGGAACTGCCACAACTCCGGTAGAGTTCAGGGCGAGTCGCTGGATATCAACTCGAAGCGAAGCCCGGCGTGCCGCTCCAGCCTTGCGAGCAGCTTGCCGTCCAGGGCAGTCGCGGGTGTCCAGAAGCCTCCGGGGACCTTGTCCCGATCCACTTCGGAGGACAGGCAGAGCGCGGCCTGCGCCAGCATTTTGGCGGTGGACCCGTAGCCCGGGTCCCGGTCGCCGCTTACCGTGCAGTGAATTGTTCGGCCATCGCCGGTCCGGCCGATGAAATCCAGAATGTAGAAGCCTTCCTCCTGGGCCTTGGGGCTGGGGCCCTCGCCCGGTTTGGGCAGCACGAACTTCTCCAGGATCCAGCGACTGGGAGGCAGCGCGATACCAAGGCCGAACACCCCCAGGCCCCATGCCAGTGCCTTCGCCCTGCGCCGGCCCTTGCCGCCGTCCCCGGTGAGAGTGGCTTCGTTGTAGCGGAAGTCCTTGCCATAGGGGGTGCCTGCCAGAGCGTTGCTGCGGAAGACCACGCGGGTGTTGATGCTGCTCATGACGAAGGGCGCCACCCAGCTTATGAGGTCCTCGTCGTATTCGGTTCGGGGGCTGTGCTGGCGGGCAGTGTAGCCGGCGTCGGGCGGACAAAGCGCATAGGGATTTTGCAGGACCTTGCGCAATCCCGGATCCCGCAACGCCTCTTTGGCCCCATTGATCATGCTCGCAATGGTGCCGCCGGACATTCCACCGCGCATTTTCCGGACCCGCATTTTGACCTCGGTACAGTAACTGCCGAAGATCTCCCGCGCCTTCTGCTGACAGAACCACACGCCCAGGTCCGAGGGAATGGAGTCGAAACCGCAGGTGTGGACGATGCGGGCGCCGGACTGCCTGGCACTCTCCTGGTAGCGGTCGATCATGCGCCACATCCATTGAACCTCGCCGGTCAGGTCGCAGTAATCCGTGCCCGTTTGCGCACACGCCTGCACCAGAGGCTCTCCATAAAGCGCGTAGGGCCCGACGGTGGAAATCACCAGCGCGGTTTTCTCGCACATGGCCACAAGTGAACCCGCATCGTTGGCGTCGGCAACAATAATAGGCAGATCTTCGGCTCCCAGGGACTCCTTCAGTTCTTCCAGCTTCCCACTGGAACGCCCGGCAATGGCCCACCGGAATTCATTGTCCTGCTGGTGATCGCGGAGATAACGGGTAAGGATCTGCCCAACAAAGCTGGTTGCCCCGAAAACGACGATTTGAAAGGGATGCTCCATGTCTGCTCTGCCCTCAAGTTTTCCTGTTCCGGCGGAGTTCAGTCCGCCGCGTGGATTTTCGTGACTATACTGCATTTATAGCCCACTGATGGCAGCCGCGCTGAATGCCCCGATTCATTCTTGTCATTGCATGCCTCACCGTCCTCGCCATGGACGGCGCTGCCGCAGTGCCCCTGGGTCCAGAAACCGGGGACGGCCGGGCGCTGACGAAAGAGGAGGTGGAGTATCACCCGTCCGCCGGGCGGCTGAGCTGGGACCAACTTGCCACCTGGGAAGCCTGGGAGCAACCACCTGCAAACACCATAGGAACCTGGGAACCGGACCGGACCCAGGCGCTGCGCATCGTGGTGACCAACGATTCAGAACATGCTGGGAATTTCCGCCTGGAGTTGCGCTGGCCGCATCTGGAGCACGTGGAGTTCGGCGTGCTGCGCGGGGGCGGCTTCGATCCGATCCAGGTGTCGGGGACCCGTGTGGCCACAAACGGAACGAGCGGAACCGAAAACGCCGTGTTCGCTTTTCCCCTGGCCGCCGCTGAGACTGCAACCCTCTACCTGCGAGTCACCGATCCGCTGCTCCTTTACATGCCCATGTATATATGGACGGAACGGGGTTTTGAGCAGCACACAAACGTTCGGATCGCCATCTACAGCATCGCTGTGGGTGTGCTGCTGGTTATGGTGCTCTTCCACGCAGCGCTTTATTTCTTTACGCGCGACACAATGTACCTGGCCTACGGTAATACGGTGTTCGGCATCTTGCTGTACTTGTTGGCGATTACCGGCGTCGGGGAGCTGCTGGTCTGGGGCAGTCATCCCTGGTTTGCGCGAAATGCCTGGCCTGTTTTCTCAACCTACAGTTTTCTTGCGGCCACCTGGTTTTTCCGGGTTTTTCTCGAGTTGAAACGATTCGGCGGTTGGGTCCTGAAGTGCAACACCGCAATTCTGGCCTGGTGGTTCGTTGCGCTGGCGGCCAATCTCTTGGGCCTGAAGGTCCTGGGCATGGCGCTCACCGGATATGGTGGCGTGCTTGCCACGGCAGCGGGGCTGGCCGGCGCCGTCTACCTCTGGGCCAGGGGAAGTCGCCCGGCACGATACTTCTGCGTTGCCTGGGCACCGGTCAGCATTGTCACTGTTCTCGCCATTCTGGCCATGTTCGGAAAGGCCGATTACTTCCCCGGAATGGACTACCTGCAATCCTTTGCGTTTGTGCTGGAGGCGGGGATTCTTTCTATTGCCCTCGCCGACAGAATCAACCGCGAGCGTCGGGAACGGGAGCGCGCCCAGGCGCGAGCCCTCGCGCAGGAGCAGAAGCTGGTGGCGGTGGAACAGAGGGCCAAGGAGCACCTTGAGGCGCAAGTGGATCTGCGCACCGGGGAGTTGCGGGCCGCGCTTTCCGAGCTCGCGAAGGCCAACCGGGAGTTATCGGGGCTCAGCCGAACCGATCCGCTCACCCAACTCGCCAACCGGCGTCATTTCGACGAGGCGGCGGCGGCTGAAGTTCTTCGTGCGATACGCAGCGGCAGTTCCCTGGGCGTGATTCTGGTGGATCTCGACCACTTCAAAGCGGTGAACGACCAACACGGCCATCTGGCGGGCGATGAATGTCTGCGGCGAACGGCCGTCGCGATCCGGTCGGTGGCAGCTCGGGAAACAGATCTGGTCGCCCGCTTCGGTGGGGAGGAGTTCGCAGTGGTTCTGGCCGACACACCCGAAAGCAGACTGGCGGATCTGGCGGAGCGCATCCGCGCCGCGATTGCGGAGATTGCACTGGAGACGGAATCCGGCGTACTACGAGTAACGGCAAGTCTGGGATATGTCTCCAGCCGCCCGCAGCCAGATACACGGCTCGACCATCTGCTCGCCGCCGCGGACAGTGCGCTGTACGACGCGAAGCAGGCGGGCCGTAATCGAGTGACGCGAGGCCGCCTGCTTACCGACAAAGAGTTGAGCTAGCCGTCAGGACCCCGCTGTCAAAGACATCGCAAAAAAGCCACCAGCGCTTCTTTCTCCTCCTGGTTCAGCTTGAGCTGCTGCACCAGGTTGAAGAACTCCACGGTGTCCTCCAGGGTCAACAATCGACCATCATGGAGGTAAGGGGGTGAGTCCTTGATGCCGCGCAGCGTGAAGGTTTTCATCGGACCGGCCGGATGGTCGTAGTGGTCGTCCACCATCTCCGGTTCGTAGAACCGGCCCACATCCAGGTCGTGCATCAGGTTGTCCAGATAGTGAGGCGCATTGTGGCAGTTTGCGCACTGAGCTTTACCGAAGAACAGTGCTTCACCTGCCAGTTCCTGCTCGGTGGCTTTGTCCGGATCAAGACGGCCATACAGGTTCAGCTTCGGGGCAGGGGGAAAATCCAGCATGGACTGAAACTGCCCCATCGCGGACACCGACGTGCCCCGGTCCAGCACATTAAGTCCCTTCTTGGCGGCTGTAACGTGGTCACCATCGAAGTAGGCGGTACGCTGCTCGAACTCGGTGAAGTCTTCCACTGACCTCAACGCACGCTTTGACCCGTGGATTTGCTGCTGGAACATGCCGCGCAGGCTCGGCGTATCGATACGAAACCGCAAGGCTTGGGGCCGGGTATCAGGGTTCAGGTGGAAACTTGCATTGGTATGGCCGTTGGCATGACAGTCAAAGCACGTTACCCCAGTGCTCGGCCTTTCCACCTTTCGATCCGCCGTGGAGTTGAATTGTTGTTGGGGAAATGCAGTAACCAGTAAGCGTAGGCCCTCAAGCTGAAAGGGTGTCAGTTTACCCACGAAAAGGTCATGAAAGTTATCGATGGTGACCAGTTGGCCTTGGGTCACGTCACCGAGATCCGGTCGGTTGGTCAGGAAGATGGGGGGCGGGAACTCTGGCAGTAGATGCTCCGGCAGCACAAACTCCACGTCGAAGCGATCCAGGTTCCGGTTTTCAACGTTCTGGATTTCCTCCACCTGCTGCGGCGGAAACACCATGCCGCCTGTTTTGTGCTTCACGTGCGGCAGGGGTCGAAAGCCCTCGGGCCAAAGGCCCTGCTCCTTGATCTCCTCCGGCGTCATTTCACCCAACTGCTCCCAGGTGACGCCTTCAGGCAGCCGGACCCGGACACCTTGTTGTACCGGCAGCCGCTCGCCGGACATCATGACGTCTGACGGTCTGTCGCTCAGGTCGTAACGCCGCTCGAGCAATTCCTCATGGCGCTGTACCATTTGATCGAGCTCTTCGATGTCCTGCTGGCGCATTTCATCAAACTCGGGAGTAACCACCGGACTGTAGCTTTGGCGCGCGTCGATTTCGGGCGGCAGTGATGGCTGGGCAATGGAGACGGAATGAAGCAGGCCGACGCAAAGGACGGCCGAAGTAACGGTAAAACCGGGACGGCAGATATTCTTGATTGTCATTGGCATTCCTCCCGAACGGTGAGAAGAGAAAAACTTGAAGCAACCGTTGGGCCAGCGTCCGGTCTTCACGACCCGGTCCATTCTGCACCGCGGTGAGGCATGTTTGCCGCCGGGGGTGGGATGCGTGTGACACAATACCGAGCGCGCCATGTAATCCTTACTCCGGCGAAGTGGAAGCTACAATCAGGTCCTTCGAAAAGCTGCCACTGCTTTGCAAAAAATGGCGGAAGATTTGCTGCCTTTAGTCCACTGGCCACACGGACCTTGATCTACGGACCTTGATCTTATGAACGACTTGATTGAACACCAGGTGGAGCGACATCGCTTTGTGCTGCCCAACGCGAATGGAGACGCCCGCCTGGAATATGAAGTGCGCCCCGCTAAAGGACCCGAACGTGACGTAATCAATTTCACGTACACCTACGTGCCGCCTTCTATGCGGGGCCAGGGTGTGGCCGAACGTCTTGTGCGTCGCGGGCTGTCGTGGGCGCGAGAGGAAAATTTCCGAATCGAGGCCAGTTGCTGGTACGTGCAGAAATTCCTGCGTTGATGGCCGCGGGCAACAAACCGCTAGTGGTTTCGATCCCCCGGTTTGAGAGAAACCTGTTTCCGAATGCCGATCTCCTGCACCTGCTGGAGTGGGTCGAGGAATGCTTTTGCGCCCGCCTCGAGTTGCTCGGGCTGGTACCCCAGCTCCTTCATGATCCGGATCTGGTTCGAAAGCAGCTTTTGCTGCGCCGCGCGTTCATTGAGTGAGTTGATCGCTCTCCGGTGTCGCAGGGATTCCTCCATCTGCTCGCGCTCCTGGCGATTGCGGTATAGCAGATCCTTGAGCAGGGCCCGAAGCTGGCCAATGATCTTGTCCACTCCGAGGAGATTGAAGTCGCCCGGGGAGTGGATCTCGATGGAACCCACCTTCAGCCGGTCCTCGGGCTTAACCCGGGACAGGGAGCCGTAGAGCGCCGACTTCAACTTTACCGTCCTGCCACTTGCGGCCAGATCGTCAAGGACCGCCAGGCGATTGTAGAGGATGTTCAACTGATGGAAGAAGGTGTAAAAATCCTCCACCGTCCACTCCTCCATCGCTTCGAATCCGATATTCGACAATTCCTTCATGGTCGATCCATTCTCATTTCATGCCGCGCCCGACGGTGCGCCCGCAACACTCCTTAACAGGGCTTTGGCTTAAAGGTGGGAGGACTTGGCGGTACACTGGCAACCGGCCATGGTGAACAGCCATGTCGCATGGTAAAACAAATAATCAACCAAGAGGGAGTAACAATGAATCATCGACGATTGAAAGGATTCCTGGCCCTGCTCGCCCTGAGCTGCGCCTTGCCACTTGCGAGCATGGCGGATGAGCCGATCGACTACGGTCAGAAGGACAATTGGCTGTGCCGGGCTGACAATCTGCGTTACTGCGATACGGACTTGACCACCACGGTTGTGCAGGCCGATGGCTCCATGGCCAGGGAGGAATGGAAGCACGACGAGCAGGCACCCATCGATTGCTTCTACGTATACCCCACGGTGTCCCGGGACACCACCCCCAATAGCGACATGGACCCGGGAGTGGGCGAAATCAACGTGATCAAACAGCAGTTTGCCCGCTTCGGGTCCGAATGCCGGATGTTCGCCCCCCTTTACCGTCAGGTGACCCTCACCGCCCTGCGCGCTGGTCTTGGCGGCGACTCCGATGCACCCGCGCCGGACCGCGCGATGGGTTATCAGGACGTGGTCAAAGCCTGGAATTACTATCTGGAGAACTTCAACGACGGACGCGGCGTAGTGCTCATTGGCCACTCCCAGGGCTCCGGCGTCTTGAGCCGGCTGATTCCGGCGGAGATCGAAGGCAAGCCCATTCAGGATCAGATTATTTCCGCGTTGATTATCGGCAGCAACGTACAGGTCCCGAAAGGAAAGCTCGTGGGCGGCACCTTCAAGAAGATGCCCCTGTGCCAGAGCGGCGACGACCTGGGCTGCGTCGTCGCCTACGCCTCCTTCCGCTCCACTGTTCCACCGCCCGCAGACGGCCTGTTTGGTCGCGGTGGCCAGGATACGGTCAGCGCCTGCACCAACCCGGCGCAACTGGCCAAGGGGAGTAACGACTTGCACGCCTATCTGGGCAACAGCGTCTCGGAAGGCGCCTCCTCCGCCCCGCCCAAGCCCTGGACCAACACCGGAAAGAAAGTGGACACCCCCTTCGTGAGCGTGCCCGGCCTGCTCTCGGCCGAATGTGTTTCCAATGCGGGGCGCAACTATCTGGAGGTGACCGTCCACGGCGATCCCGCGGACCCGCGCACCGACGACATCTCCGGGGATGTGCTGATGAACGGCGAAGTGAGCGCCGGCTGGGGCCTGCACCTGATCGACGTGAACCTGGCCATGGGCGACCTGGTGACACTGGTTCGCAAGCAGGGGAAGAATTACCTGGCGCGGCAGTAAGTTCGACCGGGCCATCTGCCCATTGAAGCCGCCCCGCGCAAGCGAGGCGGCTTTTTTGTTTACCGGCAATTGGCTGTGTTGCCAATCTCCCATTCGTGAAATACCATTTACCACCACTAAATACTGGTAATTACTAGAATAATCCGTGCAGAACACCACCCACAACCAGGTCATGACGCTGGAAGAATTGGCCGATTACCTGAAAATCCCCAAATCCACCCTGTACAAGTTGGTGCAGGAAGGGCGCATACCCGGCCAGAAGCTGGGGAAACAGTGGCGCTTCGGCAAGGCCGCCATTGACCGTTGGCTGGACTCCGGGAATGGAGATCGGTCTTGAGCACGTTTAACCCACACCAGAGCGCCTGCTTGGCCCACTGGCTGACCCGGCGCGGGCGGATTGATAACCAAGTGTCGCGCACCGTGGCCTCTGCCCGTGACGTTAGCGCCCGGCTCGAGCTCGCAAGCAGCCGGGAAATTTTATTCAGCATTCGCTGGACCCTCACCGACTAATCCGGAAACGACCCGTGGACAGAGAAAAACTCACCAAAGAGCTACTGTTTCATATTCGCCTGGGCGAAGACTACAGCATCGAGTCCAAGGCGGTGGAACAGTGCCTGATCGACAGCAGCGAATTGCGTTAACAATCTTCGCGGAGAGCAAGGAAATTTTGGTAGAGCGAGAATGATCGATATAAAAACGACAGCGAAAAATCTCGACAAAGCCGCCATGGTCCGTCTGATGGAGCGAATCTACGGCATCCACCCGGAAATCGACGAACTTATTGAATCGCACCTGGAATCCGCCACCGGCGCCACGCAAGGCGGCGGTTTTGCCCGCAGCCTGGAGCGGCGCATTGCGGCAATCGCCAGTGAGGATCAATTTATCGGCTACCGGGAAAGCCGCGCCTTTTCCGCCCGCCTGGACAACCTGCTGCTGGATATCAACAGTCTGGCCGAGGACCACGCGAGCACCGCCCTGGCACTGAGCGAACGCTTTCTGGGATTGGTCGAACCGGTCATGAACCGAGCGGATGATTCCAGTGGCAACATTGGCGATGTGTTTCATCAGGCGGTGGACCAATGGCTGGCCATTGCCGCCCGGGTCAGAGCCAGCGGCAGCGAGCACCAGGACTGGGTGGAGCGGGTGCTGCACCACTTCGACAACAACGACTACGGCTGCCTGGACGGAATTCTTCCACACAGCGGAGAATTGCTCGCTGAAGACGAGCTGCGGGAGCTGGCGAGCCGCTTCGAGGCGCAGGCCCGGCGCGCGCTGCAAGCGCAGCCTTCATCGGATACCTACAACCGTGCCGCGTCTCACGCCTGTATTGGACTCCAGTCGGTGGGCGAAGCCCTTGGGGACATGGGCCTCTTTGAGCAGGCCACCCTGCTCGCCAGCCCCCGCCCCAATGGTTTGCAAATGGCCCACCTGGTGGAATACGCGCTGAGGATCGGCAACCATGAACGGGCCCAGCACTGGCTGGACCAACCGGGCTGGGCCCCTCACCAAAGCCGGCAGCGGGACCTCACCATCCGACTGCTGGAAGCCCGGGGAGAACCGGAAAAACTGAAGCAGGCGCTGCGAACCTTCTTCGAGAATGATCCCGGCCTGAACACGCTGGAACCTTACTGGAATATCGCCAACGACGGCGAACGGGCGGAGATAAGCGCCCGGGTGGAAGACCTGGCGGCGCAATGGGCGGAAGTCGGCAACAAGCGGCGGGATGCGATTTGCCTGCTCATTCGTGTGAGCCTCTATCACCGCGCCGAAGCGCTGTTGATCGCCCACCCGGACTGCGTGAAGGACGTTGTTTATTTCCATCTCGCGCCCTGGGCGGAAGCCTTTGAAAACGAAGGGCACGTTCTGGCTGCCATCGTTTGCTACCGCGCCCTGCTCGAGGATATTCTGGATCGCGGCGCCAGCCAGGCCTACCGATACGCCGCCCGCTATTTTCACAAACTGCTGGCCCTGGATCGGCACAGCCCCGATTATCGCGGCCTTTCCGACGCCGGCGCCTTCATTCGCGAGCTTCAGGCACAGCACTGGCGCAAGCGCTCCTTCTGGGCCGCGGCGAATTATCCCAATAAAGCGACCCCATAAACCGACCGATCGCTTCATCATTGACCCATCACTTCAGCATTGAAATAACAGGGCACACCATGACCACCGCGGAAACAGAACTCACACAAATGGATGGCCGCTCACTGGACATCAGCGAGCAGCGGCGCAAGGAGCTGAAGCAGCTCTTTCCCGCCGCCTTCACCGAAACCCGCAATGACAAGGGCGAGCTGGTGGAGACCCTGGACTTCGAGCGCCTGAAGGCGGAGCTGGGGGAATTCAGCGAGATCTACGACAACCGCCGGGAGCGCTACGGCATGGACTGGCCGGGCAAGCGCGACTGCCTGCGGCTGATTCAGCAGCCCAGCACCGCCACCCTCAAACCCTGCCGTGAGGAATCGGTGGACTTCGACAGCACCGAGAACCTCTTTATCGAAGGGGACAACCTGGAGGTGCTCAAGCTCTTGCAGAAAAGCTACTACGGCAAGGTGAAGATGATTTACATCGACCCGCCCTACAACACCGGCAAGGAATTCATCTACCCGGACAACTACACCGAAAGTCTCGACACCTATTTGCAGTACGCCGGCCTGAAGGACAGGGAGGGCCGCACCTTCTCCACCAACTCCGCCAACGAGGGCCGCTTCCACACCAAGTGGCTGAACATGATGTATCCGCGCCTGTATCTGGCGCGCAATCTGTTGCGGGAGGATGGGGTGATTTTCATCTCCATTGATGACAATGAGGTGGAGAACCTGCGGCGGATGTGCGATGAGATTTTTGGGGAGGAGAATCTCATTGAATGCTTTGTATGGAAGAAGAGCTACGGCGGCGGCCCTAAGGAAAAATACGCGGTGACGCAACATGAGTACTGCTTGTTATACGCAAGAAATAAGGAAATGATCAACGAATTTAGCCTTCCCTATGATGAAGAGAAGATCAGGCGATACTACAAATATAAGGACGACAACCATGAATTGCGGGGGCCATATCGACTGAAGCCTTTGGAAGCAACAAAAAGTATGGACGCACGGCCGAACCTGGTATACGGAATTCCATCGCCTGATGGCGAAGACATTTTTCCAAAAAGACAATGGCTGTGGAGCAAAGAGCGTGTTCTCAAGGCGTTGGACAATAACGAGCTACAAATTATAGACGGCCAGGACGGGAAGACGGTCAACTACAAGCAATATTTGCGGGACGAGGATGGAGTCGAAAGAGGAGAAAAGCCATTTTCCGTGATAGACGGAATCTACACGCAGCATGGTACGAATGATCTTCGAGCTCTCTTTGATGACGAGGTCGTCGTTCAGTTTCCCAAACCTGTTGAATTGATTAGCAAGTTTATTGAAATCGCCTGTCACGGAGAAGTTCGCCCGATCGTTCTAGATTTTTTTGCTGGAAGCGGAACGACCGCAGAATCTTGCTTTAAGGTCTCCGCAAAGCATAGACAAAAGATCCATTTCGTTCTTGTACAACTGCCAGAACAATGTGAGTCCGGGTCTAAAGCATATGAAATGGGCTGCCGTGCAATTTCCGAGGTTTCGCTTAAACGGATACACCGCGCCAGCGATAGAGTTCGAAGGGAGCTGGATTCACAGTTGGATTTCGGCAGTATTGATCATGTTGACCTAGGCTGCAAAGTTTTAAAACTCAACCAAAGCAACTTCAAACAATGGCAGGCGCCCTCCGTCGATATATCCGACGAAGACCTGCTCCAACAAATGGAGCTCAACGTCGACCATATCGCCCCCAACGCCTCTCAGGAAGACCTGCTCTACGAGCTGCTGATCAAGTCCGGCATCATGCCCACCAAGAAGATCGAACAGATCGAACTGGCGGGCCATGGCCTCTACTCGGTGGACGAGGGCGAACTGCTGGTGCATCTGGAAGGCGCGATCGACCAGGCACTGGTTGACGCCGTGCTGGCGCGGAACCCCCAGCAGTTCATCTGCCTGGACAGGGCCTTCCACGGCAACGACCCGCTCAAGGCCAATGTGGTGAAAACATTCGCCACTTACAACCGGGACAGGGAAGGGCTGGACCGCATCGAGTTCCGCACCGTTTAAGGGGGCACCGTGAAGCTGAAATTCAACCCCAACCTGGATTATCAGAAGGACGCCATCGACTCCACCCTGGCGGTGTTCGACGGCCTGCCGAGCGGGGGGGATGCCTACCGGGAACGGGGCATTGCCAATGTGCTGGCGCTGAACCCGGATACTCTGCTGGCCAACCTGCACAAGGTGCAGGAGGCGAACTTCATCGAAAAGTCCGCCAGCCTGTTCGGCGAGGGGGACGACTACCCCTTTCCCAATTTTTCCGTGGAGATGGAAACGGGCACCGGCAAAACCTACGTTTACCTGCGCAGTATCTTTGAGCTGCACCAGCGCCTGAAGCTGCGCAAGTTCATTATCGTGGTGCCCTCGGTGGCGATCCGCGAGGGGGTGCTCTCCTCCCTCGCCCTGATGAAGGAGCACTTCAAGGGCCTGTACGACCAGGTGCCCTTCGACCATTACGTGTACAACTCCAAGGACCTGTCCAAGGTGCGTCAGTTCGCCACCGCCAATACCTTGCAGATTATGGTCATTAACATCCAGGCCTTTCAGCGGGACGCGGGGGACGTTGACAACTACGAGGCCCTGACAGCCGAGGAGATCAAAAAGCTCTCGGTGATTCACCGGGAGCAGGACCGCATGTCCGGCGCCAAGCCCATCGAGTTCATCCAGGAGGTGCGGCCGGTCCTGATTATCGACGAGCCCCAATCAGTGGATACCACCCCCAAGGCCCGGCGGGCCATCAATCACTTGCGGCCCCTGTTCGCCCTGCGCTATTCCGCCACCCACAAGAACCCCTACAACGTGCTCTACCAATTGGGCCCGGTGAAAGCCTACGACATGAAGCTGGTGAAGCAGATTGCCGTGGCCTCCATCCAGTCCGGCAATGACATCAACCAGACCTACATCAAGCTGGCGAAAATCGGCTTTGCCGGCAGGGCCAAAACGCCGTCCGCCAGCGTGGTGATTTTTGAAGATACCCCGAACGGCACCAAGGAGAAGACGGTGGCGCTGAAGCAGGGGACGGACCTTGCCGACCATAGCAACCGCCAGGGCTACGAAGGCTATGTGGTGGACGAAATCTACGCGGAGCCGGGCGCGGAGTATGTGCGCTTTGCCAACAACGTGGTGCTGGAGCCGGAGCAGGAGAAGGACGGCATTCACGATGAGGTGTTGAAGGAGCAAATCCGCCAGACGGTGGAGGAGCACTTCAAGAAGGAGCGCAACCTGCAAAAGCAGGGGCTAAAGGTGAAGGTGCTGTCCCTGTTCTTTATCGACAAGGTGGCCAACTACCGCTACTTCGACGGGCAGGGCAACCGCCGCAACGGCAAGCTGGCCCAATGGTTCGAAGAGGCCTACCGGGAAGTGAGCCAGTCGCCGTTGTTCAGCCAGTTACCCAAGTGGGATGTAGAAAAGGTGCACAACGGCTACTTCGCCGAGGTGAAAAAGCGCGGCCAGGTGGTGGAGCTTAAAGACACCTCCGGCAATACCGCCAGCGACGCGGAAGTGTATGAGCTGATCATGCGCGACAAGGAGCGGCTGCTGGACGACGACGAACCCTTGCGATTTATCTTCAGCCATTCCGCGTTGAAAGAGGGTTGGGACAATCCCAACGTGTTTCAGATTTGCACCCTGCGTGAATTCGGCAGCGAGAAGGAACGCCGCCAGACTTTGGGGCGCGGTTTGCGCCTGGCGGTGGATGCCAACGGCGACCGGCTTTACGACCCGCAGGTGAACCGCCTGACGGTGGTTGCCAGCGAATCCTTCGAGCACTACGCCAAAAACCTGCAAACGGAAATGGAAAAGGATATCGGCGGCGGCTTCAAGTTTGGCCGGGTGCCGGCGATCGCTTTTGCACCGCTGGCGGTGAACGAAGCGGAGTCCCTGGGGCAGGAGAAGTCCAAACAGCTGTGGCAGGCCCTGAAGGCCGAGGGTTACCTGGATGCCAAGGGCGACATCACCCAGCAGTTCCGGCCCGACGACCTCTACTTTTCCCTGAAACTGCCGGAGGAATACCAGCCACTGGAAAACGAGATAATCGACACGCTGCGCGGCTTCATGTTTGCCGGCCGAGTGAAGGACGCCCGTAACCGGACACCTATCACCTACAACAAGCGGGTGGAGCTGAACCCGGACTTCAAGGAATTGTGGGAAAAAATCAGCCAGAAGACCCGCTACGCCATTGCCTTCGATACGGTCGAACTGATCGACCTGGCCAGCCACAAGCTGCAAACCATGGCCAAGGTGCAGCCGGTGACCCTGACCATCGACCACACCCAGGCCAAGTTGACCGAAGCGGGGGTGGGCGCGGAACGGCAGATTCAAACCTCCAGGTCGCGCTACGTGACCTCCCACACCGAGCTGCCGGATTTGCTGGGCGCCTTGCAGGAGCGCACGGAACTGACCCGCGGCACCTTGCTGGATATCATTAGACGCTGCGGCCGGCTCGGAGAGTTCAAGAAAAATCCCCACGGCTTTATCACCGAGGCGAGCAAGCAGATTCAGAAAGCACTGGACGAGCTGCTGGTGGACGGCATCCGCTACGAAAAGCTGGCGGGAGAACACTACACAATGGAGCTGTTCGAGGAGCCGGAGCTGGAAGCCTACCTGGACCGTGTGTACCAGGTGCAGCACGCCGAGCAAGGGGATCATGTGCAGACCCCCTACGACTACATCGAATTCGACTCCCACATCGAACGTCAGACCGCCCACGCCCTGGACGGCGCGGAGAATGTGCGCTTCTTCTGCAAGCTGCCCCGCTGGTTCAAGATCCCCACGCCGGTGGGCGACTACAACCCGGACTGGGCAGTGGTGCTGGAGGAGGACAGAAAGGTTTATTTGATTCGGGAAACCAAAACCACCCACGACTCAGACAAGCGGCGCCTGGAGGAGAACCTGAAGATTCTTTGCGGCGAGGCGCACTTCAAGGCTTTGGACAACGTGGATTACCGGGTGGCCACCTCGGTGGCAGAGGTGGTTTCAGTGGAGTGAACACCCGCCTGCCTGCCAGGCGGGGTTGCAGCTTCAGCGCCCCCGAACTCACGCGCGGAGGCGCTGCACAGCGGACTGCTAATCAACAAGAGTTGCAGCGAACTTGCCGAGCTGCTCGATGGTTGTGCCCCACCCCTCCTCGAAACCCATATCCTGATGTTTGCGGCTTTCTTCGGCATTCTTGTGCAGCACTCTCGCTGTATATTGCGTATCCCTGCCCGCGTCCTCCATGGTGATGATTGCAGTCAGTGCGAGCCAGGGTTCGAACGGACGCCAGTTTTCTGTGAGTGCGGTCGTGAAGACAAGCCGCTCTTGCGGCACCACTTCAAGGAAGCAACCTTCCACATGGGGCTTGAAGGTCCGGCCCTCGTCTTCGCTCATTCGGGTTTCGAATCCGCCGCCCGGCCTTAGGTCCATCTTGACCGCCTTGCACCGGATAGGCTCCGGGATCCACCACTTCTCAAAATGTTCGGGCTGGGACCATGCGGCCCATACCGCGGAACGCGGTGCGCGGATAATCCGGCTGATCGTGAGTTCTGAATTTTTATCGGTCATTTTCGTACTCCTCAGACGCTAAGGATTGGGCGTATTGTTCAAGTCGATCGGTACGGGATTCCCACAGGGCTCTTTGCTGGCTTAGCCAATTTTCCGCGGCTTGCAGCTGGTTCGGTTTGAGGTGGCAGGTACGAACACGCCCCTGCTTGCTGGACACGATCAGGTCGCTCTTCTCCAGGACCTTGATGTGCTTCATAAAGGATGGCAGACCCATGTCGAACGGCTGCGCCAGTTCTTTTACGGATGCAGGGCCCGCGATCAGACGATTGAGCACTGCTCGCCGGGTCGGGTCAGACAATGCGTGGAATGCCTGATTGAGTAGAGCTGAGTTGAGTGAATCTGAATAGTTATCCATGTGGCGAACTATAAACATTAGTTTTCCTTTTGGCAAACTAATGTTGCAGATTTCGTGAACGATGCGCGAACGGGGAGGCCCCATCGCGGAGCCGCGTTGTTGAGCCACCCGGCACGGTGCCGGTATACTTCGGGGTTTTCCGCGGCCCCCGCCGTTAGTTGCCACTCCTGAATTCCACACGGGCGTATCGAATATGTTGAGCTTGCGAACAGGACGTCAACGGCGCGCGAGCGTTACCATCGCGCTCGTACTCTGCCTTTTGGCTACTCTTTCGGCCTGCGGCCAGAAGGGACCGCTTTACCTCCCGGAACCTGAGCCGGAAACACAGCCCGAGCAAAACCAGAATCGCGTCTAGGCGCGCCCATCCCACAGTTTTCGAGTTGCCATGAACCCCTTTGAGTACCGCAATGGCGAACTTTACGCCGAAGACGTAAAGCTTTCGCAGATCGCCGAACAGGTGGGCACCCCCACCTATGTGTACAGCCGTCAGGCTTTGCTGTCTGTGTATGAGGAGTATGTCGACGCCCTGGGCGATCACCCGGGGATGGTGTGTTATGCGGTGAAGGCCAATTCGAACCTCGCAGTGTTGAACGTGCTCGCCGAAGCGGGCGCTGGTTTTGACATCGTATCTGTCGGCGAGCTGGAAAGGGTCCTCAAAGCCGGCGGCAAGCCGGAGAGGATCATTTTCTCCGGGGTGGGAAAAACCCGCGCGGAGATGCGCCGGGCACTGGAGTTGGGTATCGCCTGCTTCAATGTGGAGTCACTGCCGGAAATCGATCGGCTGGCGGAGGTGGCCGCGGAAATGGGGGCGGTGGCTCCCGTGTCCCTGCGGGTGAACCCCGACGTGGATGCAAAGACCCACCCTTACATCTCCACGGGCCTGAAGCAGAACAAGTTCGGTATCGATATCGGTGTGGCGGAAGAAGCTTACTCGCACGCCAGCAGCTTGCCGAGCCTTGAGATCAAGGGTATCGACTGCCACATCGGTTCGCAGCTCACCGACGTGAGTCCGCTGCTGGAAGCTTGTGACCGCCTGCTCGATCTGCACGACCGACTCGCGGCCCGGGGGATCAAGGTGAGTCACCTGGACCTGGGCGGCGGCCTCGGGGTGGTCTACCGGGACGAAACCCTGCCCTCCATTGCCGACTACTTTGCCGGGGTAAAAGAGCGGATTGGCGATCGGGAACTCGCCATCTATTGCGAGCCGGGGCGCTCCATCGCCGCCAATGCGGGACTGCTCCTCACCCGCGTGGAATACCTGAAGGAAACCGAGCACCGGAATTTTGCGGTGGTGGATGCGGCCATGAACGACTACCTGCGCCCCGCTCTCTACCAGGCCTGGCAACATATTCGCCCGGTGCAGGAAGCTGCCGGGGGCGCCGAGGCAAAGAACTGGGACATCGTGGGCCCGGTCTGCGAGTCGGCGGATTTTATCGGCCATGACCGGAATCTGGCCCTGCGCGAAGGGGATCTGCTTGCAGTTATGTCCACGGGCGCCTACGGTTTTGTTATGAGCTCCAATTACAATACCCGGGGCCGGGCAGCGGAAGTAATGGTCGCCGATCAGCGCTTCCAGGTAGTGCGGCAACGGGAAACCTTTGCGGACATGGTGCGCGGGGAATCCCCCTTCGCAGGCTAGCAGGCGGCTAACCAGCGCCTGGAACACTTCGAGATTGATGGCAATGCGCTTGCGCTTCACCAAAATGCACGGCTGCGGCAACGACTTCGTGATGATCGATGGCGTAACCCAGCACGTGAAGCTGACTCCGGACAAGGTGCGTTTTCTGGCGGACCGCCGATTCGGTGTGGGCTGTGATCAGCTTCTGGTTGTGGAAGCGCCCACCCATCCTGATATGGATTTTCGCTATCGCATCTTCAACAGCGACGGCTCGGAAGTGGAGAACTGTGGCAACGGCGCCCGCTGTTTTGCCAAGTTTGTGCGGGACCGGCGCCTGACCGCCAAGCGCGTGATCCACGTTGAGACCATGAAAGGCAGCATGACCCTCGAAGTGCAACGGGATGGTCAGGTCACAGTGAACATGGGCGTGCCGGTGCTGGATCCGGGCCAGATCCCCTTTGTGGCCGATGGGCAATCGGAGACCTACAGTCTGGACCTGGAGAACGCTGCCGGCCCGGAGCCGGTGGACGTCTCCGCCGTATCCATGGGCAACCCTCACGGGGTGCTGGTGGTGCCTGCCGTTGCCGAGGCCCCGGTGCAGGACCTGGGGAGCCGGATTCAGCAGCATCCGCGCTTTCCCGAAGGTGTTAATGTGGGCTTTATGGCAGTATTATCGCGGGCGGAAATTGATCTGCGAGTGCTGGAGCGGGGTGTGGGTGAAACACTTGCCTGCGGCACTGGCGCTTGCGCCGCCGTGGTTGCCGGTCGCCTGCGCGGCTTGCTGGACGAGCACGTCACCGTCAACCTTCCCGGCGGCAGGCTTGGCATCCGCTGGGCGGGCGAAGGGGAGCCCGTCATCATGACCGGCCCCGCCACCACTGTCTATCAGGGGCAGATTCATATTTAGGAGTTGGCCTGTGCTCGCATAGCCACCGAGCCGGCAGTACCTCTTTGACGAGGCCCCGCGATGCCCCGTTGCACTCCGGAATAACAATGGACTAATTACTACAAGGCCTATGACCGAGCAGACGTCCGACACCAGCCCGAACGCCGAAGAGGTTTGTGCTTTTCTGCGCGAGAACCAGGATTTTTTTGTTCAGCACCCTGAACTGCTGGAAGACATCAACCTGCCCCATGACAGTGGCAGCGCCGTTTCTCTTGTCGAACGCCAGGTGGCCATCCTGCGCGAGCGCAACATCGAGATGCGTTATCGCCTGGGCAAGCTGCTCGACAATGCCCGCGAGAACGACAAGCTCTTCGATAAAACCAAAGGCCTGGTGCTGAACCTGCTTGAAGGGCGCTCTCTGCCCGAGCTGGTGGAAAACCTGCTGCGCAGCTTCGACCGGGATTTCGGTATTCCCTACACGAGTTTGGTGTTGTTTGGGGACTCGTCCCGCCTCCCGGAATCCGGCGCACGGGTGTGCGGCATCCATCAGGCGCGCGATTCGGTGGGCCGGATCCTGACGGCCAACAAGACGCTGTGCGGCGATTTCCCGCGAGAGGAACTGGAGTTTCTCTTTCCGGGCCTGAGCAATGAGATCGGCTCGGCAGCGGTAGTGCCCCTGGTCCACGGCAACTGCTTCGGCCTGCTGGCGGTGGCCAACAGCGACCCCAATTACTACCGCTCCACCATGGGGACCCTGTTCCTTGGCTACATCGGGGAAGTGCTCAATCGCATGCTGCCCCGCTACCTGGCCGGCTGAGCCAGGCGGCTCGCCCATGGCCACCGACCACCCCCTTTCTCAGACCAGCCACGATTTTCTCGAACACATCGCTGTTGAGCAGCAACTCTCACCTCACACCCTCGCGGCCTACCGGCGGGATTTGAACAAGTTGCTGGCGTTCGCCGAGCGTCACTCCGTACTGAACTGCCGGGAGTTGCAGGGGTTTCACCTGCGCCAGTGCCTGGCCCAACTCCATAAAAGCGGCCTGGCTCCGCGCAGCCTGCAGCGCTGGCTCAGTGCCTGCCGCTCTCTGTTTCAGTTCGCCCTCGACCGCGGCTGGATGGATAAGGACCCTGCCGCGGGAGTCCGCGCGCCCAAAAGCGAGCGGCCGCTGCCAAAGACTTTGGATGTGGACCAGCTGGGGCATTTGCTGGATTTGAGCGGGGACAAGTTTCTCGATACCCGGGATCGGGCCATGCTGGAGTTAATGTACTCCTGCGGCCTTCGGCTCGGTGAACTGGTCAGCCTGAATCTCGCCTCGCTGGATCTTGCCGGCGGCGAAGTGCGGGTGCTGGGCAAGGGCCGCAAGATCCGCCTGCTGCCGATGGGACGAATGGCAGTCCAGGCCCTCGAAAAGTGGCTGCGAGCCCGGCGGGATTATGCCTCTGCACAGGAGGACGCGCTGTTCATCTCCTCCCGCGGTTCACGCCTGCAAGCGCGCAGCGTGCAGAAACGCTTCGCCCGGGCCGGCATCCATCAGGGTTTGAACACCCCCCTGCACCCCCATATGCTGCGCCACTCCTTCGCCAGCCACATGCTGGAGTCCAGCGGCGATCTGCGCGCAGTGCAGGAGTTGCTGGGTCACGCCAATATCTCCACCACGCAGATCTACACCCACCTGGATTTCCAGCATCTGGCTTCAGTCTATGACAGCGCCCACCCCCGGGCCCAGCGCAAGAAGAAGCCAGACTGAAGGGGAGCGCAAAGCAGTCAGTTGATGGATTTCCGACCGTAATTGCTGGTGGGTTTTCGCGGAGGGTCCGCGCGCAGATTGGGTTCAATCTCGCTGATTTCACCGCCTTCCGAAAGGAAGGCCTGTACCTGGTCGGAGAGCTGGTCCCGCACTCGAGCCCGTGAGGTGACCGTGCGATCTTCCGGACGGTCCTCCAGGCTGCCGAAGAATTCTTTCTCGAGAGAATCCTCGTTGAACGAATCGAAACGTGGTTTCCTGGACATGGTGGTTGTTCTCGCTTTAGATCTACAAATCCGGGCGCCCGCCGCGACACAGATGGAAGCTCCGCTGCCATCGCCCAAAGTGTCTCGGCCAGCGACATCATTTATAGCCCATGTAGAATGTGACGCCAGTCACAAAGACGCTTTCGGTTAGGCTGTTTTGGAATAGACGAGCACGAGTTATACCCAAACCTGGACCACCGGATGCCCGAGTACTCATGGGAGCGGGGTTCCAATCAGGAGGAGATGTGAACGATCAACACAGAGCGATCGTCATCGGACTTAGTGCCTGCCTCAGCGGGAGTCCGGTGCGTTACGACGGGACTGACAAGCGCCAGGACCTGGTACTCGACACCCTCGGAGCCCACGCACAGCTGGCGAGTGTCTGCCCGGAGCTGGAAGCGGGTCTGGGAGTGCCCCGGCCGCCCGTGGAATTGATCGCCACCTCAACAGGGGTGCGCGCGCTCGGCGTGGACAATGTCAGCCTGGACGTGACGGAAGCTCTTGTGGTCACGGCGGACCGTTACGTCGCCAATCAGAGCGACGCGTTGAGCGGCTTTATTTTCAAGAGCCGCTCTCCGAGCTGCGGCTCGGGTTCGACGCCGGTTCGATATGCGGACGGCCGGACCGAGCTGGACAGTGGTTTATTTGCGCGAGCGCTGCAATCTTCAGCCCCGTGGCTGGCCTGTGTCGAGGAGACGCAACTGCAAAATGAACTTCAATGCTTTCGGTTTCTCACCGCCTGCTGCGCGGTCAATCGAGAGCGCCACGGCGATCGCAGCCACGACGACCTGCTCGATTGGTTGCACACGGAACTGGGGACGGAGGGAAGGGACCTTGTGCTACGGGATTTGCTCTTGAATGCAGACCCCGACAACAAAAAAGCCGCTCTCGGCGAGCGGCTTCTGCGGTATTGGAAGCGAAAGTAGAGGATGAATAGATTCGGGCTGGCAGCCTGTTAGACTGCGTTGACTCCGGTCTCGCCTGTCCGTATTCGGATGATCTCGTCCAGGGGGCTGATGAATATCTTGCCGTCGCCAATCTTGCCGGTGTGGGCCGCCTTGCTGATGGCTTCAACCACCTGCTCCACCATCGCGTCATCCAGCGCCAGTTCGATTTTCACCTTGGGCAAAAAATCCACCACATACTCGGCGCCGCGGTACAACTCGGTGTGACCCTTCTGACGGCCGAAGCCCTTCACCTCCGTCACGGTCATGCCCTGCACTCCCACTTCGGAGAGTGCCGTCCGGACATCGTCCAGTTTGAACGGTTTGATAACAGCAGTAATCAGTTTCATCGACCTTCCCTTTAGCATTCGAAAATTCGATAGGCGCCTGTCGGCTGGTGGGCATGCACGGGAGTTAAGATACACGAGCCGCCGCGCAGTCTCCAGTGGTCCCGGCTTCGTGTACGGCCCACTGAAAAAAACCCGGCGCGAACGCCGGGCAGGTGAGGTATCGTGCCGGACCGCTCGAAGCGGCGACCCTAGTTCATCAGGCTGACTTGGTGAACTCCGGGTAGGCCTCCATGCCACACTCGGACAAATCCACCCCCTGGTATTCTTCTTCTTCAGTGACCCGGATTCCCATGATCGCCTTGATGATGAACCAGGTGATCAGGCTCGCCGAGAAGACCCAGACAAAGATCGTCAGTGCACCCACGAGCTGGCCGACAAAAGTCGCCTCCGAGTCGGTCAGAAGCACTGCGAATATCCCCCATAAGCCCACAACCCCGTGCACAGAGATGGCGCCGACCGGGTCGTCGATGCGCAACTTGTCCAGTGCCACGATGCTGAATACCACCAGGCCACCACCCACAGCGCCGATCATGGATGCAGCCAGACCGCTGGGGTCGGCAGGTTCGGCGGTAATTGCTACCAGTCCCGCCAGGGCACCGTTGAGCGCCATGGTCAGATCGGCTTTGCCGAACAGAATCCGGGCCACGATGAGTGCGGCGATCAAACCACCGGCGGCCGCGGCATTGGTGTTCAGGAACACGTTCGCCACTTCGTTGGCGACTTCGATTCCGCCCAGCTTGAGGGTGGAGCCGCCGTTGAAGCCGAACCAGCCCAACCACAGGATGAAAGTCCCCAGGGTTGCCAGGGGAAGGTTCGCGCCGGGAATTGCGTTGATTTCTCCGTTCGGGCCGTACTTGCCTTTCCGGGAGCCGAGCACCAGTACACCCGCCAGCGCCGCGGCGGCCCCGGCCATGTGAACGATGCCCGAGCCGGCGTAATCGCTGTAGTTCAATGAGTAGAGGCCGAACACTTCGTTGCCACCCCAGGTCCAGCCGCCTTCCAGCGGGTAGATAAGGCCGGTCATTACAACTGCGAAGGCCAGAAATGCGAAGAGTTTCATGCGCTCTGCAACCGCGCCGGACACAATGGACATGGCGGTCGCCACAAACACCACCTGGAAGAAGAAGTCGGCTGCGCCCGAGTAGACCGAGTCGCCGCCAAAACCGTTCTCCGCAGAGGCGGTCAGCGCGGCTTCCACGTCCAGGCCTGCCACGGTCTCCACACCGGACAGGAACCAGCCCCCGCCATACATGAAGTTGTAGCCGCAGATCAGGTACATGGTGGACGCCACCGCGAACAGTGCCACGTTCTTGGTGAGGATTTCGGTCGTGTTCTTGGATCGGACGAGGCCGGCTTCGAGCATGGCAAAGCCTGCGGCCATCCACATCACCAGCGCACCGCACACCAGAAAATAAAAGGTGTCCAGCGCGTACTGGAGTTCAAAAATCTGATTCTGTAGTTCCATAGGAGGATCTCCGGGTTGTCGCTATGGCCTTGAGTTTGGGGTCGTTTCAGAGGGCGTCCTCGCCGGTTTCGCTGGTGCGGATGCGCATGACGAAATCCAGGGCGGATATGAATATTTTCCCGTCGCCGATCTTCCCGCTGTGCGCCGCCTTGCAGATGGCGTCCACTACGCTGTCCACTTGCGAGTCACCGACGGCAACTTCCAGCTTGGTCTTGGGCAGGAAGTCGACGACGTACTCGGCACCCCGATACAGTTCCGTGTGGCCTTTTTGCCGGCCAAAACCTTTTACCTCGGTCACGGTGATCCCCTGCACGCCGATTTCGGATAAGGCCTCGCGTACGGAGTCAAGCTTGAAGGGCTTGATGATCGCGGTTATCAGTTTCATGTTGGTTTCCTCTGGGTTCGAGTTATTGCTTGCACGCTGCGCCTGGCGTTTGGGTTGCGTTGCACAGTGCGCACGCAACATGTCGTTGGGAGTTTGCGGAACCGCCGCGTTCGCTTGAGCCCGTTTTGGGCTCAAGCGCTACCCGCTAGAGATCGATGGGCAGGGTGTAGCTCAGGACAAAGAGCAGGTCATCATCTGCCGGCGCGCCGTCACCATCCCCGTCGTCGATCATTTTGCTCAGGGTAAAACTCATGCGATCGTTGTACGCATAGCTCACGTCCAGATGAGTTTCCTCGTCGGTAAAATCGTCGTTGTAGTCGTGGTGACCCACCAGAAAGGAGAAGCTCCCCAGGTCCAGCCCGAGGGTGTAGTAGTTGTAGTCCTCACCGAGCGCGTAGCTGTTGTCCGCCGCCTCCAGGGTTTCGTACCAGGAAAGACTCAAGGGGCCGTAGCCTACGGTCAGAATGGCCTCCACCCAGTCACCAATTTCGGTGTCGTTCACTGTCGGATCGATGTGCGAGGAAGGGTAGACATAGCTCACCAGGGCGAGGTCGAAAACGAAGTCACCCACTTCCTGTCCGTAACCCACGATGAGGTCGTACTCCATCCCGGCATAGGCATCGCCGCTGGATGTCCAAACGCTGCCGTAGAAGCCAGCGGCACTCGCGGTGATGTCCCCGAATACGGCCGCGTCCCCCTGGCCAACATCAAACCCCCGCCAGAGGTACAGGTTGGCGACGCCGGCGGAAGCCGCCAGGTCCACCTCCGCACTCGCGAGCGGCGCATACGCGAGTGAGGTGCCGAGCGAGGCCGCTGCCAGGGAAATGCCCAGTTTCTTCGATAGCTTCATTTCTTTCTCTCCGATGTTTGCTTGTAGAGCGTTGCCGACACTCCCTCGATCGCGCGTCGCCATGGTGCGGTAACACATTGCAAGCTCATGTGTTGTCGTTGCGTTAGTCCTATAGCAGGGGCCGTGCCAGTGGAAGAAACGTCCGGGGGATCAGAGGGTTAGCTTCGAAATGTCGTTTATTTCTTTGTATTTGGGGGCCTCATTCAGCCCCAGGTTGGGGCGCCCTCCTGCCGGTGCACCAGAACGGCGCAATCGAAACAGGTCGGGAGGAAGCTGTGGAAAGGAAGTTGAAGAAGTTGGAAGAGAAGTCCGAAAGGCGCGCCGCCCAAGTCGCAAAAACGGGTCTCCCGCGCTAGAATAAATGCCCGCGCAACCAGGCCTGAATTGACCCATGAGCAAAGCCCCTTTGAACGATCTTTTTGACCGTGCCTCGGCTTTTTTCGACAGCGCCACTCCAGAGGTGGAGCGGCGCGTGAAGCAATTGGTTCAGTCGACCCTGTCACGCATGGATCTGGTCACCCGTGAGGAGTTCGACGCCCAGGCAAAAGTATTGCTGCGCACCCGCGAGCGACTGGAAGCCCTCGAAGCAAAAGTTGCCGAGTTGGATCAAGCCGGGCAGAAGACAGGGGAATAAACCGCACTCGGCGAAGCAGCCGGCATCGACGAAGCCGTCTGCACAAAACAACATGGATAATCTGCAGGAACGCAAATGTCTCTCGCCCTCGTCTATACCCGTGCCCGGGCCGGTATCGATGCGCCGCTCGTCACGGTGGAAGCACACCTTTCCAACGGCTTACCGGCCCTTTCCATCGTGGGCCTGCCCGAAACTGCGGTAAAGGAGAGCAAGGATCGGGTTCGCAGCGCCTTGCTGAACAGTCACTTCGAATTTCCCGCCCGGCGAATCACCATCAACCTGGCTCCGGCCGACTTGCCGAAGGAAGGCGGCCGCTATGACCTCGCTATCGCGCTGGGCATTCTGGCGGCCTCGGGGCAGATTCCTCCCGATGCACTGGCTGGCTTTGAGTTTCTCGGCGAGCTGGCGCTGTCGGGTCAGTTGCGACACATTCGCGGCGCGCTGCCCGCTTCCATGGCCTGCGGTCGTGAAGGCCGCGCGCTGATACTCCCCGACAGCAATGCCGAGGAGGCAGCGCTCTGTCGTACCACCCGGGTCTACAAGGCTGTAAGCCTTCTGGAAGTTTGCGCCCAGCTGCACGGGCGGGAAGATTTGCCACGGGCCCGGTTCAACTCATCCGCATCATTGACCGACTACCCGGATCTGTCTGAGGTCAAGGGGCAGGCGCAAGCCAAGCGGGCGCTGGAGGTGGCTGCGGCCGGCGGCCACAACGTGCTGTTCTACGGTCCGCCCGGCACCGGTAAGACCATGCTGGCCAGCCGGCTCCCCGGAATTTTGCCACCTTTGAGCGAAACCGAGGCTCTGGAGGCCGCCGCGATCGCTTCGGTGGCTACGGGCGCAGCGCCCCGCCACTGGTTGCAGCGCCCTTTCCGCGCGCCCCATCATTCTGCCTCGGCAGCGGCTCTGGTGGGCGGCGGCAGCAATCCCAGGCCCGGGGAGATTTCCCTGGCCCACCGGGGCGTTCTGTTTCTGGATGAGCTGCCCGAATTCCAACGCCAGGTTCTGGAGGTTCTTCGTGAACCGCTGGAGTCGGGACAGATCTGCATTTCCCGCGCGAACGCTCAGGTGGAGTTCCCTGCCCGCTTCCAACTGGTCGCGGCGATGAATCCGTGCCCCTGCGGCTACCTGGGTGCGGGGGACGACCGTTGCCGATGTACGCCGGATCAGGTGCTGCGTTATCGGCGCAAGATCTCCGGGCCGTTGCTGGACCGGTTTGACTTGCAGGTGCCTGTCAACGCGGTGGACACACGCCGCTTTCAATCAGCGCAAGCGGGGGACGAATCCTCCCGCATTCAGGCACGGGTCGTTGCCAGTCGGGAGCGGCAAGTCAGTCGTCAGGGCAAAAGCAACAGCGAGCTCGCGGGTCGGGAGCTGGAACGCGTGTGTCCGCTCGACGATGAGATGCGGACGATGCTGGAACACGCAATGGAGCGACTGGGTTTATCCGCGCGTGCCTATCATCGGTGCCTGCGGGTTGCGCGCACGTTGGCGGACATGGCAGGAAAGGAGCACATCGGCCGTGAACAACTGGCCGAAGCATTGAGCTACCGCAGCCTGGATCGGCGGACACGGGCAGACACAGCTCCGGCCTGAAGCGCCCGGCAAAAAACATGAGACGCAATAAAAAAGGCAGACTCTTTCGAGCCTGCCTTTTTTGTTCGCTTTGACTCCCGCGGGTGCGGGAAGAGCATTTAAAGAGCGACGATGTTTTCCGCCTGGGGGCCTTTCTGCCCCTGGGTCACGTCAAACTGGACGCGCTGACCTTCGACCAGGGTTTTGAAGCCGGAGCCGACGATGGCGCTGAAATGGGCGAAAACGTCCGGACCGGAATCCTGTTCGATAAAACCAAAGCCCTTGGATTCGTTAAACCACTTTACAGTGCCAGTAGAGGAAGTAGACATAGTGTCATCCTATTCGTTCAAAAAGTAGAGGTGACCTCGGAGAGGCCGGTTTTGCTGGAAGTGTTGCTGAGACTTACTTATGAAGAACCGGATGAGACTGGACGTCTGTGGTGTGCATAAACAAGGGGCGTACTTTCAAGCTGGTGGCGATTATAGAGCTTCCCGGAGAGCTGTCAAACACATTTGGAACCACAACGCTGAGCGGATGAGGCAGAGTCTCATAAATACATATGCGGGAAGGACGAGCTCAGATAGCACCCCTCTGGCGCGACTTCAGTGCAAGCTGCCAGACGCGTGCTTTGATTGTCTGCGCAAGGCTGCTGCGGAGCTGCGAAGCTTTTCGGAAACAAGTATCGGCCTCCGAGAGCCGGTTGGCCTTGAAGTAGGCTTTACCGAGTGAGTTGTATTTGCGCTGCATGATGTGTTTGAAGCCGCGCCCGAGCTCATCCAGAAGGTCGGGGTTGTTGGCGACCTTCTCTTCGAGGATCCTGATTTTTGATTCGCGGTTGAACAACTTGTCGCGGGTAGCGTTGTCGCCGTGAACCCGATAACGGTGCAGCGGTTCTTCCAGATAGTAGTACTCGTAGTCGCGCGTAATTCGCATCCACAACTCGTAGTCCTCTCCAATCACATAATTCGGATTGAAGAGGCCGCTTTTCTCTAGACATTCCCGCCGGGTCATGGCGTTGATGGACAAGAGACATTTCCCTGCGATGTAGTCGTAAAGACTGACCGCGCCCTGCATCGGCTTCTTCCGTTGCTTTTGGATCTCCACCGTGTGACCGTCGCGATCGATAACCGCCGCACCGGTCACCACCAACCCCGCGCGGGGATGCCTGCGAAATAGTTCAAGTTGTTTTTCCAGCTTGTTCGGCATCCACTCATCGTCGGAATCGAGAAAGGTGACGTATTTGCCATGTGAATTCTCTATGCCTGTGTTGCGTGCGCGGGCCACTCCCTGGTTCTCCGGCAGCAAAAAGGCCTTGATTCGGGGGTCTTTGCGGCAGTAATCCTCGATCAGGTCCCTTGACCCGTCAGTAGAGCCGTCGTCGACAATGACATATTCGATGTTGGCGTGCGTCTGGGCGCGAACACTCTCAATGGCCTGGGCGAGATAGCGACTACCGTTGAAGTTCGCCGTAACCACAGTAACTAGAACTTGATCCAAATGCTCACCCATTCCAGGATTATTGTTATTGCCGGGCCCACCCGCGATGTCGCCCGGGACCCAGCCTTACAGCTTGACTGCGCCGTACACCCTGCACTCCCCAAGGGCCCCGACACGTCCACCCGCCGCCGGATTCCTGTGGGCCGCGAGTGCCGCAATGATACACCTCCGGCACCGGGCTGTTAACATCCACTCCGCTTCTGCCGGCTGCCCGGCCTCGGTTGGGACCGTTAGGCAGCATTTTGCGGCCCTGGTGGTGATGTTGGCGCAGGCCAGTTGCTACAATGGGGCTGCAACCCACCACATCGTAGTAATTTGTGACCCAACTCAACGCCCCCCAACGCCGCGCCGTTCGATACGTGGACGGCCCCTGCCTGGTGCTGGCCGGCGCCGGCAGCGGCAAAACCAGTGTAATCACCCACAAGATCGCGTACCTGATCGAGGGCTGCGGTATCCCCGCCCGCAACATCGCGGCTGTAACCTTCACCAACAAGGCCGCCCGGGAGATGAAGGAGCGGGCCTCCAGGCTGGTGAAGGGCAAGGCGGCGCGAGGTCTGATCGTATCCACCTTCCACAACCTTGGTCTGCGGATCATTCGCGCGGAGTACAGGAAATTGGGCTTTAAAGCCGGGTTTTCCATCTTCGACAGTGAAGATGCGCGGGCGGTGCTGAAGGAGATCATGATCAAGCATGACGATCTGGACAGCGACCACCTGGACCGTGTACAGAACCAGATATCCCAGTGGAAAAACGACCTGGTCACGCCCGAGGATGCGCTGGGCCTCGCCCAGAGCGACGGCGAAGCCGCGTTCGCGCGCATTTATCAGGGCTATCATCAAGCATTAAGTGCCTACAACGCCCTGGATTTTGATGACCTCATCGGCCTTCCGGTGCAACTGTTTTCCAGTGAGCCCGATGTTCTCGCCCGCTGGCGCCAGAGAGTCCGCTATCTTCTGGTGGACGAATACCAGGACACCAACAACAGTCAGTATCGTCTGGTCAAACAGTTGGTCGGAGACCGCCATTGCCTTACCGTGGTGGGCGATGACGACCAGTCCATCTATGCGTGGCGCGGTGCCAACCCGGAGAACCTGGCCCAGCTGCAGCGCGACTTCCCCACCCTTGCGGTGATAAAGCTGGAGCAGAACTACCGGTCCACAAGCAGGATTCTCAAGGCCGCGAACCACCTGATTCAGTTCAATCCCCACGTGTTTGACAAAACCCTGTGGAGCGAGATGGGGATGGGGGAGCCGATTCGCATCATTCGCTGCAGCAACGACGATGCGGAAGCGGAGCGAGTGGCTACGGAGATTTTGCATCAACGGCTTGGGCGCGGAATCAAGTTTCGCGATTTCGCGGTGCTGTATCGCGGCAATCACCAATCGAAGCTCCTGGAGCTGAAGCTTCAGCAGCACCAGATCCCCTATAACATCAGTGGCGGCACATCGTTTTTCGCTCGGGCGGAAATAAAGGACATCATGGCCTACCTGCGGCTGGTGGTGAACCCCGATGACGACAACGCCTTCCTTCGCATCGTGAATACACCGCGCCGGCAGATCGGCACGTCCACCTTGCAGACCCTCGGCCATTACGCGAGCCAGCGGGAAATCAGTCTTTACGCCGCTGCCCAGGAGTTCGGGCTGCAGCAACAACTTCCGGTCCCGGCCATGCAGCGCCTGGAGAAATTCGTTGCAACCATCGAGTACACGCGCCAGGCCTCCGCGGAGCACGACCCGGTGAGGATACTGCGGGAGTTGGTCGAGGACATCGACTACGAGGGCTGGTTGCACCAGAATGCCAGCAGCGGCAAAGTTGCGGAGCGCCGCATGGAGAACGTCCACTTCCTGCTCGGTTCGATTCAGAAGATGCTGGAGAAGGATGAGGGGGACGAGGTTGACCTCCAAGGAGCGATTGCCAAGCTGATTCTGCAGGATTTGCTCGACCGGCAGGAGGAGGAAGACGAGAGTGACCGGGTGCAGCTGATGACTCTGCACGCCGCCAAGGGCCTGGAGTTCCCCCACGTGTTCGTGCTCGGCCTTGAGGAAAATCTGCTGCCCCACGCCAACTCCGTCGCCGACGGAAACGTCGAGGAGGAACGTCGCCTGGCTTACGTGGGTGTTACCCGCGCGCAGAGAACATTGACGCTGACACTGGCCGCCAAGCGCAAGCAGTTCGGAGAGGTAATTGAATCAACCCCCAGCCGGTTTCTCGAGGAATTGCCACAGGAGGACGTGACGCGGGAAGGGTTTGCTGAGGATTCGTCTCCGGAGCGGAACAAGGACCGCGGGAGCGAGACGCTGGCCAATCTGCGAGACTTGCTGGCCTAGGCTGACGGGCCATGGCAGATAACCTGCGCAGTGACCTGTCACCCCCGGGAAACTGGCCCGGGGTGCAGGCGGGCCGAAGATTACGGCCCGCCAATCTTATCCTGAGCAGGCGATTAGCTGCTTTCCTGGACCATGTACTCAACGGTCTCGCGAATTTCCTGCTCGCTGCAGTCCATACAGATACCTCTCGGAGGCATGGCGTTAAAGCCGTTCCAGGCATTTTCAAACAGAACATCCATGCCCTTCGCAATGCGCGGCTCCCACGCGGCTGCGTCGCCCAGTTTGGGGGCACCGCCCACGCCGCTGTTGTGGCAGGAGGAGCACTTGCTCTGATAGATTTCGGCAGGGTCGCGCGCTTCGCTCGCAGCCACGACAGTGGTACCACCGGTGCACTCTTCGCCTGCCATGCAGACTTCCCCGACGGGGGCCAGACGCTCCGCAATTGCGTCGGTACGCGAATCCGCTACGGCCACGGCTGCCGCAGCCATCAGGGCCACCGCCGCAAATCCAGCTACTACTCGTTTCATGTGTTCCACTATCAAACCCTCACTGTTACCGAAATCCGAGGCCTACTGAGGCCAAAAGGGCCATCATTATAAGCTCAATTACCCATCCGTAAAATCGATTGTTGCCATTATCCGGCCCGGAGTCATCAAATCGAAACCCGGACCACACCGAATCTGCGTCGGCCCCGAAGCGGTCAGACGGGCGCGGGGGTCCATTTTCGGTCGGGACAGACCATCCGAAGTGAACGGCTCAGCGACCGGGTGGCGGCGATTTGGGCTTTGGTAGGAAAGAACGAGGGCGACCGGCGGGAGCCGGTCGCAGCAAGGGGGGCTCAGGCGTCGCCGCGATCCTTGCGGATTTTCTCGATCAGGAAGTCAGCGATTTCCAGCATGGTCTCGTGGTCCACACCGGCGCCGGGCTCAATGACATATTCACCGTTCACCAGCATGCTCGGGGTGCCGCGGACCTGGGACCCGGCAACCTTCGCTTGCCCCTGGCTCACCTGGCTGGTGATTCCGAAGGAGTCGAACGTTTTATTGAACACCTCTTCGTCAACTCCCTGACCGGTAAAAATGTCGGCGATCTGCTCCTGATTCTGCAAGCGTTTGCGCTCCGCGTGAATGGCTCGGAAAAGCGCGGGGTGGACGGTGTCCATCACCTCGAGAGCCTGCGCGGTGTAGAGAGCCCGGGCCAGATTCTCCGTGGTGCGGTCCCACTTCACATGCAGTTTGACAACCTGGACATCGTCCGGGAGTTGCTCTTTCCAACGCTGTAGCAAGGGCTCGAAGTTGTAGCAGTGACCGCAGGCATAGGAAAAGATCTCCGCCACTTCAATTGCGTCCTTGCTGCGCACCGGGACTGGATCGGACAGACGCTTGTAATGGGTCCCTTCTTCAAAGGGGCCGGCGGCGAATGCGGAAGTGGCCAGCAGCATGCAGCCGATAAGGGTTGTTGCGAGTTTGTAAAAGTGCTTCATAACCTAGCCTTCTGTGCTGTCGTGACTGTTCGTTGTTCTTTTACTGTTCGGCGGCGCGCTCCGCGCGGACTTTGTCGACGAGAAAGTCCGCCACTTCAAACATTTTGCTGTGCGGCACCTGCCGGGTCGATTGAATTCGGTACCGCCCGTGAACGATGAGCTGCGGCGTGCCGGTGATCTGGTAACCGCGGGCCTTGGTATCCGCCTCCTTCAGGAGGGCAGTGGTTTCGGCCGAATTGAACACCCGCACCGTCTCCTCCTCTTCAGCTCCGTGCCGGGCGAAGAGCTCAGCCACTTCCTCCGCGCTGTTGAGCCGCTTGCGCTCCACATTTATGGCGTCGTAGATGGCCTGATGCACGTCTTCCAGAATTCCCAGCTGCCGGGCGGTGTAGTAGGCCCGGGCGTGGGTCTCCATGGGGCGGCTCCACATTGCCGGAACCTGGACGAAGTTGACGTCTTCGGGCAGATCCTTCTTCCAATCAAGCACCAGGGGCTCGAAGCGAAAGCAGTGGCTGCAACCGTACCAGAATACCTCGGTCACTTCGATTTTGTCGGGATCTTCTACCGGAACCGGCTCCGGAAGGACGAGATAGTGCACGCCTTCACGAAAGGCGGGGCTGGCTTGGGGATTCTGGGCTAAAACTGGAAAGGACAACAGGGCGATGGCCAGGGTTGCCATCGGCAAAAGTTTGCGCATAGAGGACCTCGTTCCGGCGCTGACAACGGGGTTGCGCCCAATGGTTTTCGACGCGCACACCGGCGATGCAGCGCTCGCGGCACCCCCCAATTGTTCGCTCGGTAGGGGTGGCTGGCGGCCCGTCAATGATCGATACGGGCTGCCATTCAGCGATGCGCTAAAAGACCATTACTGCGCCGCTGAGTTCCCTTCACCAGCGTAGAGGCCGGCGATGTAATTGGATACAGCGGTGATCTCTGCTTCGCTCATGTGCTCGGCCACCTGGCGCATGACCTGCTGTTCATCGTTGGTGCGCTCACCCAGGCGGAACGCTTGGAGCTGCTTGGAGATGTAGTCCGCAAACTGGCCACCCAGGCGCGGGTAACCCGCCGGAGCGTTGCCGACCCCGGTCGGGGAATGACAGCCGCTGCAAGCCGGGACACCGGTTTCCGGGTTGCCGAAGCGGTAAGTGGTGCGGCCCAACGCCAGAGCGTCGGTTTCGTCACCGCTGTTTAATTTCACAGTGGCTTCCTGGGCACCCGCCAACTGCAGTGTTTGCTCCGCATAGTAAGCGGCGACATCCCGCAGGTCCTGTTCGGACAGCGGATTGAGCATGCCGGTCATTTCCGGGACCACCCGCGCACCGCTTTTGATGTCTTCCAGCTGCTTGTAAAGGTACTTCTCCCCGAGTCCGGCCAGCTTGGGATAGATGGCCGCGCCACTGTTGCCGTCGGCACCGTGACAGGCGGCGCAAACCGCCGTTTTCTCCGCGCCGGCTTCAGCATTCCCCTGGGCCAGAACCTGGGCGCCGTGCGCCAGGGAGAAAAGTCCCAGGAGAATAGTCGCGGCTTTGGTGAAATTCTTCATCGTTAAATCCGTAGTGAACAGTAGTGTGCGAGTGGTTGCGGACCGGGGACGCACCGAGGGCGGGCGGTCGCAAAGGCGGCACATTATATACTAACCGCGCCAAGAATCTAAACGGACGACCTCCAGACACTGGGGGCGCAGCAATGGCATTCAGAGTAGAATGACCGGCCTCACCGTCAGCGGAGCAAGTCGTGCCAACTGCCATCGATTTTAATAGTGCCGAGTTCAGCCAGAGCGCCCCCAGCCTGGCCGAATGCCCGGCCGACGAAGGCGCCGAGGTGGCCTTTGCCGGGCGCTCCAATGCGGGCAAGTCCAGCGCCATCAACACTCTCACCGACAACACCAAGCTGGCGCGCACCAGCAAGACGCCGGGGCGCACCCAGCTCATCAATTTTTTCCGGCTGAGTGACTATCAGCGCCTGGTGGACCTGCCCGGTTACGGGTATGCCAAGGTACCGCAAGCGATGAAGCAGCGCTGGCAGCGCCATCTGTTCGAATACCTGCAGAAGCGGCAAAGCCTGCGGGGGCTGGTGCTGCTGATGGATATCCGACACCCCCTCCAGGAGTACGACACGAACCTGCTCAACTGGGCGGTTGAGGTTGAAATGCCGGTCCATGTGCTGCTGACCAAGGCGGACAAACTCAAGAGCGGCCAGCGCAAGAACACTCTGTTCAAGGTCCGGCAGCACCTGGAAGCCGCTCAGGTGCATGATCTGGTTACGGTCCAGTGCTTCTCGTCATTGAAAAAGGAGGGCTTGCAGGAGCTTAAGGGGGTTCTGAACCGGTGGCTGGAGGCGGATCCGGAGCAGAATGCCGCAGATTCCTGAGGAATTTACTTGCCAGGCGCGAATTTCAACTATACTCGGCAGAAGAGTCGCGAAGGCGTTGACCGGGCAAAAAAAAACCCGACAGCTTGGGGCAACCGCCGGGTTCAAATACCAGCACTCTTGGGGCCGAGCACTGGAATCCGACTGAAACACATTGGGCATATGCTTCAGTACGCCACTTAGGACTGGACGGGCTGCAAAATGTTCCGACCGGTCTGGCGGATTCATGAACAATTGGGCGCGAATCGCTGACGCAGGCACAAAAAAAAGCCCTGACCAAGGTGGTCAGGGCGCTTTGCTATCGAGTCAAGTGCTAAGCAAGGCTCACTACAAGCCAGTAATAGGAGAGTAAGACACCAATCGAATTGGTAACTCCTCAGACTGGGTCCTTTGGTTAAAGTTCTCCACAGCCGGCAAATCTTGCCAACTGCATCACAGTGGACGATGTTCTCAAGAGGACAGTCGGCCTTTGCTCAGTGATCCGGGTTGCCGGGCCCCTGAAGCTCAGGCGCCCGCCATTCGAGCACGAGCCAGCCGGGTCAGTGGGCTTCGTCCCAGTTGTCCCCGGTTCCGGCCTCCACCAATAAAGGCACCTTCAGCTCCGCCGCGCCGGTCATCAGCGCCGCCAGCCTTGCGCTGACCGCAGTCACGGCGTCGGCCTTGACCTCCAGCACCAGTTCGTCGTGAACCTGCAGGATCATGCGGGCCGGGATGCTCTCCTCTCGAATCCACTGGTCCACCGAAATCATGGCCCGCTTGATGATATCCGCCGCGCTGCCCTGCATGGGCGCGTTGATGGCCGTGCGTTCGGCGGCCTGGCGGCGCATACCGTTGCGGTCGTTGATTTCCGGCAGGTAGAGCCGGCGCCCGAATATGGTTTGCACGTAGCCCTGCTCCCGGGCCAGCTCCCGGGTATCGTCCATGTAGCGGCGCACGCCGGGATAACGTTGGAAATACAGGTCAATGTACTCCTGCGCCTCCTTGCGGCCGATTCGCAGCTGACGGCCGAGGCCGAAAGCGGACATGCCGTAGATCAGGCCGAAATTGATGGCCTTGGCGCTGCGCCGCTGCTCCTGACTCACCTGATCGAGAGGCACGCCAAAAACTTCGGCTGCGGTCGCCTGGTGGATGTCGAGCCCGTCTGCGAAGGCTTTGAGGAGCCCTTCGTCGCCCGAAAGGTGGGCCATGATCCGCAGCTCGATCTGGGAATAGTCCGCCGCAACAATCTGGTGACCGGGCGGGGCCACAAAGGCCTGACGGATGCGCCGTCCCTCTTCGGTCCGAATAGGGATGTTCTGCAGGTTGGGGTCCGAGGACGACAGTCGACCGGTGGCCGTCACAGCCTGGTGGTAGGACGTGTGCAGGCGACCGGTGCCAGGGTTCACCATCAGAGGCAGTTTGTCCGTATAGGTGGATTTGAGCTTGAACAGGCCACGGTGGTCCATGATGACCTGGGGCAGGGGGTAGTCCAGGGCAAGTTCCTGGAGCACTTCTTCCGCGGTCGACGGAGCGCCTTTGGGCGTCTTCTTGAGCACTGGCAATTTCAGCTTTTCGAACAAAATGGCGCAGAGCTGCTTGGGCGAGCTGAGATTGAAGGTCTCTCCGGCCAGTTCGCAGGCTTGGGCTTCAAGCTGGCGGAGCCGTTCGTCCAGCTGAGCGCTTTGCCGCGCCAGGGCTTCCCGGTCCAGCAGCGCGCCCTGGCGCTCGATGCGCGAGAGCACCGGCACCAGAGGGATCTCCAGATTCTCGAACACACCGCGCAGGGGGGCGATCTTTTGCAGCTGTGGCCAGAGAGCCTGGTGCAGGCGCAGGGTGATGTCGGCGTCCTCTGCCGCGTAGCGGGAGGCATCCTCCAGGGGAATGGAATTGAAGGTCAGCTGTTTGGCGCCCTTGCCCGCGATGTCCTCAAAACGCACGGTCTCATAGTTCAGATGTCGGCTCGCCAGGCTGTCCATATCGTGGCGACTCGCCACGGAATTGAGCACGTAGGATTCGAGCATGGTGTCGAAGGCTATGCCGCGCAGCTCGATGCCGTGATTGGCGAGCACGTTCCGGTCGTACTTCAGGTTCTGCCCCAGTTTGAGCTTATCCGGGTCCTCCAGCAGTGGGCGGAAGCGCTCCAGTACCGTTTCGCGGTCCAGCTGCCCGGGCGCCCCGACATAATCGTGACCAAACGGCAGATATGCGGCCTCGCCAGCGTTTACTGCAAAAGAGAACCCCACGAGACGGGCTTCCATGTAGTTGAGGCTGGTGGTCTCGGTATCGAAGGCAAAGAGAGGCGCGTCTTCCAGCCGCTGGAGCCATTTGCACAGCGCCGCCTCGTCGAGAATGGTTTCGTAGTTGACCGCAACCTTCTCCAGGCTCTGGGCGTGGGCGCCGGGATCGCCGCCCAGCTCCTTCAGCCACTGTTTGAGCTCGTAGCGCTCGCACAGCTCGATGAGGCGGGCGCGATCGGGGTCCGACGCCTTCAGGTCGGCGGGGCCGAACTCCAGTTCCACGTCCGTCTTGATGGTGGCGAGCCGGTGAGACAGGTAGGCCTGCTCCCGGTGCTCCTCCAGCTTTGCCGGAAGGCTCTTGGCGCCCCGTATGGGCAATTGCGGGACCTCTTCCAGACGGCTGTAGATTGCGTCCAGCCCACCCAGACCCTGCACCAATCCCACGGCCGTTTTTTCGCCCACTCCGGGCACGCCGGGAATGTTGTCGGATTTGTCGCCCATGAGGGCGAGGAAGTCGATGATGTGTTCAGGGGGAATCCCGAATTTCTCCACCACGCCGTCCCGGTCCAGGACGGTGTCGTTCATGGTGTTGACGAGGGTAACGTGAGGACTCACCAACTGGGCCATGTCCTTGTCCCCGGTGGAGACCACGGTATGGTGGCCTTCCCGGCTGGCCTGGCAGGCCAGGGTGCCGATCACGTCGTCGGCTTCCACGCCCTCCTCGATGAGAATGGGAAGGCCCATGGCGCCGATCAGGTCGTGGACCGCCTGCACCTGACTGCGGAGCTCGTCCGGCATGGGCGGTCGATGGGATTTGTATTCTGCGAAGATTTCATCGCGGAAGGTCTTGCCCTTGGCGTCGAAGACTACAGCGATCTGGCTGTCCGGATAATCCTTCTGGAGGCGCCGGATCATGTTGGTCACGACCAGGATGGCCCCGGTGGGGCGCCCGTCGGCCGTACGCAGATTCTGACGCTGCATTGCGTGGTATGCCCGGTAGAGGTAGGAAGAACCATCCACCAGTACCAGGGGGTTGTTGCTTGAAGTCATAATCGTCGTCTTCGATGGTAAATAGTTTGCGTGGGTTGAAACGGTCGCGTTAATGGCTGGGGTACAGAACTGCCCATTTTTTCATACCCGGGACCAAGGCGCGACGCACGTTCGCCGATTCGATCAGCGCCCCGAGAGGCAGGACACCATGTCGTTCGCCAATTGCTCCATCAGATCAGAGTAGCTTTCGGCGCCGAGCCCGAGAATGTCCAGGGCTTGCACCTCCAGGCCAAGCTGGCGAGCGAAGCTCCGGGCGGTGGCGGATTCGTGCCCGGTTTCCACAAACAGGCAGCGGGCTTGTTCCCCTGCCGGGAGCTCCCGCAGGCGTTTTTCCAGGTCGTAAAGATGACGTACGCCGGGGGATTGCTCCGGACTCAGGGAAATCCAATCCAGCTGGGTCAGTCCATAGGCAGCGACCAGGTATCCATAACCCCGGTGCTGGACCACGAAGCTCTGTTCTTTCACTTTTGCAAAACGCTCCTCCAGGGTGTGATCGAGGTCCGCGTAGCGCGCAGACAGCGCGGCGAAACGCTGCTGAATGTCATTGGAGCGCCCGGGATACAGTTGCACGAGGCGCTCTGCGATGGCGCGGGCCATCTCGATAGCGTATTCCGGGTCCAGCCACTGGTGCAGGTCCGGGCCGTGCCCGTGGTGCCTCCGGTCGTCGGTATGGGGTTCGGATTCGGACTGGCCGAGCGCCAGGACCCGCTCCTCCGGCAGGGAGTTCAGGGTTTTCGTCAGAAATCGCTCGAGGCTCGGGCCCATCCAGATCACCAGTTCGGCTTGCTGAATCTTCTGACGGTCGGAAACACGCAACGCGAAGTCATGGGGAGACGCCCCGGGGGGCACCTGAATTGCCACCTCTCCGAGACCCGCCAGCAGGTCATTGGCAATGAGGCCCACGGGCTGGATACTTGCCAGGAGTTTAATCGAGGAGGGCTCCTGAGTCCGCGCATCAGCGAGTTGGCTAGCACTCACCGACAGCAGCAGGGACAGCAAGCCCGGAAGGATGCGTAAGCGATACATGATAGGAATCCTTAGTGCGGGTGTTATACAATAACATAACATTTCCACCTGGCCCGCCTTTCATGGACTCCAACCCGTTCACACGGCACGACCATCGGCACTGCATCGAATCCGCGCTTACCCAGGCGCGGCAGCTCTGTGCGGATCGCGGCGTGCGCCTGACCCCACAGCGGGAGCAGGTGCTGCGCCTGGTCTGGCAAAGTCACAAGCCGCTTGGAGCCTATCCCATCATGGACATGCTTGCCGATGCCACCACCCGGCCGGTTGCGCCGCCCACGGTCTACCGGGCTCTGGACTTTTTGACCGAGCAAACCCTGATCCACAAGATTCACTCCCTCAACGCCTTTGTCGGATGTCCCAACCCGGGGCGTAGACACCAGGGGCATTTTCTCATCTGTCGCTCCTGCCGGGTGGCACTGGAATGCGGGGGTGTGGAGCTTAACAACGCCCTGGCGCGGACTGCTTCCACGGCGGGCTTTACCGCGGAACAACAGTCGGTGGAAATTCTGGGACTCTGCCCCGCGTGCAAGGAGTGTCCGTGACTTCGGTCCTGGTCTCAGCCGAGCATGTGGGCGTTCATCGCAATGGTCGTGAGCTCCTGTCCGATGTGAACCTTTCCGTTTCGCGGGGGGAAATGGTCACCCTGATTGGCCCCAATGGGGCCGGCAAATCCACACTGGTTCGCACCATTCTGGGCTTGTTGAAGCCCGACCGGGGCCGGGTGACACGGGCGCAGAACCTGCGGATCGGCTACATGCCCCAGCAGGTTGCCATCGATCCCAGTTTGCCGCTGACCGTGGAGCGCTTTTTGACCCTGCCGGGGAACAATCCCGCCCAGCTCACGCGGTGCCTGGAGCGGACGGGTACCAATCACTTGCGGCGCCAGCCGGTCCAGGCCCTGTCCGGCGGGGAGATGCAGCGGGTACTGCTGGCCCGGGCGCTCTACCGCTCACCGGAATTGCTGGTCCTGGACGAACCGGTACAGGGTGTGGATGTATCCGGCCAGGCGGCGCTCTACGGGCTGATCGGTCAGATCAAGCACGAACTGCATTGCGGCGTACTGATGGTGTCTCACGACCTGCACCTGGTAATGGCTGCGACGGACCGCGTGATTTGCCTCAATCAGCACATTTGTTGCGAAGGAAGCCCGGATAGCGTCAGCAGCAGCCCGGAGTTTCTCAAGCTCTTCGGGGAAAGCCGTTCGGTGGGCATCGCACGCTACACCCACCATCACGACCACACCCATGACAGCCCGGAACCCCCGGTGGAGAAGAACTGATGCTGCCGGAATTCCTGATCAATGCGGTGCTGGCAGGCCTGGGGGTGGCGCTGGTTGCGGGCCCTCTGGGTTCGTTCGTGGTCTGGCGAAGGATGGCTTACCTGGGGGATACCCTGGCCCATTCGGCCTTGCTGGGTGTGGCACTGGGCCTCGCCTTATCAGTGAACATCAACGCGTCGGTGGTGATTGTCTGCGCCAGCCTGGCCCTTGTTTTCGTAGCTCTGCAACGCAACCGAAATCTGGCCACGGACACGCTGCTGGGAATCCTGGCTCACTCCAGCCTTGCACTGGGGCTGGTCTCCGTGGCACTGCTCGGCGGCACCAACGTGGATTTGTACAGCTACCTTTTCGGCGATCTGCTTGCCGTTTCCCGTGACGATGTGGTGGCGATCTTTGCCGTCAGTGCTGTGGTCCTGGCCCTGCTGGGAGTGTTCTGGCGCCGACTGCTGGCCATTACGGTTCACGAAGAGCTTGCGCAGGTTGACGGGGTAAACGTCCCTCTGGTCCGCACGATCCTGATGCTGATCATGGCACTGGTCATCGCCATGGCCATGAGGGCGGTGGGCGTCTTGTTGATTACGGCGCTGCTGATCATTCCCGCGGCGGCCAGCCGCCGTGTCGCCCGGAGCCCTGAGCAGATGGCGGTGTTCGCAGCGGTAATCGCCGCGCTAGCGGTACTGGGCGGGCTCACTGCATCCTTCTACGTGGACACGCCGGCCGGACCGTCGGTGGTGTTGGCAGCGGGAGCCCTCTTTGTGGTCTCGTTACTGAAACCGCAACATTGAGGGACTGATCACTCTTTCACTCGCCGCCGTGGCTGATCACGATGGATTGATAGGTTGCCTTCAGGCGCGCCAGAGTGTGGGGGGGCTTGAAGAAGCCCTGGTACTCGCCCCGCGGATTGATCAGTACGATCTGCTCCCCATGGCTCACCTGGTAGTCCTCTCCCGCATTCGGTGGCTTCTGAAAGGGTACGTTGAGCTGGTTGGCAAGCAGCTTGATCGGCAGGAATTCGCCCGTAACTCCAATGAACCCGGGGTTGAATTTGGGCACGTACTCCGCGAGGACTTCAGGGCTGTCCCGGGAGGGGTCGACACTCACCATCACCACCTGGGTTTGCTCCCGAATCGAGTCTTCGAGCTGGTCGCTCACCGCGTCCAACAGGGCCAGGGTGGTCGGGCAGAAGTGGTGACAGTGGGCGAACCCGAAGAACAGCAGCGTCCACTGACCTTCCAGGTCGTTGTGGGTGAAAGGCTCGCCGGTGTGGTCGACCAGTTCGAAATCGTCGATTGGCCGCGGCTCCTCGAAGGTGATTGCACCGTTGTTCACCAGTTCTTTCACCGACATGACCCGCGGGCTCGTCATGGTGTATACGAAAGCAACCAGCACTGCGACGATAATCAGCAGAACGATTGCAACAGTTTTCAGAATGTTGCGACGAGTTTGATCCATGGTTTCAGAACTTCTCGGATGGGCGAGCGGCTACCGGCTCAGAAGACCGGCGGCCGGGCAGGCACGGGTAAAAGGTAGTGGTCCAGCAACATAATCACGAACAGGACCATGAGGTAGACGATTGAGTATTTGAAGGTGTCCATGCCGGCACTGGGGCGCTCGGTCAGAAGCATCACCAGAGACCAGTAAATGAAGCCCAGGCCCAGCACTACAGCGCCCAGCAAATACAACCAGTTCAGCATGCCGGTGGCATAGGGGAGCAAGGTCACCGCGAACATGATCAGGGTGTAAAGGAAAATGTGGACCTTGGTGTAACGCACGCCATGGGTGACGGGCAGCATGGGGATGTCCGCGCGGGCGTATTCGGCCTTGCGATGCACCGCCAGAGCCCAGAAGTGGGGCGGAGTCCAGGCAAAAATGATCAGGACCAGCAGCAGCGCGTGACCACTGATCTCGCCCGTGACCGCGGTCCAGCCCAGCAAGGGCGGCGCAGCGCCGGCCAGGCCGCCGATAACGATATTCTGCGGGGTGGCCCGTTTCAGGAACATGGTGTAGATGAAGGCGTAACCGACCAGGGACGCCAGAGTGAGCCATGCGGTCAGCGCATTGATGTAGACCAGCAATATGGTCATGCCCATGGCGCCAAGAATCAGGGCGAAGACGCCAGCCTGAACCGGCTCCACCCGGCCCTTGGCCAACGGCCGGTTATGGGTGCGCGCCATTTGCTGGTCCACGCGACGGTCCACCAGGTGGTTGATGGTTGCGGCCGAGCCGGCGCAGAGCGCAATGCCGAGATTGCCCAGAATGAGTACGTCCAGCGGTACCATCCCCGGAACCGCCAGCAGCATCCCGATGAGTGATGTGAGAATCATCAGCGCGACCACGTTGGGCTTGCACATCTCCAGGTAGTCGCGCCAACTGGCGCGGGTAGCTTGCTCCATAGCGATATCGTGTCTGCTCATAGTCGGGTATTCCGGCAAATGCGGTTTGGCGGCCTCGGTCGGGGCTTCAGTTGGAGGTCTTGATCAGAAATTCCAGGTCGTCCAGCAACTGATTGCCACTGTGCTGTTCATTGTAGGCCATCGACAGCGCTCCGTAACGGTGCAGAAGGTAGTACTCGGTGCCATCGAACTCCGGGGAGAGCTCTGGGCGGGTGGAAAACGCCTCCTGCCACTCCTGCGGGTTGCCGGTCAGGTAGCGCAGTCGCGGATGCTCCTCCTTGAGATAAGCGCGGAACTCGGCATCCGCCGGCTCGCCAAGCTGAACGTAGACTCGCTCCAGTTGCTCGGCATTCTTGGAAAGACGGGTGTGCACCTGGCGGGTCAGATACAGGGTTTCCCGGCACGATTCATCGCACGGGCCGCGAACGGGAAGGATCAGGCGGAACTTGGGCTTCTGCTCGCTCAATGCCCAGGCCTGGCCAGCCTCATCCTGAAACTCGAACTCGGACACGACGAAGGGTTCCTGAACCAGAATGCCTTGGTTGGTCGTCTCCGCCGGAACACCGAGTCCCGTGTAGTACATCAAGTAGGGTATGGCTGTGGTCAGGATCGCAATCGCGATGATGATCAGCAGCGGTCGGTTGGTTCGTTTTGGCTGGGATTCTGTCACGGGACTCACAATCAGGTTGAAACGATGGGTGAACTCACGAGCGGCTGCGAATGAGCTGCAGGAGATTGGTGTTGGCAAATACAAACCACACGACCAACGCCGCGGCCATGGTGAACCATTGTACGGCGTAAGCCACATGTTTTTCCGGCTGCTGGTTGATGGCCTGCCACTCCGTGACCAGCGCCCCTGGCGCGCCGCTGTCGAGCCGCACGACATAGGGGAAGAGCTCCCGCTGCAGGGCCTGCTCGAACTTGTCCATTTCCACCGCCTGGATGACCTGAGGCCAGACATCGGGCTTAATGGACTGCTCGGCAAGCAGAAACGGCTCGCCGTCCGGCACGTAGACGGATCCCGACGTTTGCAGTTCGCGCGGGAGTCCCGCAAGCGCCGGAAGCTCACGACGGTCGGGGTTAGCCTTCAGCCAACCCCGGTTAATGATGACCCATCGCCCGCCGGAGGTTTCCACCGGTACAAGCACTTCGTAGCCGACTTGCCCGGCGTGCATCCGGTTATCGAGAAGAAACTGGTGCTTTGTGTCGACCCTGCCCGAGAGAGTCACACGAACGAAGGCAAGATCGGCCGTTGGGTCCAACTCGGAGACCGGTCGTGGAGGCTCCTGCTGCCGAGCGGCAAAGCGCTCCTCGATAACACGCTTTTCCTCTGCCCGCTGAAGCTGCCAATTGCCGAGCCAGAGAAGCACCGGAAGCAAACATACAGTCAGTAGCGTAATGCGTCGATTCAGACCCAGCGACAGTTTCATTGTCCAGCAGATACCTGCGGTCGTTTAGAACGATCGGGTAGGATAGAATGAATCTTCAATTTCCGCCCCATGCCGGGCCCACCATCCGAGATCGAATATGTGGTTGAAGATAATCATCGTCCTTTTGTTCCTCGCGGTGCTCGTAAGTTTGAGCAGCGGCCTGGTGTTTCTCCTGAAGGACATGGGTAACCCGTCCAAAAGGACGCTTTATGCCCTTGGAGTTCGAATCACTCTCGCAGGACTCCTGCTTTTTGCCATCTGGTACGGCTTCCATGCCGGAATACTGACCAATACGGCACCCTGGGCGGGAAAGTACTGAACGGTAAAGATAGTGCAGGTTTCAAGCAACAATAAAAAGCAGGCCGGAGCCTGCTTTTTATTATCGGGCTTGACTCGGAATATCAGGATCCCAGGACGTAAACAAACAGGAACAGTCCGACCCAGACCACGTCCACGAAATGCCAGTACCAGCTCGCCGCTTCAAAACCGAATGCATCGTCGTGTTTGAAGTGGCCCTTCAGCACCGACCGGAGCCACATGATCAGGAGCATGAAAGTACCCAGGAAGACGTGCGCCCCATGGAAACCGGTCAACATAAAGAAGGTGGTGCCATAAACACCTGTCTGCAACGTCAGACCCAGATCCTGATACGCGTGCACGTACTCTTCAACCTGCAAGAACAGGAAGATGATCCCCAGTGCCACAGTCAAACCCAACATGATGTTGAACATCTTCTTGTTGGCGTTTTTCAGGGCGGTATGGGCGAAGTGCACGGTCACACTTGAGGTCAACAGAATCAGGGTGTTGATCAGGGGCAGGCCTTTCCAACCCATCGGTTGTTCCGCGCCGATAAAACGCGCAGCCGCCTCGCCCTCGCGAGCTTGTTCCGGAGTGGTGAGCAGGGGCCACTCGTTTTCAAAACCCTTCCACAGCAATTCGTTGGTCATGGCACTGTCGCCTTCACCGGCGAGCCATGGCACAGACAATTGGCGCAGATAGAAAAGCGCGCCGAAGAACGCGGCGAAAAACATGACTTCGGAGAAGATGAACCAACTCATGCCCCATACATAGGAGCGTTTGAGTTGAGCACTGTTCATGCCGGCCATGTTTTCCTTGATTACAGTGCTGAACCACGTCCACAGAACAGCCGCGAAAACGAGCGCACCCAGGAAGAACACTGTCATGCCGGAGCCGGTGCCTCTGATCCAGCCCGCGGCCCCGAATACGATTAAGAACAGGCCCAGGCTGGCAAAGAGCGGTAGCTTGCTCTGCTCCGGGACGTAGTAGCTGCCTTGAGTCGCCATTTTGTACTTTCTCCACGTTACTCAGTGGCCGGAAACCACTGGACTATTTTTTGAATCTGCTCTGACGCTGCCCTGAACCATTCAGCTTAACGCTGGCTCACTTGCGGCTCCCCATTTGCCGCCTCGGTGATGTCAAAAATGGTGTAGGAAGCGGTAACGTTCGTAATGTGCTTCGGAAGAGCCGGGTCCAGGTAGAACTGCAAGGCCATGTCCGCGCTCTCCCCCGGCGCAAGAGGCTGGTTTTCAAAGCAGAAACACTCAACCTTCTTGAAATGAGTCGCCGCTGATGTGGGAATGAAGTTCGGTACCGCGCGAGACACCATGTAATCGGAAGTGGTGTTTTTTGCGTGGTAACTCACCGTCGCGACCTCGCCCGGATGCAGCTCGACAACTGCAGTGTTGGGCCGGAACTCCCAGGGCATCTCCTCGTTGTTGGTAGCCATGAAAGTGACACGAACGGTGCGGCTTTCATCAACCTGAACACCCGAGTTGTCCGCGGCAATCATGTCCCCCTGACCGTCGATACCCAGTACGTCGCAGAAGACGTCGTAGATGGGTGGCAACACGTAAATTGCGAAGGCAAACATTGCGATTGCCAGAACGACCAGCTTGGCCGCCATTTTCCGAACACCTGCTTCAGCCATGTCACATACCTCTCGAGCCAGCGGGCAAGTCGGCTCCACCCGGTGAGGTGGAGCCGGGAACGTACCTACTTAACCTGGGGCGGGGTGCTGAAGGTGTGATAGGGCGCGGGGGAAGGCACAGTCCACTCAAGACCTTGCGCACCATCCCAAGCCTTATCTTTCTCCGCACGCTTGCCAGCCACAATTGTGCTGATGATGTTGAACAACAGCATCACCTGGGCCAGACCGAACATGAATGCCCCGATACTGGACAACATGTTGAAGTCCGCGAACTGCACCGCATAGTCCGGCACTCGACGCTGCATACCCGCCAGGCCGACAAAGTGCTGGGGGAAGAACGCCAGGTTGAAACCGATGAACGCGATCCAGAACTGGGTCTTGCCCAGGGCTTCGTTATACATGCGACCGGTCCACTTGGGCAGCCAGTAGTAGATGCCCGCTGTGAGACTGAAGATCGCGCCGGCCACCATGGTGTAGTGGAAGTGAGCCACTACGAAGTAGCTGTCGTGGTACTGAATGTCCGCGGGAGCGATGCCCAGCATCAGCCCGGTAAAACCACCCATGGTGAACAGAATCACGAAGGCGATGGCGAACAGCATCGGTGTTTCGAAGCTCAGCGAGCCGCGCCACATGGTGGTAATCCAGTTGAACACTTTCACACCGGTGGGCACCGCGATCAGCATGGTGGCGTACATGAAGTACAGCTCACCCGCGATTGGCATACCCACGGTAAACATGTGGTGCGCCCACACGATGAAGCTCAGGAAGGCGATACTCGCGGTCGCGTAAACCATGGACGAGTAGCCGAAGAGCGGTTTGCGGGAGAATGCGGGGATCACCTGGGAGACCACGCCGAAGCCCGGCAGAATGATGATGTACACCTCGGGGTGCCCGAAGAACCAGAACACGTGCTGGAACAATACCGGATCACCGCCACCGGCCGCGTCAAAGAACGAGGTTCCGAAATGAACATCCATCAGGACCATGGTAACCGCGCCAGCCAATACCGGCATCACCGCAACCAGCAGGAAGGCGGTAATCAACCATGTCCACACGAACAGCGGCATCTTCATCAGGGTCATCCCCGGCGCGCGCAGGTTCAGCACGGTGGCGATGATGTTGATCGCACCCATAATGGACGAAGCACCCATGATGTGGATGGCGAACACGAAAAAGGTCACCGACGGGGGCGCATAGGTGGTGGACAAGGGAGCGTAGAACGTCCACCCGAAGTTCGGCGCACCGCCTTCCATGAAGAAGGTGGAAGACAGCATCAGGAACGCGAACGGGAGGATCCAGAAGCTCCAGTTGTTCATTCGCGGCAGCGCCATATCCGGTGCGCCGATCATCAGGGGAATCATCCAGTTCGCCAGACCGACGAAGGCCGGCATGATGGCCCCGAAAACCATCACCAGGCCATGCATGGTGGTCAGCTGATTGAAAAGCTCAGGCTCGACGATCTGCAGTCCGGGCTGAAAAAGTTCTGCCCGGATAACCATCGCGAAGGCACCGCCAAGCAGGAACATGGCGAAGCTGAACCACATATAAAGTGTGCCGATGTCTTTGTGGTTCGTAGTAAACAACCACCGACTGATGCCTTTAGCAGGACCATGTGCCATTGTTTACCCCTCCTATTGATTTAACTGTAGTACATCGACGGGCTGCACCTGGTCGCCCATGTCGTTGCCAAAGGCATTACGCTGGAAGGTCACGACCGCGGCGATGTCCACCGGAGACAGCTGCGCACCGAAGGCCTGCATCGCAGTTCCCGGTACACCATTGACGACCACATCGAGGTGATCTTCCACAGCCCCGGTGGCAACCGAACTGCCGGCAATGGCGGGGAACGCGCCGGGAACACCCTGACCGTTGGCGCCGTGGCACGCTGCACAGGAGCGGTTGTAAACACCTTCGCCGCGCGAGTAGAGGTCTTCAAAGGTAAAGGTCTGGCCAGCGAGTTCACGCAGTTCCGCTGCCGCCTGCTGTTCCTGTGCCAGCCAGTTGTCGAATTCTTCCTGCTCAACTGCCTTGACGACGATGGGCATGAAACCGTGGTCGCGGCCACAGAGCTCCGCACAGACGCCGCGGTAAATGCCGGGCTCCTCGATGGTGGCCCAGGCTTCCCGAACAAAACCGGGAATCGCGTCCCGCTTGATGGCCAGGTCCGGAACCCACCAGGAGTGGATCACGTCATTGGCGGTCACGAGAAAACGAATCTTCTGATTGACCGGTACTACCAGAGGGCGGTCCACTTCGAGCAGGTAGTTGGGAACAGTCTCGGGATCAATGCCGGAGCCGAGCTGACGGGCAGCATTGCTGTCTTCATCCAGGTTGGAGAAAAAGCTCACATCCTTACCCAGGTACTCGTACTGCCACTTCCACTGGTAGCCCGTCACAACCACGTCCAGGTCAACATCAGTGTCCGTGTCGTAAAGGTTGATCATGGAGCGGGTCGCCGGGATGGCGATGAGGACAAGAATGACGAAGGGGACTGCGGTCCAGAAGATCTCCAGGCCCAGATGCTCGTGGAACTGCGAGGCCTTGCGCTTGTCGGATTTGCGGTGGGCAATCATGGTGTAGACGAGCGCGCCGAACACCAGAACGCCGATGGCCACACAAATCCAGAAAATCAGCATGTGCAGACCGTAAATTTCCTGGCTGACAGGTGTCACGCCTGGGGTCATATTGACCTGCCAACGCTCTACTTCATTCGCCACAGCCTGATGACCGGTTAAGCCCATCAGCATTGCGAACCCAAGCAGTCGGTGGAAAAGCGGTTTTGCTCTTCTCAACATCGCCCGTTGTCTCCGTATTGCCAAATTAAAAATATTCATAGCGACCCGGAGAGCCAAAGGCACCCGCTTCAATCGTCACTATCTCTTATATTCGTGTGTTCTCTCGCTACTGCCTCGTTCCACCTTTCTTACTGGAGAGTGCCGCCTGGCAGCGGGTCAACCCGTATTCGATCACCCGGAACTACAGGCCCACCCCCGGCGAAGGAGCGTCAGGCCCAGCCAAATTAATCGAAGTGTCCTTACTGGGGTTACCCGGAAGGAAGGAGCGGTCTGCGAAGCGCGCATGAGGGCATATTAACCCCATGCGAGCCAAGGTCTTAATGCCGAGACTTTGATCCAGCTCAACTCGGTCGCGTATTGTACAGAGTTCCAGAAAAATTTCAGTATCTATACGCCGGCAAATATCCGAAATAAGAACCTATTATAGACCCGCGTTAGAGCTTCGGAATCGTCTGTTCGCCGCCGGGTTGCCACAGACCCCGGAGCAGAACACAGGACCGGGCTCCCGTTCTGCCGTGACCGCCCGTGCCGCAGACGAGCCCAAGCGAACCATTCGGCGTCGTTTTCTTGTTTTTGCAGAGCTTTGGTTTATGTTTAGGTGACGGACTCGGGGCACTTGCCGCCCAGGCGGTGGGCCCAGAAACTATGGATCACTATGAGCTTTGCAGATACCAGTCAGATACGGGATATCATCAAAGGCAACACCCGCGAGGATGCCCAACTCGCGGATCTCAAACAGATGATCGGTGCCAGCATCCCCCGTCTCCACGCGGCCATTCAGCTTCCCGCGCGCAACGCCGGAGCTGCGCTCGCCGACTTCGTGTTCCGCTACATTCATCACGCCCCGAATTTCATCGATGCACTGCGCGGACTCAGCCAGGAGGCCGGAATAGGCGAGTACGCGGAAGTGTTCCTGCAGATTGCGGAAAGTTTCTTCCTGGATCCGCCCCGGGAGATCGGCCCCCGGACCGACCTTCAGGGGCTTATTTATCAATCCTACCTGTGTCACCGCCTGATTGAGGAAGTTACGGACCGTGTCGTGGGGCGCTGCGGTATTCCCCTCGCCCCGATGAACATGACCCGGGCTAACCTCATCGTTCACCAACTGATCGGCGAGCCCTTCGCCAACGACCTGGATTTCGTGGTGCACTACACCACGGAGCAGCATCTGGACAAGGAGGCACTGCTTGACAACGATACGCTGCAACGCTACGTGCGGGATCGAGAGTCCCGGGGCTGGAGTTCCGAGCTGGACCGCTGGCCCTGCCTCGCGGCGGACCTGGCCATCGGGCTGGCCCTGCCCGGTGCCGAGGGAGCCGGGGTCCCGCAGACAGCACCAGCCCAGGCTGTCTTGCACTGAACTGGCGGAATTGCCAGCGGAGTTGGAGCAAGTTTCTGGCAGATTTTACTTGGCGGGTTCCGGGTCGAGAATTCGCACCACTTGTATGTCCGCTTCCGGCTCGGGGTCGGGCCGATTGACGCGGGTGGGCAGCTCTTTCTGAGGTTGATCGAATCGGGCTTGCTCCCTGAAATCACAGCTTACACACTCGCGATGCTCCCGCCCGTCGCGGCGGAACATTACGATCGTGTCCATCTCGTTACAGCGGGGGCAGACCGCACCGGCAATGAACCGGCGTTTGGTGTTGAGAGGAAGGTCGCTCACAAGGCTTGTTCTCCGTGCTCTTCGATGCCGGAATGACGCAAAAGAGCGTCCACCTGCGGCTCGCGCCCACGGAATTTTACAAACAGGTCCATGGCGTCTTCCGACCCCCCTTTTTCGAGAATATTGTGGAGAAAGCTCTGCGCGGTGGCGGAGTCGAAAATGCCGTGCTCTTCGAAGCTGGAGAACGCATCGCTGGACAGGACTTCCGCCCACTTGTAGCTGTAGTAACCAGCAGCGTAACCACCGGCAAAGATATGGGAAAAGCTGTTCTGAAACTTATTGTAGGACGGCGGGGGCATGACCGCCACCTCGCGGCGCACTTCATCCAGGAGGCTTTGGATATCCCGGGGCGCGTCAGGATCGTATTCCAGGTGCAGGCGGAAGTCGAACAGAGCGAATTCCAGTTGTCGCACCATCTGCATGGCCGTTTGAAAATTCTTGGCCTTGAGGAGCTTGTCGAGCAGGTCCCGCGGAAGCGCCTCGCCCGTCTGGTAATGGGATGATATCAATGGGATAACGCTTTCCTGCCAGCACCAGTTCTCAAGGAACTGACTGGGGAGCTCCACCGCATCCCAGGCCACGCCATTGATGCCACTCACCGCCGGGCAGTCGATCTGGGTCAACATGTGGTGCAAACCATGGCCGAATTCATGGAACAGGGTTGTGACCTCCGAGTGAGTGAGCAGCGATGGGCGATCGTCGGCGGGGGGTGTGAAATTGCAGGTGAGATAGGCCACGGGCAACTGGAGTTCGCCGTGGCTCTTGCGGCGCACCCGACATTCATCCATCCAGGCTCCACCGCGTTTGTTCTCCCTGGCGTAAAGGTCCAGATAAAAGCCGGCCAGCGGTGTTCCGTCCCGTGTGACTCGATAGAACCTTGCGTCCGGGTGCCAGGTTGTCACCTCCGGGTCCGGCACGATCCGCACGTTGAACAGGCGTCCAGCCACCTGGAAAAGCCCCTCCAACACCGTGTCCGCGGGGAAGAAGGGGCGAAGCTCCTCCTCGGACAGATCAAAAACCGCCTGGCGCCGCTTTTCGGAATAATAGGCGACGTCCCATGCGGCCAGTTCGTCCATGCCGAACTCCTGCCGCGCGAACTGTTTCAGCTCTGCCAGCTCTTGCTCTGCCGCTTTGCGTGAAGTTCGGGCAAGGCGCTGCAGGAAATTCAGAACCTCGTCGGTGCTGTCCGCCATCTTCGTAGCGAGTGACCGCTCGGCGTAGTTGGCAAAACCCAGCAACTGGGCGAGCTCATGGCGAAGAGCCAGTATTTCCTCCATAAGCGCCTGATTGTCCCACTCGGCAGGGTCCTTTCCATCCACGGCAAGCCCTTCGGCAGACGCCCGCGTCACGAACGCCTGATACACTTCTTCGCGCAAAGCGCGGTCATCGGCGTAAGTCATCACTGCAATATAGGCCGGTGCGTCCAGGGTTATCACGTAGCCCTCAAGCCCTCTTGATTTCGCGGCCTGGCGGGCGCCTTCCAGGGCGGTCTCCGGGAGGCCGCTCAAAGCGCCTGGGTCCGTCACTGTCTTGTACCAGCCCTGAGTGGCATCGAGCACGTTGTTCGCAAATCGGGTGGATAGTTCAGATAAGCGTTTTTTGATTTCTCCGTAACGCCGTTTTTCCTCGGCCGCCAGGGCGACTCCAGCCAGACGAAAATCCCGCAAGCTGTTGGTGACGGTTTTTTGTTGGGCGACGCTCAGGGATGAGAAGTCGGGCCGCGCAGCCAATGCTTCGAATGCGCGAAACAGTTGTTCGTTCTGCGCAAGCTCTGTGCTGTAAGCGGTCAGCTCCTGTTGCGCTTGCGCATAGGCCTGGCGCAACTCGGGCGAATTCATCACTGCATTCAGGTGACTTACTGGCGACCAGGCTTGGGACAGGCGGTCTTCGCGTTCTTCGAACGGAACGACCAGCTCCTCATAACTGGGCTGGTCGAGGCTGTTTAACTGCACCGCCAGTTCCTGGCGATTGGCCGCAAGGATCGTTTCAATCGCCGGTATCACATGCTCTGCCTTGATTCTGTCGAAAAGCGGCAGTTCCGACTCCGCCAGCAGGGGATTCGAATTGGCAATGTCTGGCCTGGAATTATTCACGCTTCAACGTCCTCGTCTGGTTCTCGGTCATAGTTTGGGGATCAAGTGGCGACGGAGCCTTGTGCTACACTGCCGCCTCTTCCCGATAGTCGTCAATCACGGAAATTTTCATGCAGAATATTCGCCCTTTTCGCGATTTTCACCCACAGCTTGGGGAGCGCGTTTATGTTGATCCGCTCGCCGCGGTGATTGGTGATGTAGAGCTTGGGCAGGACTCTTCCGTCTGGCCTGCCGCTGTTTTGCGCGGCGACGTTAATCACATCCGCATCGGCGAACGCACCAGCATACAGGATGGCAGTATCGGCCATGTTACCCACAAAAGTGAGTCATTGCCGGAAGGCTGGCCACTGATCATCGGTGACGATGTCACGGTTGGACACAAAGTTGTGCTCCATGGTTGCACCGTCGGCAATCGCGTGCTCGTGGGTATGGGCGCGATTGTGCTGGACGGCGCGGTGATCGAGGATGACGTCATGATCGGAGCCGGGACCCTGGTACCGCCCGGAAAAGTTCTGGAAAGGGGCTACCTCTACCTGGGCAGTCCCTGCAAGCAGGTTCGTCGGCTGAGCGAACCGGAGCTGCAACGCCTGCCCTATTCAGCCCGGCATTATGTGCGGCTGAAAAACGATTATCTCGCCTGATTAGTTGCGCAGTGCTTCGATGACCGGTTTGGTGTCGGGCATGACCCCCCGCCATAGGTTGAAGGACTCTGCGGCCTGTTCCACCAACATGCCGAGACCGTCCGCAAGTCGCGTCACTCCGTGCTCTCCGGCCCACCGCAAGAATGCTGTAGGTTCCGCCCCGTAGGCCATGTCATAGCAGGCGGTTTCCGGCCCGAGCTGAGCCGCAGTGAGAGGGGGCGCCTCGCCCCCGAGGCTCATGGAGGTACCGTTGATGATGAGGTCGAAACCTTCTCGCGGTATTGCATCGAGACCGCAGGACCGCACCGGACCGTGAGCTTCGAACAGATGAGCCAACTGGCGAGCCTTTTCCGCTGTGCGATTGGCAACAAGGATTTCTTTCGGACCCTGGTCAAGAAGCGGCCCCAACACTCCACGCACCGCACCACCGGCTCCCAGGATGAGGATACGTTTGTCTTTAAGTGGCCACTCCTGGTTGACCGTCAGATCCCGCACCAGCCCGCATCCGTCGGTGTTGTCACCGAGGATGGTCCGGTCCTGCTCAAGCTTGAGTGTATTGACAGCTCCGGCGAGCCGGGCGCGCGTTGTTAAGCGATCGGCAAACTGGAACGCGTTCTCTTTCAGCGGCAGGGTGATGTTCAGGCCGCTACCCCCGAGTTCGAAAAACTCGCGACACGCCTGCTCAAACCCGGCTGGTTGCACCTCCTGCTTGGTGTAGATCAGATCCTCGCCCGTTTGCCGTGCGAACATTCGATGGATGTCAGGGGACCGGGAATGGGCGATGGGGCTGCCGAATACCGCATAAAGATGGGGCTCCAGCATGAGATCCTTGTCCGGCTCTTTCGGCATGTGGTCCCCCATCAGTTGCTCACCCAGTCCTGGTGGGGCAGGAATTTCTCTGTGAGCTCGGCTTCCGGGCTCCCAGGCTCCGGGTGCCAGTCGTAGCTCCACTTCACGGTGGGAGGCAGGGACATCAGGATGGACTCGGTGCGGCCACCGCTTTGCAGACCGAAAAGGGTACCCCGGTCGTACACCAGATTGAATTCTACATAGCGTCCGCGCCGGTGGAGCTGGAAGGTCTTTTCCCGCTCTCCATAGGCCAGGTTCTTGCGCCGCTGAACGATCGGCTCGTAGGCTTCGATGTAACTGTCGCCCACAGCGCGCATCAGCGCGAAGCTGCGCTCGAAACTCAATTCGTTGAAGTCGTCAAAAAACAGGCCGCCAATCCCGCGCGCCTCGCCACGATGTTTGAGATAGAAGTAGTCGTCGCACCACTTTTTGAAGCGGGGGTAGTACTCGGTTCCGAAGGGCTCAAGCGCATCGCGGGCAGTCTCGTGCCAGGCACGGCAATCGTCTTCGTTGGCATAGTATGGAGTCAGGTCGTATCCGCCCCCGAACCACCATACCGGCTCCTGCCCTTCCCGCTCGGCAATGAAGAAGCGGACATTGGCGTGACTCGTAGGCACATAAGGGTTGTGTGGATGAATCACCAGCGACACCCCCATGGCCTCGAAACTGCGGCCCGCCAGCTCTGGACGGTGGGCAGTTGCGGAAGCCGGCATTTCCGCGCCGTAAACATGGGAGAAGTTCACGCCGCCCTTTTCAATCACCGAACCATCCGCAAGTACCCGCGAACGCCCGCCGCCCCCTCCTTCCCTGCTCCAGGTGTCCTCCACGAAATCCTGGGCTCCGTCCTCCTTTGCCAGGCGCTGGCATATGCGGTCCTGAAGCCCGAGCAGGTAGTCTTTTACCGCCTGTTTGTCGACGCGACTCATGATGGATACTCCTGAGTGAACTGAGCTCTATATATAGAAGGCGCTGATGCACCAACGGGGAATAAGTCGGCATTCTATCCCGGTCGGGGTCGGGTGCGGGCAACGATCGCGGGCCCCGTTTCACACCAGGGCGGCGGATGAAGAGGCCTTTGGGCCGATGTCAGTCGCGAAGGATCGCGCCAGTCATGAGGTCGCGGATTTGCGAAGGCTTGCCCGCCCTTCCCACGCGACCGGGAGCCACCGCGTCCAGTCGGGCTCCAAAGTAGCGGCGCACGGTCGCCCCGTCCCGCGCCTCGCGCCGCCCCGCCGGATTGGCGGATGTGGAGACGATGGGCCCTCCGAACGCGCGACACAGTCCGGCCACCAGGGGGTGAGCACTTACCCTCAATGCCACACTGGCGTGCTCTCCGCGGATCCAACAAGGGGCCCGGCCGTTGTCGGGGATCAACCAGGTCACCGGTCCGGGCCAGGATTTCTGGAGCTGGCGCAGTTGGTCAGCGCTTACTTTTGTCAGGTACGGGGCGAATTGTTCGACGGACGCGGCAACCAGAATCAGGCCCTTGTTCACAGCTCGACCCTTGAGTTCCAGGATCTTGAAGACCGCCTCTGCGTTGTCCGGATCGCACCCCAGGCCCCAGACGGCCTCGGTCGGATAGGCGATCACCTGACCCTCGCGGAGGCGCTGGGCCAGGCGCCGGATGCGCGGGTTCTTAGCCCAGTCCATCGTCGGCGTGGGTTGTTTCGGGCGTGCGATGAGAGCCCTCCGTAACATTCAGGTCGCAGGCCGATTCCGTGAGTACCGCTACAAACGGCTTCACAGTGGGAACGCCTGCCTGGTGGTTGCCAGGGTGGGTGGTTTCTGAGAAAAGCGCGCAAAGTTACCCCAGTTTTGCGACTGTCTCAAGAGCTGGTGGCGACAGAAGGACAGCGCGCATAGCCGCCCGGCGTCTGGGCCAGGCAGCCTTTCAGTTCCAACTCTGTAAGCAGCGATAACAGTCGTCCCGGCTCCATCCCGGTGCGCTGCACCAGGTCGTCCAGCGCACAATCCTCATAACTCAGTGCCTGCAGGATATGTTGTTCCTCGGCGCTGACCGGTTGGGCCATTATTCCCAGCAAGTCCGGCTGGGCCTCGGCCCATTTGAAGGCGAGCATTCCCTGCAACGGTTCTTTCAGGTCGTCGATCTGTTCGACCAGGGTGGCTCCCTCACGCAGCAGAGCGTGGCAGCCGCGACTCATCGGGTTGTGGATGGAGCCGGGAATGGCAAAAACCTCCCGCCCCTGCTGCATTGCATAACGAGCGGTGATCAGCGAACCGCTCCTGACTGCCGCTTCCACCACCAGGACGCCCAGGCTCATGCCGCTGATGATGCGATTGCGGCGGGGGAAGTGATCGGCGTTCGGCCCGGTGCCAAGCGGGAATTCGCTGACTATGCTGCCCCCATTCTCCAGGATATCGTTCCAGAGACCGCGATGCCGACGGGGGTAGACGGTATCGATGCCGGTGCCAAGAACGGCGATCGTTGCTGCGCTCGCCGCCAGCGCCCCTTTGTGCGCCGCACCGTCCACACCAAGCGCCAGCCCGCTGGTGATGGCAAACCCCGCGCGGGCGAGGCCTCGGGCGAAGTCAAAGGCGTTGGTCAATCCGCCGGGGCTGGGGTTGCGACTGCCCACCAGTGCGAGTTGGGGAAGCGCGAGGTTGGCGAGCGAGCCACGTACGTAGAGAAGCGGGGGCCGCTGAGGAATGGTCTTGAGGAGCTCGGGGTAGGCGGCGTGGTCGGCGGAAATAAGGTGCACCCGGTTTTCCGCCAACCATTCCAGATCCCGCTCAGCTTGCCGCGCTGCGGGATGGGTATCGGGCCGGTCCTGGTAGCCGGTCAGAATCCTGCAGGTGGGTTCGTCCAGAATAGCGGAAAGGTGCGCTGGCGGCGCGTGAAGTGCCGCGTGCGCGCTGCCAAAGCGGGCGCGCAGCTTCCAGTAGCGGGCCGGGCCCAGTTCCGCGAGACGGCTGAGGATGAGATTGGCGCGCTGCTCCTGCAACGCAGATCCACTGTCCATGTGTTGTGTACCCGGTAAAGGTTTCAGGGCGCGGAAACATCCCGGTCCGCGCCCCGGTTAAAACGGTCAGGGGTTGCGAACGATGTCCATGGTCGCCAGAGGCAACTCGGCTTCCAGAACCAGGCCGAAACTCAGCTTCTCGAAGCTGCGGAATACCATCAGCAGGCCCGCGCGCTCCTCCGGCAGTTTCACCAGTTCGTTGGTGATGGGGTCCCGGGTCAGGGCCCCCTTCTTGTAAACCGCCAGAACGTTGCCGGGCTGAAGCCCCTCTCGAACGCCCCGGTTGAGAATGACCACGTCCATCTTGCCCACCTGGGAGACGCCCTCCTCGACCGCGAGGATAACCCCTTCCACATCCCCTTCCGGCGGCGATGGCATGAAGCTGGAGTCGATGGGGCGCTCCTCATGGGGAAGCAGCCGATCCTTGACGCGGATTTCCTGGGTGGTGCGGGTTACCGCTGTGGTTCCAATATCACCGTCGACGGCGCGGACCCGAACGGTACCGATGTCCTGAGCCTGAATCCCGAGCACCTCGTCGGTGAAGGGGTCGATGTAGACGTCCCCACGCCGGTAGACGCCGTAGTTGGGAACCCCTTCCTCGAAATCTCCCCGTGCGTAGAGGAAGTCCCCGGCTCCTACAATCAGCCGGTCCCGGCCTCCCGCGATAACGTAGGGCGCAGCGTCCAGCTCTTCGTTGGTCACGATGCGACTGTCAGACAGAAAGGTATCAATGGCGTCCAGGGGAATGGACGGAATGGCGTCCGCCAGAGGAGTAACGCGCACCGAGGGACTCAGCTTCACTGTTCCCGGCTGGACCTTGTAGGTGCGGGATTCGTCCCCACGTTCCACTATCAGGCGCGGCTGTCCGTCCACGTACACGAGGCTGATCACGTCCCCGGGGTAGATCAGATGCGGGTTGGAAATCTGGGGGTTCACATGCCAGATCTCAGGCCACATCCAGGGGTTTTCCAGAAACCGGCCCGAGATGTCCCAGAGAGTATCCCCTTTCACGACCGTGTACCGGGTCGGGTGGTCGTCGCGAAGAATTGCCTCCTGGCCCCATGCGGAGGCGGCGATCATGGACAGGGCCATAATCGTGATGAAGATTTTTTTCATAAAAACCGGTCCTGTTCGAGTCGGCTCGCCGCCTGCTTTGGCGTTATACTACTGTGGCAAGTCGAATATGGCCCCGTTGTTGTTGTCACAGGTGTTGCTTTCGCCGCCTTTTCGTCGGGGGAAGAATAGTGCATACGTGGCATAAATGCAGGGCGATCATCATGTTAGCAGCGGATATTGCCTTTTTACTAGAGCTTTATCACAAAGGGTTTTATTTAGGTCAATGGCACAGTTAGAGATTCTCGAGTTTCCGGACCCCCGCCTGCGCACTCAGGCGAAGCCGGTGGAACAGGTGGACGATCGTATTCGCAAGCTGGTGGCGGACATGTTCGATACCATGTACGCGGCGCCGGGGATCGGCCTGGCTGCGACTCAGGTCAATGTCCACGAGCAAGTGGTGGTCATGGATATCAGCGAAGACCGCTCCCAGCCACTGGTATTCATTAATCCGGAAATCACTGTTCTGGACCAGGAAGTCGCCGACTACGAAGAGGGCTGCCTGTCCGTGCCCGGCTATTCAGAAGCCGTCGCGCGCCCCACCCATATCCAGGTGAAGGCGCTGAACGAGAAAGGCGAGGCTTTTGAACTGCAACCCACCGACCTGCTCGCCGTGTGCATTCAGCACGAGGTGGATCACCTCAAGGGCAAGCTCTTTGTCGATTACCTCTCCCCGCTGAAGCGTCAACGCATCCGCAGCAAGCTGGAGAAGGAACAGCGGGTCCGCGCCTGAGTTTCAGTCCTCCATCGGGCCGGTCGCCGGCCCGTCGGGCAACGGGCTGACCTCCCTGCAATCTCACCAACCAATACACCAACCGAAAGGAGCACACGCGTGCGCGTTGTCTTTGCGGGGACGCCCGATTTTGCCGCCGAATACCTTGCCGCCCTGCTGGATACCGAACACGAGGTGGTGGCGGTCTATACCCAACCAGACCGCCCCGCTGGCCGTGGCAAGAAGTTGAGCCCGAGCCCGGTCAAGGCCCTCGCTCTGGATCATGGTGTTCCCGTCTATCAGCCGGCCACGTTGCGCGACGCCGCGGCCCAGCGCGAGCTGGGGGAGCTCAGCCCCGACGTGATGGTGGTGGTGGCCTACGGCCTCATTCTTCCGCAAGCGGTGCTGGACCTTCCCCGCTACGGTTGTCTGAATGTGCACGCCTCGCTTCTGCCCCGCTGGCGGGGCGCAGCGCCTATCCAGCGGGCCATTGAAGCGGGCGACCGGGAAACCGGCATAACAATCATGCAAATGGACGCGGGACTGGACACGGGGGCAATGCTCGCCGTGGCCCGTTGCCCTATTGAGGAGAATGACACGGCGGGCAGTCTGTTCCAGAAGTTGGCCGCCTTGGGCAGGGATCCTTTGCTGAGTGTGCTGCGAGCCCTTCCCGACGGAACCCTGGTACCCACGGCTCAGGACGACAGTCTGGCCACCTACGCCAAGAAAATTGACAAGACGGAAGCAGCTGTTGACTGGCGGGACGACGCTGCGCTGATTGACCGCAAGGTGCGGGCATTCAATCCCTTTCCCGCGGCCCACACCCAGCTTGGCGGGCAGCGGGTCAAGATCTACGGCGGGCACCCCGTGGACCGGGCAGCCGCCGCCGAAAAAGTCGAAGGCGTCGAGCCCGGTACCATCCTGAGGGCAGACGCTTGCGGGATCGAGGTTCAATGCGGGGACGGAGCGTTCTGCATCGAGCACTTGCAGCTTCCGGGCAAACGCTCCATGAGCGCGAAAGATGTGTTGCTGGGCAATCGGGATCTGCTCGCCCCCGATGAGCGGTTCGGGCGATGATCACCCGCAGTACTGCCGCCGAGGTGATTGCACAGCTACTCAAGGGCAAGGGCTCTTTGTCCACCCTGCTGCCGCAAGCCATCGGCAAGGTTCAGGAGCGGGACCGGGCTCTGCTGCAGGAACTGTGTTTCGGCACCTGCCGCTGGCAACCACGGTTGCACTGTCTGGTTGAGGCACTGTTGGACAAGCCTCTGCGCAACAAGGATATGGATGTTCAGGCCCTGCTGCTGCTGGGCCTTTATCAGCTTGCCTATATGCGAATCCCGGATCACGCGGCCATCAGCAGCACGGTCGCTGCAGCCCAGCGCCTTAAAAAACGCTGGGCCAAGGGCCTGATCAACGGTGTGCTCCGGCGCTACCAGCGAGAGGCGGACCACCTCAATGAGAAACTTCAGGGTCGTCCGCAGTTCCGGCTTGCCCACCCGGGCTGGCTGATTCAAGACATTGAATCCGCATGGCCTGATCAGGCTCAGGCCATCTTCACCGCCAACAACAGCCACCCACCCTTTACCTTGCGCATCAATCGTTGCCAATTCCAGCGCGACAAATATCTGGCCCTGCTGCGGGAGCGCGGTTTGGAAGCCGCTCCCACCCCCTTCAGCGAGGATGGAATCACCCTGACGAAAGCGTCGAGCGTTGAAAGTCTCCCCTTTTTTTCCGAAGGCGCCGTGAGTGTTCAGGACGAGGCTGCCCAACTGAGCGCGGAACTGCTTGACCTGGACGGCGCGGACCGGATTCTGGACGCGTGCTGTGCTCCGGGAGGCAAAACCGCCCATATGGCCGAGCGCTTGAGCAAGGGTCATGTCCTTGGCCTGGACGTGAGCGAACCCAGGCTTGCTCGCACCCGGGAGAACCTCGACCGTCTCAAGCTCGAAGCCGACCTCCGCGTGGGCGACGCCTCGCGGCGGGATTGGTGGGACGGCACCGCGTTCGACCGTATTCTGGTGGATGCACCCTGCTCCGCGACGGGTGTCATCCGTCGCCACCCGGATATCAAACTGCTCCGGACCCGGGAGGAGGTAGCCCGGCTTCAGGCGACTCAGCGCGCCATTCTGAACAACCTGTGGGAGATGCTCGCGCCCGGGGGCCTCCTTGTGTATGCCACCTGTTCCATTCTCCCGCGGGAAAACAGCGAACTCGTGGGTGCTTTTGTCGCCGCCACCCCGGATGCGGTGCAGGTGGAGATCGACTCGGATTGGGGCGTCGCCCAGCCCTATGGCCGGCAGTTGTTCCCGCAGCCCGGCGGCCATGACGGATTCTTTTACGCGAAGCTGGTAAAAAGCGGCTGAATACAGCCCGAATCAGGAAGGTCCCAGTCGTTAGTGCGCGCATTTTACGGATGAGGTGGGTAGAATCGCGCCAAAGTCGCAGTGGTTGGATTCTCTTCCATGAAGATCATCATTTTGGGTGCCGGGCAGGTGGGTGGAACCCTCGCCCAGAACCTCGCCATCGAAGACAACGACATCACGGTGGTGGACGCCAGCGAAACCAAGCTGCAGAGTTTGCGCGATCGTATCGACATCGGCGTGGTGGTCGGTTCCGGCTCCCACCCGGAAGTGCTCATCGACGCAGGTGTTCGCGATGCCGACATGCTGATCGCCGTCACCAATGATGACGAAACCAACATGATCGCCTGCCAGGTAGCCTACAGCCTGTTCCGGACTCCCACCAAGATTGCCCGCATTCGCGCCCAGGCCTATCTGGACAAGCCGGAGCTGTTCAGCAACACCGCCATTCCCATCGATGTCCTGATCAGCCCCGAGCAACTGGTCTCCGATTACATCTTCCGCCTGATCGAGCAACCCGGCGCATTGCAGGTGCTGGACTTTGCCAACGGGCTGGTGCAACTGGTGGCGGTAAAGGCCTATTACGGCGGCCCGCTGGTGGGCCAGGAGCTGCGCTTTCTTCGCCAGCATATGCCCGCGGTGGACACGCGGGTCGCCGCCATTTTCCGGCGCGACCACCCCATAACGCCCACGGGATCGACTGTCATTGAAGCGGACGATGAGGTTTTCTTCATTGCCGCCAAGGCCGACATCCGGGCGGTCATGAGCGAGCTGCGCAGGCTGGAGTCTCCATACAAGCGCATCACCATCGCCGGGGGCGGCAACATCGGCCTTCGGCTCACTCGGCAGTTGGAGTCGCGCTATTCGGTGCGGCTGATCGAGCGGGATGCGGAACGTTGCGTACAACTGTCAGAGCACCTGCAGCGCACCATCGTGCTCAAGGGCAGCGCCTCGGACCAGGATCTGCTGCTGGAAGAAAACATCGAGGATACGGATGTTTTTCTCGCGCTCACCAACGACGACGAGGCCAATATCATGTCCTCCATGCTGGCAAAGCGTCTGGGCGCCCGCAAGGTGATGACCCTGATCAACAATGCGGCCTACGTGGACCTGGTGCAGGGGGGCGAAATCGACATCGCCATTTCACCGCAACTGACCACCATTGGCAGCCTGCTGACCCATGTACGTCGTGGCGATATGGTCAATGTGCATTCTCTGCGGCGAGGCGCTGCCGAGGCCATTGAAATCATCGCCCACGGCGATTCAAGAACCTCCAAGGTAGTAGGCAAAGCGATCGAGGACATACAGCTTCCTCCGGGAGCCAACATCGGAGCGATCGTTCGTGAGCGCAATGGCAAACGCAAGGTAATGATTGCTCATGACGACATTGTGGTTGAAACAGGAGACCATGTGATTCTTTTCCTGGTGGACAAAAAATTCACCCGGGACATCGAGCAGCTGTTCCAGGTTGGCTTCAGCTTTTTCTGATTATGCACGCTGCCGTTATCTCCCGCGTCCTGGGTATTCTTCTGATGGGTTACAGCCTGGTGCTGATCCCGCCCGCCATTCTTTCACTTGTGTTTCAGGACGGGAGCCATCTCGCCTTTCTGATTTCTTTTGTGATTACTCTCTCGGCCGGTGTGTTGTTGTGGACACTTGCCCGCGGTAAGCACGAAGAGCTGCGCACCCGCGACGGGTTTGTGGTAACCGCACTGTTCTGGACGGTTCTCGGCCTGTTTGGGTCGCTGCCCTTTCTGTTCTCCGAGTTCCCCAAGCTGAGCGTGACGGATGCGGTCTTTGAAGCCATTTCGGGGCTGACCACCACCGGAGCCACGGTGATTACCGGTCTTGATTACCTGCCCAAATCCATTCTGTTGTACCGGCAGTTGCTGCAATGGCTGGGGGGAATCGGGATCATTGTTGTGGCCATTGCCATCTTGCCCATGCTGGGTATCGGGGGCATGCAGCTATACCGCGCGGAGATTCCCGGTCCAGTGAAGGACACCAAGCTGACACCCCGGATCACGGAAACGGCGAAAGCTTTGATGCTGGTCTACACGGGTCTTACCATCGTATGCGTGCTGGCCTACTGGTTCGCGGGAATGACTTTTTTCGACGCGGTTGCACACGCTTTTTCCACGGTTGCGATTGGCGGGTTCTCCACCCACGACACCAGCATGGCCTACTTCGACAATCCCGCGATTGTGTGGCTTGCCATTCTTTTCATGTTCGTCGCGGGCATCAACTTCGCCCTGCACTTTTTTGCCTGGCATTCACGCAGCATCAAGCAATACCTGCTCGATCCGGAGTTTCGGTTCTATGCGATCTGCATCTTGCTGGGGGTTGCCATAACCGTCAGTTATCTGATCCACACCGGCACATACAGCCCGGGTGAAAGCCTCACCCATGGCGCCTTTCAGCTCGTAGCCATTGTGACCACCACTGGCTACTCCACTGCGGATTTCAGTCAGTGGCCAACCTTCCTTCCGTTCATGATTTTCATGGGGGCGTTCATGGGCGGTTGTTCCATGTCGACCGCCGGCGGGATGAAAGTAATACGGGTACTGCTCGTTTCCAAACAGGGTTTGCGCGAGATTCACCGGCTCATCCATCCGAACGCAGTGATCCCGATCAAGGTGGGCAAGAAGACCGTTCCCGATCGAGTGGTCGACGCAGTGTGGGGTTTTTTTGCAGTCTACGTTTTTGCGTTCGTGACCATCTTCCTGTTACTGATGGCTACCGGCCTGGACTTCCTGACCGCAATTTCCGCGGTGGGATCGTGCATCAACAATCTCGGGCCGGGAATGGGAGACGTGGCAGAGAACTACAGCAGCATCAACGACACGGCAAAATGGATTCTGATGTTCGCCATGCTGTTGGGTCGCCTGGAAGTGTTTACGCTTCTGGTGTTGTTCACGCCCATGTTCTGGCGGCGCTGATAGTGCAGAGTTGAAATTGCCGGGCCGCCGGCTCAATCGGCGCCTTTGAAGCGCTTGTACTCCCACTGATATTGCTCGGGCGCCTCGCGCACGCAGGTTTCCACACTGCGGTTGAGCGCGTCCAGGCTTTCGGCCATGTCGTCGGCCTTCAAACCCGGTTGTGCCTCCCGAACCACCAGCCGAAAGCCCTCGGGGACCCGTTTGGCATAGATCATCAGCACATCACATTTAGTTCGCTGCACAAGCTTGTAAACAAGGGTCATGGTCAAAGCGTTGTGCCCGAAGAACGGGGCCAGCTCGCCGCCGCCTGCATCGGGCACCTGGTCCGGGAGAATGGACACCACCTCCCCGGCCTGCAGAGCTTTCAGCACCCGGCTGACACCCTGGCGATTGGCCGGTGCCAGTTTGATTCCGTCCTTGCTGCGGCCCTCGATCATGAGCTTGTCCACCGCTTCCATACCCGTGGGCTGATACATGAAGCTGACCGCCGCAAGCCGACGCGGGATCACAGGACCCATGAACTCCCAGTTGCCCAGGTGGGGCGCCAGCAGCAGTAGCCCGCGACCACTGGCCTGCTGTTCCTCGATCAGCTCGAAGCCCTCGACGCTGACCAGGTACCGCTCGAGCCGGCTGAAAGGTTGCGCCCAGATAACCGGAGCTTCCGTTGCCGTCATCGCTGTATGGATCAGGCTTTCCCGCACCAGAGCCTCCCGTTGGTCGGGGGTCAGTTCGGGAAAGCAGCGTTGCAGGTTTTGCCGGCTTACATCCACACTGCGGCCTCCCACTTTATAGGTGATGCGGCCGATCAGGCGGCCCAGGCGGCGCGCGGCCGGGATCGACAGACGCCCCACGCTACGAATGGCGAGGCTCCCGATCGCGGGCCGCAGGCGGCGGGTGGTTCGCTTGAGTTGGCGCTTGCGGGGGCGGCTGACTGGCATGTGGAGTTCGCGATCAGATTCACAAGGTGGGCACAGAGCGGCGCAGCTTACCCAAATTTTTGCTGGAGGGAAGCCACAGCGAAGCGCGGAGCATATCAAACGACCGGTCGGACCGGTATAATTGCGGGCTTTTTCCAGTTATTTGTTCCAATCGCACACAGGGGCGAGTCGAGTGTCGGACAGCAAAGCGAACGATCTTTCTACGTTTCAGGGCTTGATCGGAGCCCTGCAGGACTACTGGGCAGCCCAGGGCTGCGTCATTCTCCAGCCCCTGGATATGCCTGTGGGCGCGGGCACTTTTCACCCGTCCACATTTCTGCGTGCCATCGGCCCGGAGACCTGGAACACGGCTTACGTTCAACCCTGCCGCCGCCCCACCGATGGACGCTATGGCGAGAACCCCAACCGGCTCCAGCATTATTACCAGTTTCAAGTCATCCTCAAGCCTTCGCCGGACAACATTCAGGAGCTCTATCTGGACTCCCTGCGCATGCTTGGCTTTGACCCACTCACTCACGACATCCGCTTCGTGGAGGACAACTGGGAATCTCCCACACTCGGCGCCTGGGGGCTCGGCTGGGAGGTCTGGCTCAATGGCATGGAAGTGACGCAGTTTACCTATTTTCAGCAAGTGGGCGGTCTCGAATGCTATCCGGTCAGCGGCGAAATCACCTACGGACTCGAACGCCTGGCCATGTACATCCAGGGCGTAAATTCGATCTTCGACCTGGTGTGGACGCGCGGCCCGGACGGTACGCCGGTCACCTATGGCGACGTTTTCCACCAGAACGAAGTTGAGATGTCCGCCTTCAATTTCAACGAAGCGAAAGTGGAATTTCTGTTTGAAACCTTTGACGTGTGCGAGGCGGAGAGCAAGCGGCTCGTGGAAAAAGGCCTCCCCCTGCCCGCTTATGAGATGGTGATGCAGGCCTCCCATGCCTTCAATTTATTGGATGCCCGCCACGCCATTTCCGTCACCGAGCGCCAGCGCTTCATTCTGCGGGTACGCACTCTGGCCCGGGCTGTAGCCCGGGCCTACTTCGATGCGCGTATGGGGCTCGGCTTTCCGCTGGCACCGCCGGCCCTGCGTGATGAAGTGTTGGCCGCCAATGGGGAGGATAAGTAATGCCGCTGGATTTTCTTGTTGAAGTCGGCACGGAAGAACTCCCGCCCACTGCGCTGAAAGGCCTGGCCCAGGCTTTCGGAGATGGCATTGAAGCGGAGCTCAGAAAACGTGAGTTCGCTTATGCCCAGGCTGGGGTCTTCGCCACCCCCCGCCGACTGGCGGTGCGGGTACGGCAGCTGGCCGAACAGGCGCCCGACAGAACCATTGAGCTGCTCGGCCCGCCCGTGGCTGCTGCCAAAGACAAGGGCGGCAACTGGAGCAAGGCGGCAGTCGGTTTCGCGAGCAAGAACGGCGTCAAGCCGGAGCAACTGACCGAGGCCGAATCCCCCAAGGGGCCCCGCCTCGCCTTTCGGGAAACCCGCAAGGGAGAGCAGGCCAGTGCCTGTGTCGCGGAGATTGTGGAGCGAGCTCTGGCTGCGCTGCCCATTCCCAAGCGGATGCGCTGGGGTGCAAGTCGCGCGGAGTTTGTTCGGCCCGTTCACTGGCTGCTGATGCTGTTGGGTGAACGTGTGGTGGACGCGGAGCTGTTCGGGCTGAAGGCCGGACGCCAGACCATGGGTCACCGCTTTCACAGCAAGGGCTGGATCGAGGTCCCGGACCCGCTCGCCTACGAATCGATTCTGGAAGATAAAGGCCGCGTGATCCCCGCCTTTGATCGGCGCCGGCAAATGATCCAGGAGCAGGTCGCGGCCGAGGCCGGTAAGCTCGATGCAGAGGTGGTGGTTGACCCGGAGTTGCTCGACGAGGTCACCGGGCTGGTGGAACTTCCGGTTGCGCTGACCGGTTCATTCGACAAAGCCTTTCTGGACGTGCCGGCAGAAGCACTGGTTTCATCCATGAAAGAGCATCAGAAGTATTTTCACGTGGTGAATGATGAAGGCGCCCTGCTCCCCAATTTCGTGTTTATTTCCAACATCGAAAGCCGGGACAGCGCCCAGGTGGTCGAAGGCAACGAACGGGTGATTCGTCCGCGCCTCAGTGATGCCGCCTTCTTTTTCGAGACGGACAAGAAGACCCGCCTGGAAGATCGCGTCGAGCCCCTGGGCAACATCGTCTTCCAGGAAAAGCTTGGCAGTTTGCTGGACAAAACCCGGCGAGTGAAAAAAGTCGCGGGCTTTATTGCGGAGCGCATCGGCTGCGATGCCGATCAGGCGGAGCGGGCCGCGTGGCTTGCGAAGGCGGATCTCGCTTCAGAGATGGTTCTGGAGTTTGATAATCTGCAAGGAATTGCCGGAAGCTATTACGCTCGCCACGACGGTGAGCCGGAACAGGTCGCCCAGGCCATTCGCGAACAGTACCTGCCCCGTTTTGCCGGGGATGATCTACCGGCGAGCCTGACCGGCTGCGCGCTTGCTCTGGCGGATCGACTGGACACGCTGGTGGGGATTTTTGGCATCGGTCAGCCACCCACCGGATCGAAGGACCCCTTTGCTTTGCGGCGCGCCAGTCTGGCGGTTCTGCGTATTCTGGTGGAAAAGCAATTGCCGCTGGACCTTGCGGAATTGCTGGAGAGCGCTCGCGATAATTTCGACGGGCTGCCCGCCAACGACAATGTGGTGAACGAAGTCCTCGGCTACATGATTGAACGCTTCCGGGCCTGGTATGAGGAAGCGGGTATTCCGGTGCAGGTTTTTCAGGCCGTAAGCGCGCGGAATATTACCGTGCCGCTCGACTTCGATTCACGGGTGAAAGCAGTGCACCGCTTCAGCCAACTGCCGGAAGCCCAGGCACTGGCAGCCGCCAACAAGCGGGTGTCCAATATTCTCGCCAAACAGGGGGGCGCGGCCGCCTCCAAGCTGGACACAGGCCTGCTGAAAGAAAATGCGGAACAGAAGCTGGCCCAGTCCCTCGCACAGAAGCAGGAAGAGACATTGCCGCTTTTCGCGGGGCAGAAGTACACCGAAGGGCTGGAATCACTCGCGAGCCTCAGGGAAGGTGTCGATGCGTTCTTCGATTCGGTCATGGTAATGACCGAGGACGAGGCGCTGCGCGGCAATCGTCTGGCCCTGCTGCAACAACTGCGCGACCTGTTTCTGCAGGTGGCGGATATCTCACAGCTCAGCAATGCCTGACCCGTTGCTGTTGCCGTGGCGGGCCGCTGCATAATGCGCATCACCGGCCCGCCAAGCTGAACGACCCGGCTCGCCAATCCACTGCCGCCGTGTGCCGGCTTTCTGGCTTACCTTTTTCTTCGGAACGCTTCATGTCCCTGGTAATCATCGATCGCGACGGTGTGATCAATTACGACTCTGACCACTATGTAAAATCGGCGGCCGAGTTTCAGCCGATTCCGGGCAGTCTCGAGGCCATCGCCAAACTGTCACAGGCGGGCTTTACCGTGGCGGTCGCAACCAACCAGAGCGGACTCGGGCGCGGCCTTTTCGAGCTGGAAGACCTGGAAGCAATGCACGAAAAGCTGACGATGCTGCTGCACGGGCTAGGGGGCGAACTGGGGGGGATTTTCTACTGTCCACATCTGCCCGATGACGACTGTGATTGTCGCAAGCCAAGGTCCGGATTGATTACCGCGATCGAGGCGGAGTTGGGAATGTCAGCACGCGGCGCGCCGCTGGTTGGCGACAGCCAGCGCGACCTGGAAGCGGCACTGAGCAAGGGCTGCGATCCTATTCTGGTCCGAACCGGAAAGGGTAGCAAAACACTTCGCAACATGCCTGAATCCCTTCGCCAGCGTGTGAAGATCCTTGATGATCTTTCCGCTGCGGCCGACTACATACTGGAGCACTATTCACCCTGATGCTTTTACTGCGCTCGGTCCTTTTTTATCTTGGCTATGGTTTCACCGGCATCCTGTTCGGGACATTGAGTCTGGTGCTCTGGCTCCTGCCCGTGAAATCGCGATTCCATGTGGTGCTGGTATGGAATCGCTTCGTGATCTGGTGGCTGCGGATAACCTGCGGAATTCGATTGAATCTGATCGACCACAACCGCGGCAGAATCAACGGGCCGCACGTGATCCTGTCCAAGCACCAGACCATCTGGGAAACTGTTTTCCTCCAGTATTATTTTCAGCCTTTGTGCACGATTCTCAAACGCTCTCTCCTGTTCCTGCCCTTTTTCGGCTGGGGGCTGGCAACCCTGAAACCCATTGCCATTGATCGCAGCTCTCCGATGCAGGCCTTGCGGCAGGTCAAACGGGAGGGGGCCAAACGCATTCGGGATGGGTTCAACCTCCTCGTCTTTCCCGAAGGCACCCGGACCGCTCCGGGAAAGGTCGGCCATTACGCGCGCAGCGGTGTTGATGTCGCCGCAACCGCCGGGGTCTCGGTGATTCCCGTAGCCCACAACGCCGGGGAGTGCTGGCCGGCCAAGACCTTTCTGAAATACCCGGGAACGATTACCGTGGTGATTGGCGAACCGATTGCCACCGGCGGGCGCGACAGCCGTGCTGTGATTGCCGAAGTGAAGGAATGGATTGAAGGTCAGATGGCGGAGATGGCACCAGGGAGAAGACAGGGTTCCTGACAGGCTGTTTTGACTATTCGGTCAGGTCCATCTTCCCTTCTCGCAGAACCCTTGAAGTAGCCCTCCGGCGCGAGATGCTCCGGGCGCGGCAAGTCGACTCGGACCTTTTGTCGCCGGCCCTGGCCCGGACGCCGGAGGGCACGCGACCGTCTGGTCGCCCCGCGAGCAGAGATCACAGCTACCCTTCTGTTAAACGTCCAGATTGGCGACCGCGAGCGCGTTGGTTTCGATGAAGTCGCGGCGCGGCTCCACGTGGTCGCCCATCAATGTCGTAAAAATCTGGTCCGCAGCAATGGCATCTTCAACGGTAACACGCAGCATACGACGGGTATTGGGGTCCATGGTGGTCTCCCAAAGCTGGTCGGGATTCATTTCTCCCAGGCCCTTGTAGCGCTGGACGCTGTAGCCCCGCCGGGATTCATGCATGAGCCAGCCAAGGGCCTCGGTGAACGAGGAAATGGTTGCCCGACGCTCCCCACGTTTAATGTACGCTCCCTCTTCCAGCAAGCCGTTCAGTGCGTCTCCCAGTTTCACGAAGGACTGATATTCGCCCGAGCTGAAGAAATCCTTGGTGATGCGGTAGGTGGTGGGAACCCCGTGGGCGACAATATCCACCTTGGGCAGGTAGAGATGCCGTTCCGAGTCTTCTTCAGCACTGACCACATAACGGTGGCTGCCTGTCTGGTTGTTGGCAACGAGGCGCGCCTGTAACTGCTGACACCAGCTCTCCATCTCGGACCGATCGCCCAGTTGCGCTTCGGTCAGGCCGGGCAGATAGATCATCTGGTCCATGACTTCCCGGGGGTAAAGCCGGGAGAGTCGCTCGATGGTGGCCATCACTGTGCGGTACTGGCTGACCAGCGCTTCCAGCGCCTCGCCGCTGATTCCGGGCGCATCAGGGCTCACGTGCAGGCTGGCGCCGTCCAGGGCGGACTGGGTCAGGAATCGCGTCAGGGCTTCCTCATCCTTCAGGTACTGCTCCTGCTTACCCTTGCTGATCTTGTATAGCGGCGGCTGTGCAATGAATACGTGGCCCCGTTCGACCAGTTCCCGCATTTGCCGGAAGAAGAAGGTCAGCAGCAAGGTACGGATGTGAGAGCCGTCCACGTCCGCGTCCGTCATGATGATAATGCTGTGATAACGCAGTTTGTCCGGATCGAACTCCTCACCGCCGATGCCGCAGCCCAGTGCGGTGATCAGGGTACCGACCTCCGCGGAGGACAGCATCTTGTCGAATCGGGCCTTTTCCACGTTCAGGATCTTGCCCTTGAGCGGGAGGATGGCTTGGGTCCTTCGATCACGCCCCTGCTTGGCCGATCCGCCCGCCGAATCACCCTCCACCAGGTAGATTTCGGAGAGAGCCGGGTCTTTTTCCTGGCAGTCGGCAAGTTTGCCGGGCAGCCCGGCAATGTCCAGTGCGCCCTTTCGTCGCGTCATTTCCCGCGCCTTGCGGGCGGCTTCGCGCGCCTTCGCAGCGTCGATCATTTTGCCGACGATGGCCTTGGCATCCTGGGGGTTTTCCAGCAGATAATCGTTGAAGGCCTTACCCATCTCCTGCTCAACAGCGGTTTTCACCTCGGAAGACACCAGCTTGTCTTTAGTCTGGGAGGAAAACTTGGGGTCCGGTACCTTCACGGAGATGATCGCCGTCAGGCCCTCACGGGCGTCATCGCCGGTGGTGTTGACCTTGTCCTTCTTCGTAACCGCCTCTTTTTCGATATAGCTGTTGAGGCTGCGGGTCAGTGCCGCCCGGAAGCCGGCCAGGTGGGTACCCCCGTCCCGCTGGGGGATGTTATTGGTGTAGCTGTAAATGTTCTCCTGGAAGCTGTCGTTCCACTGCAGGGCAACCTCCACAGCGATGCCGTCTTCCCGCTCGTGGTTGATGTGCATGACCTTGTTGATCGGGGTTTTGGCGTGGTTCAGGAACTCCACAAAGGCTTTGAGCCCGCCCTCGTACTGGTAAATCTCCTCCTTGCCGCTCCGTTCGTCTTTCAGAACGATACGAACGCCGGAATTCAGGAAGGAAAGCTCTCTCAGGCGCTTGGCCAGGTAGTCGAAATGGAAGGCGATGTTGGTGAAGGTTTCCCGAGATGGAACGAAGTGCACGGCGGTCCCGCTGGCGCTGGTCTCGCCGACGACGGCTAGCGGCGCCTGGGGTACACCGTGCTGGTAGACCTGCTCCCACACCTTGCCGCCGCGGCGGATCGTGAGTTTCAAATGCTCCGACAGTGCGTTAACCACCGAGACCCCGACGCCGTGAAGCCCCCCGGAAACCTTGTAGGTATTGTCGTCGAACTTACCGCCCGCGTGGAGTACGGTCATGATCACTTCCGCGGCGGAGACCCCCTCTTCGTGAACCTCGGTCGGAATACCCCGGCCGTTGTCTGATACGGAGACCGACTCATCTGGATGGATGATGACAGTAATTTCTGAGCAGTGGCCGGCCAGAGCCTCGTCAATGGAGTTGTCCACCAATTCGAAGACCATGTGGTGCAGGCCCGTGCCGTCATCGGTATCCCCGATGTACATGCCTGGTCGCTTGCGCACCGCGTCCAGGCCCTTCAGAACCTTGATGCTCGACGAATCGTAGGTGGTTTCACCCGTCATAGATTTCTCCAGATACCGGCTTTCGGAAAGCCTCTTCAAATTACCAATGCCTTGCTTTACGTACGGATCGTGCGCTCGGCGTTTATTCCTGGCTTACTCTGCCGTGTTCCACGTGAAACACATGAGCATGGACCAGTTGATCGCTGGGCCACATTCCCGTCAATGAATCCTTCTCGACGCCAGTGACAAACACCTGGGCATCCAGTTCGTCCAGCCAGGTGCCGAGCTGGCGACTGTGGCTCACGTCCAACTCTGCTGGCAGGTCATCAACCAGATAGACGACCTGCCGTTGGGCCAACCGCTTGAACACCCGGCCCTGCCCCACCACCAGTGCTGCGACAAGGACCTTTTGCTGCCCGCGGGACAGGACCTCAGCCGCGTTCTCGCCGTTAACCGTAATCCGAATGTCGGCGCGGTGCGGTCCCGTTTGCGTAAACCCGCGCTGCAAGTCCGACTCGAGTGATTGTTCGAGAATGGTGCGATAGTCTTCGCCGGCTCTCCACCCCCGTCGGTAACTCATCTCCAGCGAGCCAACACCCGGCAACAGGCTCTCAGGCGGCCCCAGGGCCTCCATCAGCGCGTCAAAACTCGCCCTTCGAATGCCGTCGATATCGGCGGACAGACCACCAAGTTGGAGGTCCCAGGGCTCCAATTCCGCAGTGCTTATTCTACCACGCCGCACAAGACTATTCCGGTGTTTGAGGCAGTGCTGCAGGTTCCGCCAGATACCCATGAAGCTTGGTTCCACGTGGAACGCTATCCAGTCGAGCAGCTGCCTCCGTGGCTTGGGTGGACCGCTCACCAACGCGAAGCTATCGGCGTTCAACGCAAGAACAGGCAGGTGACCCGCGAGCTCCGCTGCAGATACTACGTTCCGGCCATCTACCCGAAGGTGGGTATCACCCTCGCGGCTCTTCTCCACACCGATCCGCGTGCTCTGCCCGTCCCGGTTCAGCTCCCCGAAGACGGTGAGCTTGTCCGCTTCATAGTTGATGAGAGGTTTGGTGCGGTGACTGCGGAAGGAGCGTCCCAGGCCCAACAGGTGCACACCTTCCAGAAGGCTGGTTTTACCGCTCCCGTTCTCGCCATAGATAATGTTGAGCCGGGAGTGGGTGCGCAACTCCACTGCCTGGAGGTTGCGCAGATTGTTGATGATCAGCCGAGTCAAAGGCATGGCTGGGAAGGAGACCTCTCCGTCCGGGAGGTGGAGGGCTGTGGAACAGCCCTGGGAAATGAGCGCGGGGCGAGCTTCAAAGCCGCATGGGCATGATTACATAGGTGGCGTCGCCACCCTCAGGCGATTCAATCAGCGCGCTGGTATTCGCATCCACAAATATCATCTTGATGTTGTCCGTCTGCAGCACATTCGTCACATCCAGCAGATACCCGATATTGAAGCCGATTTCCAGGCGATCGCCGCTATAGTCGACAGTAAGTTGCTCCTCCGCCTCGTCCTGCTCCGGGTTGTTCGCCACCAGCACTATTGAACCGTCGCTGAGCGTCAACCGTACGCCGCGGTACTTCTCGTTCGAGAGGATCGCCACCCGGCTGAACGCCTGGCGCAGTGCCAGCCGATCCGCGAACAGCACGTTGTTCCCGCCACGGGGCAACACCCGTTCGTAGTCGGGGAACTTCCCGTCCACCAGTTTCGAAGTGAAGGTAAATGCCCCAGTGGCCACCTGCACGTGCTTGTCTCCAAGAGTGATTGCGACCGAGCCCTCTTCATCGCCCAACAGGCGGGACAGCTCCAGAATACCCTTGCGCGGCACCACCGCCTGCACGGTTTCGGCCACATTCACATCGGCGGCCTTGGTGCACATGGCCAGCCGATGGCCATCAGTAGCAACGCAGCGAAGCTGCTGGTTCTGAACCTCCCACAGCATACCGTTCAAATAGTAACGAACATCCTGCTGGGCCATCGCGAACGAGGTGCTATCGATCAGATTTTTGATAGTCGCCTGGGGGCAGACAAACTGCAGTTCGCCGGCGCCTTGCTCGACGTTAGGGAAGTTGCTGCTGGGGAGGGTGGACAGTACGAAACGACTGCTGCCACTGCGCAAGGTGACGCGATCTTCTTCTTCCGCAAAATGGATCTCTGCACCCTCTGGCAGCGAGCGGCAGATATCCACAAATTTCTTGGCCGGGACAGTGGTCTCGCCACTCTCCCCTTTCTGAGGCAGCGACACCCGCGCCACGATCTCCACTTCCAGATCCGTGCCCGTGAGCGACAGCTTGTCCCCCTCCAGCACCATCAGAACGTTGGCCAGAACCGGCAGAGTCTGCCGACGCTCCACAACCCCCGCCACCAACTGCAGCGGTTTCAACAAGTTTTCGCGAGACACTGTAAATTTCATTGCTTTATCTCTTTGTTCGACGATTTTTTCCGACGGTGGTCGACCTCAACGATGGCCGGCTCGCGCGAGCCGCAATTATCGAGTGCCGACTTGTGCAAGACAACTGATTTCCGCTAACTCAAGTGGTCAGGGACCGCAGCAGGTTCTTCGCGTCCTCGCGAATATCCGCATCCTCTTCTTTCAAGGTCTTGATCTTTCGGCAGGCGTGCAACACCGTCGTGTGGTCGCGACCACCGAACGCGTCGCCTATTTCCGGAAGGCTATGGTTGGTCAGCTCCTTGGCAAGGGCCATGGCCACCTGTCGCGGTCGCGCAACCGAACGGCTCCGGCGTTTTGATAGCAGATCGCTCACCTTGATCTTGTAATACTCCGCCACCACACGCTGAATATTGTCGATGCTCACCTGCTTGTCCTGCAAAGCCAGCAGATCTTTAAGCGCTTCACGCACCAGATCCACATCGATCTTCCGACCCATGAAGTGGGCGTTGGCGATCACGCGTTTGAGAGCGCCCTCCAGCTCACGGATATTGGAGCGGATCCGCTGAGCGATAAAGAACGCCGCATCGTGCGGCAGATCCATTTTGCTCTCCTCAGCCTTCTTGAGGAGAATGGCCACCCGGGTTTCCAGCTCGGGCGGCTCCACCGCCACGGTCAGCCCCCAGCCAAAGCGCGACTTCAGCCGCTCCTCCAGGCCATTAATCTCCTTGGGGTAGCGGTCGCAGGTCAGAATGATCTGCTGCCCACCCTCAAGAAGCGCATTGAAGGTATGAAAGAACTCCTCCTGGGAGCGGTCCTTGCCCGCGAAGAACTGAATGTCGTCGATCAGAAGGGCATCTACAGAGCGGTAATAACGCTTGAAATCGTTCATCGCGTTGAGTTGGAGCGCCTTGATCATGTCCTGGACGAAACGCTCTGAGTGCAGATAAACCACCTTTGCGTTCGGATCCTTCTCCAGCAACGCATTGCCCACCGCATGCATCAGGTGGGTCTTCCCCAAACCCACCCCGCCGTATATGAACAAGGGGTTGTAAGACCCCCCGGGGTTCTCGGCGACCTGATGCGCCGCAGCCAGCCCCAGTTGGTTCGACTTGCCCTCCACAAAACTCTTGAAGGTGAAATTCTTATTGAGATAGCTCCGGTGCTGGAGCCCCCCCTCCACCTCGGCACGCTGGATAACCGGTTTGGCGATCCCTGCCGGACCCGGTACGGGAGGACGCATAGGCTCTGGAGCAGCCCGCTGCTCGCCGCCACCCGTCCTGGGGGCGGACCGCGGCGGCTGCACGCCCGCGGACTGGCCGTTCAGTACCCCAAGCGCCACCGGCAGGGACTGACCCGCGCAATACTCTCCGACCAGCTCCCGGATCCGATTCAAAAACTTCTCTGAAACCCAATCAAGGATGAAGCGGTTGGGCGCCAGCAGCGTCAGCGAGTCCGCGACGCCAGCTTCCACTCTCAGCGGCCGGATCCAGGTATTGAACTGTTGGGACGGCAGCTCATCGGCCAGATGCGCAGCACACTTGCCCCAAATAGCTTCCGGCACGTCTCTCCCCTCGTCTTCTGTCCTCATATCAGACCAATTCTTAAACTCTCGCATAGCTCCCACGGCTTGAATTCGCCGTCTGTTTTCGCCACCACTTTCCGCAGGGCGCACAAACCCTCGAAACCCGGTCGACGGGCTCGGTGGCCGTACTGATCAATTCGGTTTCTTGGCAATTTAAGGTGGTGGCTGCCGGTTACTGCCAGGCCGGTTGCAAACCCACCGGCCGACCCTGGTAACGACAGTACTGATCGCGCCTTCTTGCCCGTGCGCTCGACTTCTTCTGTGCTGCCCGCCTGATATCCGTTGACACTTGGTGGGGGATTGCACCCCCCCAGGCCGCACCATCCACATCGGCAACAGCAGGCGCTCAGTTTAACCTGAAGGGCGCAACTTATCCACACCACCCGGCACACATTTTTGCTCCTCCGATGCCTCGTTTTAGCTTTCCATTCAGTAGCTTACTACGACAAAACGCGTAGTTATTACCCACAGTGGAAATCGCTTTTATTGTTTGTTTTTTAACCTTCCAGTGTGGATAACATGTTTATAAGCAGTGTGTATACAGCCCCATATCCAGTGGAACCCGCCGTGTCGTGGATTCAAACACCCCAACAAAGAACCAAACTTGCAACCCCCCGCCCGACCGGCACCGATCCAAGCGTTGATTTACCGGGTTCGATTCTTTACAATCCCGCGGCTTTTTGGGGCACTGCCACTTGGCGGTCCCGGGCCATTCAGGCCGTTCGCCAAACTCAGCTGTATAAAAGGCAGGAAGACGTCATGAAAAGAACTTTTCAACCCAGCGTACTCAAGCGCAAGCGCGCCCACGGCTTCCGCGCCCGGATGGCCACCAAAGGCGGTCGTCAGATTCTGGCCCGTCGCCGCGCAAAAGGTCGCAAGCGTCTCTCGGCATAACTTCCGGGACGCCGGTGTATCGGGCGTGGCTGATTTGAGTTTCCGGAAGTCCTCCCGCCTGCTTGGCAGCCCGGACTTCCAGCGCGTATTCAGCCACGCCAAATACAAGGTCTCACACCGTCACCTCCTTATTCTGGCCAGCCCCAACTCCCTTCAGCAGCCAAGGCTGGGTTTGGTGATTGGCAAAAAGAATGTCCGCCTGGCTGTGCAGCGCAACCGCATCAAGCGCCACGCCCGCGAGACTTTCCGCCTGAACCAACACAAACTGCCCGGCGTCGATGCTATAGTGCTCGCCCGCAGCCAACTGGACCGACTCAGCGACCGAGAGCTGAACGCGTTGCTGACCCGGCAGTGGTCCCGGTTAAGCGAAAAAGCGTCCCGAGATACTGCTTCATGCGCAAACTAGCTATCAGCTTCATTCGCGCGTATCGCTACGCCATCAGTCCCCTGCTTGGCGACTGTTGCCGCTTTTACCCAACGTGCTCCCATTATGGCGAAGAAGCCGTTGAACGTTACGGCGTTCTCAAAGGTGGCTGGCTGACTGTCAAACGCCTCGCCAAATGTCACCCTTTGCACCCTGGCGGCATTGACTGGGTACCCGGTTGCGAACGCGCAGTCTCTCAAACCGATCAGACAGAGAAGACAAGCATTGAAAATCGAAACTAACGTGTCCGACTGGCTCCGAACTACCCTCTTGATAGCCATGGCTGGGATCGCCCTCATGCTGGTCATCGAATGGGGCGAGTTTCAGGAGGCGCGTCGCCCCAAACTGGAAACCAGCACCACTCTCAGCGATGTGGACCCGGTTCCAGCGCCCGCGGACACCTCGTCCGACGCTCCGGTGCCCAGCGATGCTGCCCAGGAAATCCCTCAAGCGGTTCAGCCTGAAGCGCCTGCAGCACCCCAGGCCGAAACCGGCGGCGCCCAACTCATCACTGTTCACACGGGCAACCTGGAAGTGGTGATCGATACCCACGGCGGCGATATCGTAAAGGCCGCCCTGCCGCAGCACGACGCTGAGCTGAATAGTGAGGAGCCACTGGTGCTCCTCAATCGCAACCGATCGATGGTATACATCGCCCAGAGCGGCCTGGTCGGTCGCAATGGCACCGACCTGCCCAACGGCGAACGCCCGGTCTATTCTGTTGCTCAGAGCGAGTACCGGATGCCGGACAACGCGGACACCCTGACCGTCGATCTGAGCCTGGAACAGGGCGATGTCACCATCACCAAGCGTTTCATTTTCCACAAGAACGAAAATCTTGTTGATCTCAATTATCTCGTGGACAACCAGGGCAGCGAACCCTGGCTCGCGCACCTCTATGGCCAGATCAAACGGGACGACCACAACCCAAGCCGTCAGGCCGGTTTTGGCATGCGCAGTTTCCTGGGCGTCGCCACCACCCGCCAGGATGAGAACTACCAGAAGTACGACTTCGAAGACATTGCCGACCAGCGCGTGAACTTCGAACGCACCGGTGGCTGGGTGGCCATGGTCCAACACTACTTTATCAGCGCCTGGATTCCCGCTCCCGACGAGAGCCACGCCTACTCGTTCCGCAAATTGCCGGACCGCAACCAATACCTGTTTGGCTTCACCGGACCGGCACACCAGGTGCAGCCGGGGCAGCAGGACGTTATCTCGGCCCAGTTCTACGCCGGCCCCAAGGACATTAACCGGCTGGACGAGATTGCCCCGTATCTGGAACGGACCATCGACTACGGTCCGCTCTGGTTTATCTGCCTCCCATTGTTCTACTTCCTGAGCTGGATTCACGGCTTCGTCGGCAACTGGGGCGTGGCAATCATCCTCCTGGTGGTTGCAGTGAAAGCTGCATTCTTCCACCTCTCCGCCGCGGGCTTCCGGTCCATGGCGAAAATGCGCAAGTTTGCGCCGAGAATGCAGGAGCTCAAGGAGCGGTACGGAGATAACCGCCAGAAGTTCTCCGAAGAAATGATCAAGCTCTACAAGAAAGAGAAGATCAACCCCATGAAGGGCTGCCTGCCCATGCTGCTGCAAATGCCCGTTTTCATCGCCCTGTACTGGGTACTGATGGAGAGCGTCGAACTGCGGCACGCACCCTTCCTCTGGATCGCGGATCTGTCCGTGAAGGATCCTTTCTACATCCTTCCGCTGATCTACGGCGCGACCTTCTGGTTCCAGATGAAGTTGAACCCGCCGGCTCAGGACCCGACTCAACAGAAAGTGATGCAGATGATGCCCGTCGTGTTCACCGTCATGTTCATGTTCTTCCCGGCCGGCCTCGTGCTGTACTGGGTCGTCAACGGAGCTCTCTCCATCGCCCAGCAGTGGTTCATCACCCGTCAGATCGAAAAGGGCGAGGCCAAGGCCTGAGCCCTGCCACGTTTGCCATGAGCACCAGCACCATTGCCGCCATTGCCACTGCCCCCGGTCGCGGGGGCATCGGCATCGTGAGGCTCTCGGGCCCGCAGGCGAAGACCATCGGTGAAGCCATCACCGGTCGCGCTCTCCGACCGCGCTACGCCCATTTTTCCACATTCCGCGATTTTTCCGGCGAGCTCCTGGATGAGGGCCTTGCCATCTACTTTGCCTCGCCCCACTCTTTCACCGGCGAGGACTGCGTGGAACTTCAGGGCCATGGCGGGCCCGTGGTCCTCGACAGCATCCTGCAATCCTGCCTGCAGCGCGGCGCCCATCTGGCCCAACCGGGGGAGTTTTCTCAGCGCGCCTTTCTTAACGACAAACTCGACCTGTCACAGGCGGAAGCCATTGCCGACCTGATTGACGCCAGTTCTCAGCAGAGCGCGCGCAACGCTGTCAATTCCCTCCAGGGTGTTTTCTCCCAACGCATTCACGCCCTCGTTGATTCACTCACACAGCTACGCATCTACGTGGAAGCCGCGATAGATTTCCCCGAGGAGGAAATCGATTTTCTCTCGGACGGCAATATCGCCCGGCAGCTGGAATCCGTGCGCAGCCAATTGCAATTGCTCCTGCGCGAATCCCAGCAGGGCATCATTATGCGCGAAGGCATCCGCGTCGCCATTGCCGGCCGACCGAACGCAGGGAAATCCAGCCTGCTCAACGCGATCGCGCAGAAGAACACCGCCATTGTCACGGACATCGAAGGCACCACCCGGGACGTGCTACGCGAGCATATCCACCTGGACGGCATGCCGCTGCACCTGATCGACACGGCAGGTCTGCGCTCCAACCCCGACGAAGTCGAGCGAATCGGTATCGAACGGGCCCAGGCCGAGTTCACCCAGGCCGACCGCATCCTGCTCGTGGTGGACCTGCAGAAGGAGCCGGATCTCTCTCTTGAAAGCCTCTGGCCGGATTTCGTCGGCGAACTGCCGGACAAATCCAAGGTGACTGTCGTCGCGAACAAAATCGACCTGCGCGACCAGCAGCCAAAAATAACTGATAACGATATCACCAAAGTTTTTCTTTCCGCGAAGAGCGGCGCGGGCCTCGATCTTCTCAAGCAGCATCTGAAGACGGTCGCGGGTTATTCCGGAGCTGGTGAAGGGAGCTTCACCGCCCGGCGTCGCCACCTCAACGCGCTGGAGCGGGCACAAATGTACCTCGACCAGGCCGAGAACCAACTCCGGGCAGGCGCTGGAGAACTGGTGGCGGAGGACTTGCGTTGCAGTCAGCAGGCCCTCGGCGAAATTACAGGGCAGGTGACTGCGGATGACTTGCTTGGAAAGATTTTTTCGAGCTTCTGCATCGGAAAATAACGCCCGTTGAACTTTGTCCCGGGCGAAGCTGCTAGCAGCAGGTTCGGTGATCTTTCCAACCCCTGCGCTTCCGGGACCCTGAAGGCAATTGTTCCTTTGCGGCCAAAAACATTTCATCGACGCAAGGGTTGAACATCAACCTCAACTCTTTCCCGCGAGGCTGGAAATGGCTGCATAAAGTTCGTGCTGGTCAACGGGTTTGGAGATGTGCACCTGATACCCGGCCAGCAGAGCCCGTCGCCGGTCTTCCCGACCGGCAAACGCGGTCAGCGCAATTGCAGGCAATGTGCGGCCGGAGCGTCCCCCGGCGCGGACCTTTCGAATTAGCTCATATCCGTCCATACCGGGCAGCCCGATATCGCTTACCATGAGATCCACCTCCACCTCGCCGAGCACCTGGAGGGCTTCGCCCGCCGTCCCCACGGCCACCACCTGAGCGCCGGCAAGCTGAAGCACCTGGGCCAGCATGTCTCGAGCCACCTCCTCGTCCTCGACAAGCAAGACCCGAGCGCCGGCGAGCTCGTGGCGATGATCTTCGGCGACAGGTTCGACCCGCTCCTGCTCCACGACATTCGCTTCCAGTAGTGGCAGACGCACCACAAAGGTCGATCCTTGGTCCTTGCCGGCGCTCCGGGCAGCCACTGTGCCACCGTGGATTTCAGTGAGCTCCTTCACGATGGCAAGCCCCAGTCCCAGGCCGCCCGTGCGCCGCGTCGTGCTACCTTCGATCTGCCGGTACAACTCGAACATCTGGGGCAGGTATTCCGGCGGTATCCCAATGCCTGTATCAATGACCTGCAACTCCGCTGTGCCGTTCGCTTCCTGCAGGCGAACCGTCACGCGCCCCCCGGTCGGCGTGAATTTAACGGCGTTGGACAGCAGATTGACGATCACCTGCTGCAAACGATCGGGGTCGCCCCGCACCCTCAGCAATTTGTCCGGCTTCTTATACTCAAGCGCGATGTTCTTTGCGTCGGCTTCGGGCTGAATGGTCCCGACACTTGCTTCCACCACGGGCGACAGATCCAAGGGACGAAGATCCAACCGCAGTTTGCCTGCTAGGATTCTCGACACATCTAACAGGTCGTCAATGAGCTGCGCCTGGGCCCAGGCACTGCGCTCGATAATTTGCAGGCCCCGGTCCGCTGCGGATGGCAAGCCCTGCTGCTGGCGCAGCAACTGCGTCCACCCCAGGACGGCGTTCAGCGGTGTGCGCAGTTCGTGGCTCACAACCGCCAGAAACTGGTCCCGCGCCGCGTTGGCTTCCTCCGCTGCCAGCCGGGCGGCCTCCAGCTGCTTGGCGCGCTCCCGCTCGGTCAGGTCGGTGACCACCACCCCGAACATCTGCAGGTCTGTCGACGGCAACGGGTTGAAGGCCAACTGCACCGGCCGACCTTCGCCTCTGCTGTCCATAATCCAGCATTCCCCGCGGTGCACAGTACTTCTGGCCGCCTGGAACATCTCCGTGAAATGGCCCAGGTCCCGGGGAAGAATGTAGGCTTCAATGGACTGGCCGCGAACCTGCTCCAGTGGGCGCCCCACAAGATCCGCAAAAAACCGGTTGCAATAAATGATGGTGCCGTCCCCATTCAGGGTCAACGCGCCTTCCTGCATCTGCTCCACAAACACGCGGAACGGCTCGTCCGGGCTCTGCAAGGTATAGATCTGCTGGCCGCTCGCCCCGTCGACCACCACCGCGTCCACCTCTCCGCCACGGATGGCGGACAGTGTATCCTCGGCCTCAGCCAGCCGCCTGACCAGATTCAGTTCGTTGTCGTCAGGAGTCCAGGTGTTTTGTGTCATCGATTCCAAGGCCTTCGCGGATTCGTTCGTCGGTCAGTCGCCCCACCGTGTGCAGGATCGGCTTGGGACTGCAGCGTACCAGCGCCGGTGTTGCGATAATGCCCGCTTGCTGTACACGCTCTGGATGCTGGTGAATGTCGATCACCTCCAGCTGATAGCTCCCGAGCTCTTTTTCGCAAATTCGGCGCACGGCTTCCACGGCCGCGCTCGAACGAGCCGACTGCCCTTGCACGAAGAGCTCCAGGATGAGTTCGTCCCTGCGGCTCACGGCGCTACTCTTTTTCGAGTTCACTGAGGTCTAGCGCCAGCATGGCCCGCTCCGCATTGGAAAGGTCCCCAATCACCCGCTTCATCGGTTCCGGAATCTTCCGGATCAGAGTGGGGATGGCGAGAATCTGGTCCACCTTCGCAAGTTGGGGATTCTTCATCAGGTCGATCACTTCAATTTCATAATGACCCTCGCCAAGATGACTTTCACAAAGCCGGGTCAGGTTGGTCAGCGCGGTTCGCGATTTCTGGTTCTCGCCCGCAACATATAGCCGCAGGGTCCACGGCGCCTTGCCCTCGGAGGGCGTGTCTTGATTGGAGGTCATTTTGTTACTCCTCGGATTGCTTGCCGGCTTCCTTACGATCCGCACCTCGACGCGCTGCCATCTCGAGGCGATCTTCCCGCAACTGCTCTTCGGCAATCCTTTGCTGGGCAATACTCATTGAAATCTCCTCCTCCTCGGACTCGAACTCCGCTCGCATTGCCTCGATGGAATGTTCCAGTGCCTTGCGCTTGCGCTCCAGCTCGCGCTGTTTGCGTGCGATCTCCTGCTCTCGCATTCGCCGGGCCGCGCGCTCCCTGTCTTCCTGTTGAGCCCGGGCTGAACCGGTCAGCACACCTTCGGGCCCCACATACACCTCCACCAGCTCGATACCGTCAGAAGTGATCACGAATTCACGCACCTGGTGCGAATGATTCATCCCCCGCGACTTCAGCACGTACAACCCGCGGTTACGCTCGCCACTGGACTCCAGGCTGCGCACCAGCAACCAGGTATCCACGATGGACGATATCGCCACTTCCGTGCCTTCTTCCGCCTCCCCCCCTCCGGTGAGGCTGGTCATCACCGCGGTCACTCCGTGGCTCTTCAGATGGTCGATGAGCCGCACCACCATCTGATGCGCATCCTGTTGACTCGCGGCGGAGATCAGATTGCTCACCGGATCCACGACGACCGCCCTCGGCTGAAACTCGCGAATCAGCTTGTGCATGATGGCCAGGTGGGTTTCCAGGCCGTACATGGTTGGACGGGCCGAAACGAACTTCAGCAATCCCTGCTCTTCATGTTTTCCAAGATCCAGGCCAATCGACGCCATGTTGCGCTTGATCTGAGCCGGTGATTCTTCAAAGGCAAAGTACAGGCAGTGTTCCCCCCGTCTGCACGTCGCGTCCGCGAAATGGGCGGAGAGGCTGCTCTTTCCGGCACCCGCCGTGCCGGATACCAGCACGGTGCTGCCCCGGAAGTAACCTTCCCCGCCGAGCATCCCATCCAAACCCGGCACCCCGGTACTGACTCGCTCATCGCTCACGTCGTGTTGCAGACCGGCAGCCGTGATCGGCATGACGGTGATCCCCTCTTCGTCGATGAGAAAGGGATATTCGTTGGTGCCGTGCGTGGTGCCGCGATATTTGACCACTCGTAATCGCCGAGTGGAGACCTGGTCCGTCACCCGGTGGTCCAGCAGGATTACGCAGTCGGAAACATATTCTTCCAGTCCGTGCCGGGTCAGCTGCCCCTCGCCTCGCTCCGCGGTAATTATGGCACTGACTCCCCGATCCTTGAGCCAGCGGAACAAGCGCCGCAACTCGGAACGCAGAATCGCGTAGTCATTCAGGCCGCCGAACAGGGTTTCCAGCGTGTCGATTACCACCCGCTTCGCACCGACAGTTTCGATGGCAAGCTCGAGGCGGAGGAAAAGCCCTTCCAGGTTGTACTCCCCGCTTTCTTCGATCTCGCTGCGCTCAACCCTGATATGGTCCAGTGCCAGCTTCCCCGTCTCCACCAGTTCCCGCAGGTCGAAGCCCAGGGAGGCGACATTCTGGCTCAGGTCCTCTTCGGTCTCCTCGAACGCCAGAAATACTCCGGGTTCGTCATAGTCAATGATGCCGCGCACCAGGAACTGCATCCCGAACAGGGTCTTGCCGGCCCCGGCCGCGCCGCACACCAGGCTCGTCCGGCCATAGGGAAGCCCCCCATGGGTGACCTCATCAAAACCGGGGATCCCGGAGGCAGCTTTGCGAAGGACCGGAAGCGAGTGCTCTGCAGCACCCGGCTGCTCGGATGGATTCATAAAGTATCCTGCTCTCTTATTTGGAGGGTGGTGGGCCCTGTCATGGCGCGAGCAAACCATTACAGCCTAAGGCCCGGATGCAAGATCCTGACCCGGTGGCCCAGGCCCGGTTGGAAAAGCCGCACGCTCCCAATGGTCGCGTTGGCAGAGATCGCAGGCGTTGACGCTTTGGTCAGGTCGCCCACAAGGTGAAAATCTTTATCCACAAGGCCGGAAAACCAAAGCGGAGGCTGAACACCCCGCCGGACGTGGTTCTTCACGCGACTTCTGCGAAACCACACACAACCATCCACACGGTTATTCACAAATTTCCACAGGTTTGCGCTGTAATTGCCTGATCTGCCGACAAATTCCCTATAAGCTGTCCATAAGAGCGGTATATCCCCCTGAATAACCCGGGGATCGAAATGTGGATAAGTGCGCCAATCGGTTCCCCTGTTTATAAACGGGATTTCTGTACACAGTCTGTGTCCAGGCTGAACAGTGTCGGAACACTCCCTTCCAGCGTGGTTGTGCTTCTTACAAGTGTCTGATTTAAAACAGGAAACAACACTTACCAACAGCACGAAGCGCCCCTTATTACCATCACTACTACTAACTTACTCAATACTTCCTATACATATTCCTATTCATACGTTTTGTTATGGAAACGTGATTGCTGAACCCGGTGACCTGAAGCTCGCTGCAGTTCCCGTCGGATTGTTTTTTGAACACGCGCCGCCAGCAACATATAATGGCCGCCCTCTCCCGACCCGGTCGCGACGACCCTGCACAGGAATTCCTCGCTCATGCGCTACCCTGAACATTTCGACGTCATTGTTATCGGCGGCGGCCACGCCGGGACGGAGGCCTGCCTGGCTGCAGCGCGAATGGGATGCAGAACTCTGCTGCTGACTCACAGCATCGAGACCCTGGGCCAAATGTCCTGCAACCCGGCGATCGGGGGTATCGGCAAAAGCCACCTGGTCAAGGAGATCGACGCACTCGGCGGCGCCATGGCCCGCGCCACCGATCAGGCGGGGATCCAGTTCCGCCTGCTGAATGCGCGCAAGGGACCGGCGGTTCGGGCGACTCGCGCCCAGGCCGATCGTGAGCTCTACAAGGCGGCCATCCGGTATCAGCTCGAGAACCAGCCCAATCTCAAGATCTTTCAGCAGGCGGTGGACGATCTGATCGTTGAAGGCGATACAGTCAACGGCGTGGTGACCCAGATGGGGCTCCGCTTTTTCGCCCGCACCGTTGTCCTCACCACAGGCACTTTTCTGGGTGGCGTCATCCACATCGGCCTGGAAAACCATTCCGGAGGGAGGGCCGGCGCGCCGCCCTCCATTGCGCTGGCCCAGCGGCTCCGGGAAATGCCCTTTCGCGTCGGTCGCCTGAAGACTGGAACGCCTCCGCGGATCGATGCCCGCAGCATCGATTTTTCGGAACTGGAAGAGCAGTGGGGTGACGAGCCGCGGCCCACCATGTCTTTGCTCGGCAGCGTCGAAGAACATCCACAGCAACTGTGTTGCTGGATTACCCATACCAATGAGCGCACTCACGAGCTCATCCAGAGCGGGCTCGATCGCTCACCCATGTACACCGGCGTCATCGAAGGGGTCGGACCGCGTTACTGCCCTTCCATCGAGGACAAGGTTCATCGGTTTGCCGATAAGAGTTCCCATCAGATTTTTATTGAGCCCGAAGGGTTGAATACCCACGAGATCTATCCGAACGGTATCTCCACCAGTTTGCCTTTCGATGTGCAGCAGCAGTTTGTACGTTCGGTAAAAGGATTTGAAAACGCGCACATTACACGGCCGGGCTACGCCATTGAGTACGATTTTTTCAATCCGCAGGATTTGCAGTACAGCCTGGAAACCAGGTTCATCAAAGGCCTCTACTTCGCCGGGCAGATCAACGGTACGACCGGTTATGAGGAGGCGGCGGCCCAGGGACTGCTTGCAGGCATCAACGCGGCGCTGCGTATACAGGAAAAAGAGCCCTGGTGCCCCCGTCGCGACCAGGCCTATATCGGCGTGCTGGTTGATGACCTGATCACCATGGGAACCGCCGAGCCTTACCGGATGTTCACCAGTCGTGCCGAATACCGCCTGTTGCTCCGCGAAGACAACGCCGACCTGCGTCTTACTGAAATCGGTCGGGAAATGGGATTGATCACCGATAATCATTGGGCGCACTTCGAAACAAAGCAGGCGGAAATCATTCGGGAAGATCAGCGTCTGCGGAGCACCTGGATTCAGCCCCGCTCACCGGAAGCGGAGCGACTGCGGGCCAAACTGCCCGCTCCGCTTACTCGTGAATACAGCCTTTACGATCTGCTCAAGCGCCCCGAGCTGGGTTACTGCGACCTTGCCAACCTCAAAGGTCAGGCGGTTAGCGATCCGCGCGTGGCTGAACAAGTGGAGATCAGTGCGAAGTATTCCGGCTACATCGATCGCCAGCAGGAAGAAATTGATCGTCTGCGACATTATGAAAACACGCCGTTGCCGGATGACTTCGACTTCACTGTTGTGGATGGCCTGTCCAACGAGGTGAAACAGAAACTGCAGGCAGCGCGCCCGGATTCCCTCGCGCGGGCGTCGCGAATTTCCGGTGTTACGCCTGCTGCGGTCTCACTGTTGCTGGTGTATCTGAAAAAGAAAGGTTTGCTCAAGGGGCAGAACCAGACCGCCACGCGGGCGGAAGCCGCCAATCGATGAGCCGTTCCGCATTTACGATTGATTGGCATAAGCTTGAGGAAGAGCTGACAACGGGTTACCGGTCGCTGAACCTCAAGCTTGATCAGGAACAGGTGTCCGCACTACTGACCTACCTGCAACTGTTTGCCAAATGGAACAAGGCCTACAATCTGTCCGCGGTTCGCGATCCCCTTGCGATGGTGTCGCGCCACCTCTTGGACAGCCTCAGTATTGTTCCCTTCATCCAGGGCGGCCAACGCTGGATCGATGTGGGCACGGGCGGCGGATTGCCTGGCGTCCCTCTCGCAATCATGTTTCCCGGGAAGGACGTCACGCTTCTCGACAGCAACGGAAAGAAGACCCGCTTTCTCTTTCAGGTGAAAACTGAGCTACAGTTGCACCAGGTCAATGTGGTTCAGTCGCGGGTCGAGGCATTCGAACCGGAATTGCCGTACGATGCGGTTTTCAGTCGCGCATTCACCAGCCTGAACGCCTTTTTTACCGGCTGCGTCCACTTGCTCGATCGCAATGGCCGCTTCTACGCCATGAAGGGCCAGTACCCTGAAGACGAGTTGAGGGAAGTTTCAAAACCCTTTAATGTCGAGCAATGCTATCCGCTTCGGGTACCCGGCGAAACGGGGGCACGTCACCTGGTGGTGGCAGGCCGGTCCGTCGATACTCACTCCAACGATAAAATGTAAGGCAGTCATTCTCTTGGAACAGCACACACAGCCTCCGGCAAGCAAATGCAAAGTCTACGCGGTGACCAACCAGAAAGGTGGCGTTGGCAAAACCACCACCTGCGTCAACCTGGCAGCCTCGCTGGTGGCGACTCGAAAAAAAGTCCTTCTGGTGGACATGGATCCCCAGGGTAACGCCACCATGGGGAGCGGTGTGGATAAGAACTCCCTGGATCACTCGGTTTACGACTGCCTCACCAGCTACAAGCCTGCGGATCAGGTGGTGGTTGCGGTAGAGGCGGGTGGTTTTGACATTCTGCCTTCCAATGGGGATCTGACCGCTGCCGAGGTGGAGATGCTCTCCCTGCCGAACAAGGAGCGACGCCTGTTCCAGGTGCTGCAGCCAATTCGCGAGAATTACGATTACGTCCTGATCGATTGTCCGCCGTCCCTGAACATGCTGACCGTCAACGCGCTCACCGCCTGCGACGGTGTGCTCATCCCCATGCAGTGCGAGTACTACGCGCTGGAGGGGCTTTCCGCTCTGGTAGGTACTATCAACCAGATCAAGCAGGTGCTTAACCCCAAACTGGAAATCGAAGGGCTGCTGCGCACCATGTACGACCCCCGCAACAGCCTGACCGCGGACGTATCCGCCCAGCTTACCGAGCATTTCGGCTCGCGCCTGTACCGAACCTGCATCCCCCGCAACGTGCGCCTGGCAGAGGCTCCCAGCTACGGCATGCCCGCACTGGTTTATGACAAGCAGTCCAAGGGTGCCCTCGCCTATCTGACCCTGGCGGGCGAAATCATCCGTCGCAATGAATTGGCGGAAAAGGGAGCCCGCGTTGCGGTAGAATCCGGGCCCAGCTGAGGCTGGCCAGGCAAGCACGTCAGATAATCACACCGGAAAAGCGCCATGAAACGAAAAGGTTTGGGAAAGGGACTCGATGCCCTGCTCGGAGGGATCGATAACCAGCCAGAGGCAGTGTCCATCACTCCGGCTTCGGAGAACGCCGGGAGCCAGACCAGCGGCGGCGAACGGGAGCTCAGCCACGTGCCGCTGGATCTGATCCAGCGCGGCAAGTACCAGCCCCGCCGGGATATTCAGCCCGAGGCCCTGGAGGAGCTGGCGGAATCCATCAAGGCCCAGGGCGTGATGCAGCCCATCGTGCTGCGCCCCATTTCCGGTGAACGTTACGAGATCATCGCTGGGGAGCGCCGCTGGCGGGCGGCTCAACTGGCGGGGCTGGAGCGAATTCCGGCAGTCATCAAGGACGTGTCCGATGAGGCTGCCATCGCCATGGCCCTTATCGAGAACATCCAGCGGGAAGACCTGAACCCCATCGAGGAGGCCTTTGCCCTCAAGCGCTTGCAGGATGAGTTCGAGCTCACCCACCAGGAAGTGGCGGCTGCGGTGGGGAAATCACGCACTACAGTGACAAACCTGCTGCGACTGATCAACCTGGCCGATGAGGTCAAAAAGTTGCTCGAGCACGGCGACCTCGAAATGGGTCATGCCCGCGCGCTCCTTTCCCTGGAAGAGGCCGAGCAACGGGAACTGGCCCGTCAGGTGGTGGCCAAGGACCTGTCCGTTCGCCAGACCGAGGCTCTGGTGCGCCGCTACCAGCAGCAGACCACCAAAGCCGTGCCGGCCGAAAAGGTGGACCCGGACATTCGCAAACTGGAGGAAAGCCTCTCCGAGCAGATCGGGGTTCCGGTCAGTCTTCAGCACAACGCCAAGGGCCGGGGCAAGCTGGTGCTGCGCTACAACAGCCTGGATGAGCTGGATGGAATCCTCGCGCACATCAAGTGAGCGGCCAAAATCCTGGATGTGGCTCAAGCGCAAAAGCGGACCTGCTTCACGTGCACAAATTGACCGCTTTTGGTTGAAGCTCTGATGCATTCTCCCTATAATGCGGCGGCTCGATTGGCTCGGCCCTGCTGCAGATCCGCGCGAGGGCCATCCGGTGCAACCTGAATCGAATTTTTGACCCCGAAATCAAGCCCGACGATCATAGATCGGCCTCCAGTATTATCGCGACTGCTATGGCTCTGGACCGCACTGGCCCTGTTGGCCGGCATCGTCATGCTGGTCGAGGCCAGAATCGGCCTGTCCCTGCTCTGGGGCGTCTCGGTGAGTCTTCTGCCCAGTGCCTGCTTCGCCTGGTACAGCTTCCGGGCCTACGGTGGTGCGCGCCGGTCGGCAGCCATGATCCGCAGCGTCTATCGCGCGGAGGCAATCAAATTCTTGTTGACCGCGGTTTTGTTTGCCGTGGTGTTTAAACAGGTCGGCAGGATAAACCTTCCGGTTTTCTTTTTGGCCTTTGTCTGCGGACAAATTGCTTCCTTGCTGGTGACGGCACGCGCCCTCGACCAGCGGCAGCATTAACACATCTGAGACTTGAGAGACGAGCATGGCGGCGGAAGAGTACGCTCCCACCACGACCGAATACATTCAGCACCACCTCACCAACTGGACCTATGGCAAGTTGCCGGCCGGTACCTATTGTGACGGAACCAGTGTCCGCGAAACCACCGGCTGGACCGTTGCCCATTGCTCCGAGGAAATGAGCGCGATGGGCTTCTATGCGATCCATCTGGATTCCATGCTCTGGTCCATCGGTCTCGGCCTGGTCTTTATTGCCCTGTTTGGCTGGGCGGCCCGCAAGGCCACTAGTGGCATTCCGAGCCGCTTTCTCAGTGCCATCGAGATGATTATCGAGTTCATCGACAAAACCGTCAAAGACGGTTTCCGGCACAAGAGCCCCATGATCGCGCCCATGGCGCTGACCATCTTCGTGTGGATCTTCCTCATGAACCTGATGGACCTCATCCCCGTCGACTGGATCCCGTCACTGGCCATGTGGATCGCGGGCGACTCCCACTTCTACTTCAAGATCGTGCCCACCACCGATCCGAACATCACGCTTTCCATGGGCTTTACTGTGTTCTTCCTGATGATCGGCTACAGTATCGTCAAGAAAGGCTTCATGGGTTTCGTCAAGGAACTGACCCTGCACCCTTTCCACACTGACAAGTGGTACGTGAATATCCTACTGATTCCGATCAATTTCGCTCTTGAGTCGGTTTCCCTGATTGCACGACCGATCTCCCTGGGTTTGCGACTGTTCGGCAACCTCTACGCCGGGGAGATGATCTTCGTTCTGATTGCCACAATGTACGCAGCCGGTCTGATCATCGGTATCTTTGGCGGCGTCCTGCAGTGGGGTTGGGCTGTCTTCCATATTCTGATCATCACCTTGCAGGCCTTCGTCTTCATGGTTCTGACGATTGTCTACATGGCGATGGCCCATGAAGTGGAAGAAGAAGACCAGTTCGCACATTAATCACTAATTTGTTTCAAGTTTATTTTTTGTTTTAACACCGAGGAGAAACACCATGGGTTTAGCTCTTATCTCTGTTGCACTGTTGATTGGTCTGGGTGCTCTGGGTACCGCGATTGGATTCGCCCTGCTGGGTGGCAAGCTGCTGGAAGGTTCTGCACGTCAGCCTGAGCAAGCGCCGCAACTGCAAGGCAAAATGTTCCTGATCGCCGGTCTGCTCGACGCCGTTCCCATGATTGGTGTTGGTATCGGCATGTACATCCTGTTCGTGATCGTGCCGGGCCTGGGTGCTTAAGCAGCCCTGCATCGCGCAATCGAGATTAGCCTGAGGCTTAATCGACTTATCCAAAACAGGGGTTTTACGGCGTGAACATCAACTTGACCTTAATCGGACAGTCCATTGCCTTTATTTTCTTTGTGCTGTTTTGCATGAAGTTCATCTGGCCGTTCATTGTTTCGGCCCTGGCAGAACGCGAAAAGAAAATAGCCGACGGCCTGTTGGCTGCGGAGCGCGCCGAGAAAGATCTCGAACTCGCTCAGCACAAGGTTGCTGAGCGGCTGCGCGAAGCCAAAGAGGAGTCCGCAAAAATCGTTGAGCAGGCGAACAAGCGTGCTCAGCAGATTGTTGAGGAAGCCAAGGAAAAAGCAATTGCCGAAGCCGACCGGCAGAAAGCCGCCGCTCAGGCCGAGATCGAGCAACAGCTCAATCGCGCCCGTGAAGAGCTGCGATCGAGGGTGGCGACTCTGGCCATTGCCGGAGCCGAGAAGATTCTGCAGTCCTCTGTGGATCCCAAAGCCCACGGCAAACTGGTGGACGACCTGGCGGCGCAGCTCTGAGCAGCAGCCACCTTTTCAACCCGAACTAGCCCGGAATCAACATGGCCGAACTCACCACACTAGCCCGTCCGTACGCCAAAGCGGCTTTCGAATTTGCGCGTGATACCAACGCGCTGGATCGCTGGTCCAGCATGTTGGCGACGGTCTCGGCGGTTGTGCAGCAACCGACCGTAATCAAACTGCTGGATTCTCCGAATCTCACGGCAGAGCAGAAGGGTCAGCGCCTGGTGGAGCTTTGCGGCGATTCGCTCGACGAAAAATCCGCAAACTTTGTCCGCTACCTCGCTGTCAACGACCGCCTCGAGCTGTTGCCACAGGTTCGGGTTTTGTTCGAGTTGTTGAAAGCCAATCACGAAAAGACCATCGATGTGGAAGTGGCTACCGCCTTCGAAATGACCGAGGAACAGCAGAACAAGCTGCTGAACTCACTGAAAGCGAAGCTTCAGCGGGAAGTGAATCTGCAAACCGTCGTTGACGATACCCTGATCGGCGGAGTGCTGGTGCGCGCCGGCGATCTGACCATCGACGGCTCGGTACGCGGTCGCCTGGCAAAACTTGCCGAAACGATGAACGTGTAAAAATACACTGCAACGAACAGATATTTTGGGATTGAGGACCAAAGCATGCAGCAGCTGAATCCTTCAGAAATTAGCGAAATTATCAAGAAGCGCATCGATAGTCTCGACGTAAGCACCGAAGCCCGCAACGAAGGGACCATCGTGTCCGTATCGGACGGCATTATCCGTATTCATGGGCTCGCTGACGCCATGTACGGTGAGATGATCGAATTCGAAGGCGGTGTGTTCGGCATGGCACTGAACCTGGAGCGCGACTCCGTCGGTGCGGTGGTCCTCGGTGACGCAGCCTCCCTGGCGGAGGGCCAGGTCGCCCGATGCACCGGCCGGATTCTGGAAGTGCCCGTTGGGCCGGAACTGCTGGGCCGCGTGGTGGACGCTCTCGGTAATCCGATCGATGGCAAAGGCCCGATCAATGCCAAACTGACCGACCCGGTTGAAAAGGTGGCCCCAGGCGTAATTGCCCGCCAATCCGTTGATCAGCCGGTACAGATCGGCCTGAAAGCGGTGGACACCATGGTTCCCATCGGCCGTGGCCAGCGCGAGCTGATCATTGGTGACCGCCAGATCGGTAAGACCGCGATTGCTGTGGACGCCATCATCAACCAGAAGAACTCCGGCATTAAGTGTATCTACGTAGCCATCGGCCAGAAAGCGTCGTCCGTGGCATCCGTAGTGCGCAAGCTGGAAGAGCATGGCGCGATGGCTCACACCACCGTCGTCGCTGCCACAGCTTCTGACGCCGCATCCATGCAGTTCCTGGCGCCCTTCGCCGGCTGTTCCATGGGTGAGTACTACCGCGACCGCGGTGAAGACGCCCTGATCATCTACGATGACCTGACCAAGCAGGCCTGGGCTTATCGTCAGATCTCACTGCTGCTCCGTCGTCCTCCCGGCCGTGAAGCCTATCCCGGTGACATCTTCTATCTGCATTCCCGTCTGCTCGAGCGCGCAGCTCGCGTCAATGCCGAGTATGTCGAGAAGTTCACCGACGGCGAGGTAAAAGGTCAGACCGGCTCCCTAACCGCTCTGCCCCTGATCGAAACCCAGGCGGGTGACGTTTCGGCCTTCGTACCCACCAACGTGATCTCCATTACCGACGGCCAGATCTTCCTGGAATCGGACATGTTCAACGCCGGTATCCGTCCGGCCATGAACGCGGGTATCTCCGTATCCCGAGTGGGTGGCGCCGCACAGACTTCCATTATCAAAAAGCTGTCCGGGGGTATTCGTACCGCTCTGGCCCAGTACCGCGAACTGGCGGCATTCTCCCAGTTTGCCTCGGATCTGGACGAAGCCACCAAGGCCCAGCTGGATCACGGTGAGCGAATCACCGAGCTCATGAAGCAGGGCCAGTACAGCCCCATGTCCGTGGCTGAAATGGCGATCGTCGTTTACGCAGCCAACGAAGGCTACCTAAAGGAAGTGCCCGTCAATAAGGTGCGCGACTTCGAAGCCTCCCTGCTCTCCTACATGAACAGCGAACACGCTGATCTCATGGCGAAGGTGAACGAGAGCGGCAAGTACAGCGACGAGATCGTGAGCAGCTTCAAGGCCGCACTGGAAAAGTTTGTAGCGACTCAAACCTGGTAAGCCCCAACCTCGTTCACAAATAGGTTAAGAGTGTAAAGAGTATGGCAGGCGGTAAAGAAATCCGTACCCAGATTGGCAGCATCAAATCCACGCAGAAGATTACCAGTGCGATGGAAATGGTGGCTGCCAGCAAAATGCGCAAGGCCCAGGAGCACATGGCGCGGGGCAAGCCTTACGCGACGCGGATTCGCGCCGTGGTGGGCCACATTGCCAACGCCAGTTCGGAATACCAGCACACCTACCTGATGGAGCGGGACAACATCTCCCGCGTTGGATACATCATTGTTTCCACCGATCGGGGGCTTTGCGGCGGCCTGAACATCAACCTGTTCAAGCGCGTGGTTCAGGATATGCGCGGCTGGCACGAGCGCGGTGTGGAGTCCGAAATCTGCGCCATTGGCAACAAGGCGGTGAGCTTCTTCAATAGCTACGGTGGCAACATGACCGCTGTCATGAAGGACGTTGGTGACGAACCCCGGGCCGCAGACCTTATCGGCAGCGTGAAGGTCATGCTGGATGCCTTCTCGGAAGGACGGATCGACAAGGTCTACCTGGTCAGCAACGACTTTGTGAACACCATGACCCAGGTTCCGGAAGTTCGCCAGCTGCTTCCTCTCCTGCCGGTCGAAGACGAGCATCTGCAACACACCTGGGATTACATTTACGAGCCGGACGAAGCCGGCGAGTTGCTTGAAGGCCTCCTGACCCGCTACATCGAGTCCCAGGTCTACCAGGGCGTGGTGGAGAACAAGGCCTGCGAACAGGCTGCACGAATGATCGCCATGAAGAACGCGACTGACAACGCGGGCGAACTGATCGACGAGCTGCAGTTGGTGTACAACAAGGCTCGCCAGGCCTCGATCACCCAGGAGCTGTCCGAAATCGTCGGCGGCGCTGCAGCTATTTCCTGATCGACTGCCAGTTTCCGGCGCGCCACACCGGTTGCCAATACAGAATTCAAATTGAAAGTTTAAGAGGAACCCGAAATGAGTAGCGGACGTATCGTACAGATTATCGGTGCGGTTATTGACGTCGAATTCCCTCGCGACGCTGTACCCCAGGTTTACGACGCACTGAAAGTGACCGAAGCAGGCCTTACTCTGGAAGTTCAGCAGCAGTTGGGTGATGGCGTTGTGCGAGCGATCGCCATGGGTTCTTCCGAAGGTCTGCGCCGCGGGCTGGAAGTGGAAAACACCAAGGCACCGATTCAGGTTCCCGTGGGCATCGAAACCCTCGGCCGGATCATGAACGTGCTGGGCGATCCCATCGACGAATGTGGCCCTATCAACGAGAAAGAGCGCGCTTCCATTCACCGCAAGGCACCCGCCTACGACGAACTGGCCGCGTCAGAAGAACTGCTCGAGACCGGCATCAAGGTTATCGACCTGGTCTGCCCCTTTGCGAAAGGCGGTAAAGTCGGCCTGTTCGGCGGCGCCGGTGTGGGCAAGACGGTCAACATGATGGAGCTGATCAACAACATCGCCACCGAGCACAGTGGTCTGTCCGTGTTCGCCGGGGTGGGTGAGCGGACTCGTGAAGGTAACGACTTCTACTACGAGATGCAGGAAGCCAACGTTGTAAACGTTGAAGATTTCAGCCAGTCGAAAGTGGCGATGGTTTACGGCCAGATGAACGAGCCACCCGGTAACCGTCTGCGCGTGGCCCTGACCGGCCTGACCATGGCGGAAAAGTTCCGTGACGAAGGTCGTGACGTACTGTTGTTTATCGACAACATCTATCGTTACACCCTCGCCGGTACCGAAGTATCCGCACTGCTCGGCCGTATGCCCTCAGCGGTAGGCTATCAACCGACTCTGGCGGAAGAAATGGGTGCACTGCAGGAGCGTATCACCTCCACCAAGACAGGCTCCATCACCTCCGTACAGGCGGTATACGTACCCGCGGATGACTTGACGGACCCCTCTCCCGCCACCACCTTCGCGCACCTGGACTCCACCGTTGTATTGAGCCGGGACATTGCCGCGAAAGGTATTTACCCGGCGGTGGACCCCCTGGATTCCACCTCGCGCCAGCTGGACCCGCTGATCATCGGTCAGGAACACTACCAGGTGGCTCGTGGAGTGCAGTCCGTACTCCAGCGCTACAAGGAACTGAAGGACATCATTGCCATCCTTGGTATGGACGAACTGTCCGAGGAAGACAAGCAGACGGTCTACCGCGCGCGCAAGATCGAACGCTTCCTGTCCCAGCCCTTCACCGTGGCGGAAGTTTTCACCGGCGCGCCCGGTAAGTACGTGTCCCTGAAAGACACCATTGCCGGATTCCAGGGCATTCTGAATGGCGATTACGACGACCTGCCCGAGCAGGCCTTCTACATGGTAGGCACCATCGAAGAAGCCGTCGAAAATGCCAAGAAGATGAAGAAGTAAGCCCGCGGGCGACTTTTGTTCAGAATTTCCATCCACGAGAGTTAAAAGATGGCAATGACAATTCACTGTGACATCGTCAGTGCAGAAGAGGAACTCTTTTCCGGTCTGGTCAGGCTGGTTGTCGCCACGGGAACCGAGGGGGACCTGGGTATCACTTATGGCCATGCCCCCCTCCTGACTGCACTGCATCCCGGTCCGGTTCGGCTTGTCAAAGACTCAGGTGAAGAAGAAATCTACTACCTGTCCGGCGGCCATCTGGAAGTACAGCCTCACGTCGTATCCATTCTCGCCGACACCGCGTTGCGCGCGGGAGATATGGACGAAGCTGCGGCGCTGGAAGCCAAGAAGCAGGCCGAACACGCCCTGCATGAGCAAAGCGGGGAATTCGATTATTCCCGCGCAGCGGCACAGTTGGCTGAAGCGGCCGCTCAGCTTCGCACATTGCAGGCCATTCGCCGCAAGACGCGCAAATAAGCCAACGCCGGTCGGGCTGTGCCTTGACCGGCGCGGAGCTTCCGGCCGCGGGCGGTATTTCTCGATCAAAAGGGGTAGCATCGGCTACTCCTTTTTTGTTTGTGAGCCGGGACCCGCTCTGCGCCCAAGCAGCACGGCTGCGGGATACTCAGCCTGATCCAATTGTCCAACCGTACCCCGGACAGTTACAACCCATGGATGCGAGAAGCCTATGTTGAACGTTGTCGTACTCGCTGCGGGTAAAGGCACCCGCATGAAATCCCGTCTGCCCAAAGTGCTCCACCCGGTGGGCGGGCGCCCCCTCCTCCAGCACGTGCTGGATACGGCCCGGCAACTCGAGATCAGGCCGCCGATCAACACCATCATTGGCCATGGCGCCGAGCAGATCGAAGCCGCTCTGACTGCGCCCGAGGTGCGCTTCGTTCTCCAGGCCGAGCAGCTTGGCACGGGCCACGCGGTGCAGCAGGCCCTGCCCTACGTGCAGGCGGAAGACACTGTGTTGATCCTTTACGGTGATGTCCCGCTGACTCGTGCAGCGACCATCCAGCGCCTGACCCGCTGTGTAAGCGAAGACTCACTCGGCTTGCTCACCTTGCACCTGGAGGACCCGGCAGGCTACGGCCGCATCGTCCGCGACGAACAGGGGCGGGTGGTCGCCATCGTGGAGCAAAAAGATGCCAGCACCGAACAGAAAAGCATCAATGAGGTGAACACCGGGATTCTGGCGGTCCGCGGCGCCCACCTGCAGCGCTGGCTGCCTGAATTGTCCAACGACAACGCCCAAGGTGAGTACTACCTGACCGACATCATCGCCCTGGCCAGCCGCGACGGGGTTCGTGTAAACACCGAACAGCCCGAAAAGGAATGGGAGGTTCTGGGGATCAACAATCGCGCGCAACAGGCGGAGCTGGAACGCATCTTCCAGCAGGAGCAGGCGCGCCAATTCATGGCGGATGGTCTTTCCCTCATGGATCCCGCCCGCTTCGACTGTCGCGGTGCCCTCAGCTTCGGCGAGGATGTAGTGATCGACGTGAATTGTGTGCTGGAAGGCACCGTTGAACTGGGGAACAACGTGCGGATCGGACCGAACTGCTGCCTCAGGAACGCCCGCATCGGCGACAACAGCGTGATCAAGGCGAACACCATTGTGGAGGATGCGCAACTGGGCGAGTCCTGTGAAGCCGGCCCCTTTGCCCGCCTCCGCCCCGGCGCCGAACTCAGGAACGGTGCCAAGGTGGGTAACTTTGTGGAGATCAAAAAGGCCCTCCTCGGCGAGGGCAGCAAGGTCAATCACCTGAGCTACATCGGTGACGCAAAAATCGGAAAAAAGGTAAACGTGGGTGCGGGCACCATCACCTGCAACTACGACGGGGTGAACAAAAGCCTTACAGAGATCGGTGACGACGCGTTCATTGGCTCGAATACCGCTTTGGTCGCTCCCGTAAAGGTGGGACGGGGCGCGACCATCGGTGCCGGCTCCACCATTTCCAACGACGTGCCTGACGAGCAACTTTCGGTGGCCCGTGGCCGACAGCGCAACATCGAAGGCTGGGAGCGACCGAAAAAGCGCTAGAATCTAGACAATAACCCGGGCCGATTTCTCTCCCGGCCCGTGCCCTGCCCACCGGATCTCCGCTTCCCTTCGTTGCAATTACCTTTCGGTTGACTACAATATCTTTCGTTTCGAAACTTACCAGGAACAAACGAAAGCTAAAAATGACCAAGCGAAACACCCAACAACGCCGGCGAGCCATACTGGAGCGTCTGGCTGGCGAGGGCGAGGTAAGCGTCGAGGCCCTGGCGGACCAGTTCGTCACCTCGGAAGTGACCATTCGCAAGGACCTGGCGGCTCTCGAAGCGAACGGGTTGTTGTTGAGGCGTTACGGGGGCGCAGTCCCGCTACCGCAAGAGATGATCGCGGACCCGGCAGAAAGTCAGGTCTCCCAGCGCAAACAGGCCATTGCCAGCCGCGCCGCGGATCTGATCCTCGACCACAACCGGATCATTCTCGACAGCGGAAGCACCACCACGGCGGCCCTGCTCCCGGAGTTGTCCCACAAGCAGGGCCTGGTGGTCATGACCAACTCCATCAGCATCGCCAACGCGCTGCGGGAGCTGGAGAACGAGCCGACGATCCTCATGACCGGGGGCACCTGGGACCCCAGATCCGAAGGGTTCCAGGGGCAGTTGGCGGAGCAGATGCTACGCTCCTACAACTTCGACCAGTTTTTTATCGGCGCCGATGGGCTGGACCTGGATCGCGGCACCACAACTTTCAATGAACTGTACAGCCTGAGCCGGGTCATGGCAGAAGTGAGCCGGGAAGTCATTGTCCTGGCGGAATCGGAAAAAATAGGCCGGAAGATTCACAACCTGGAATTGCCCTGGTCCACCGTCAAGACGTTGGTGACCGACAATCGCATCGCCCCGGAGCACCGGGAGCAGATCGAACGACAGGGCGTGGAAGTCATCACCGCAACTATCTGATGCTCGGATAATCTGGAGAATCAACCTATGTGTGGAATCGTTGGTGCGGCTGCGCAACGAAACATTACCGCCATCCTTGTGGAGGGCCTGAAGCGCCTGGAATACCGGGGCTACGACTCCGCGGGTGTTGCGGTGGTCGACAAGGATCGCCAGATGCAGATCCGCAAAGCGGCAGGCAAGGTGGCCAGTTTGGAGGCGAGACTGCACGAGGCGCCAATCAAAGGCGGTGTGGGGATTGCCCATACCCGCTGGGCCACTCATGGGCAGCCCAGTGAAGCGAATGCCCATCCCCATTACTCGCGCAATCAGAAGGTGGCACTGGTCCATAACGGCATCATCGAGAACTTCGCCGAATTGCGCAGCGGTTTGCTGGACAAAGGGGTGGAGTTTCTATCCGACACCGACACCGAAGTCATCGCCCACCTGATTCACGACTACCTTGAGCAGGGGGAAGATCTCCTCAGCGCTGTGCAGCGCACGACCGACCAATGCGAAGGCGCGTACGGCCTCGCGGTGGTCCACGCGGATGAACCGGATCGGATCGTGGTCGCGCGCAGCGGCAGCCCTCTCGTAATCGGTGTGGGCATCGAGGAAAACTTCATAGCCTCGGACCAGTTGGCCCTCCGTCAGGTCACCGACCGGTTTGTTTTTCTCGAGGAAGGTGACACAGCGGAAATCAGCCGCGACAGCTACAGGATCTTCGACGCCGACAAGCACGAAGTGCGTCGCCCGGTTGTTCAGCTCACCGACGGTGTCGAATCCGCCGACCGCGGACGCTTCCGTCACTACATGCTCAAGGAGATCTACGAGCAGCCGGACGTCATCAAGAACACCCTGACCGGCCGCATCGGCAAAAACAGAGTGCTTGAAGAGGCCTTTGGCACCAATGCCCGGGAGATTTTCGAACAGGTAGAGAACGTCCAGATCGTGGCTTGCGGCACCAGCTACCACGCGGGGCTGGTGGCCAAGTACTGGCTGGAGGACTGGGGCGGCCTGCCCTGTTCCGTGGAAGTGGCCAGCGAGTTTCGCTACCGCCGCACTGTGGTGCCCAAAAACTGCCTGTTCGTCACCATCTCCCAATCCGGTGAAACGGCCGACACACTGGCGGCTCTGCGCGGTGCGAAAAAAGCCGGCTACCTCGCCGGCCTCGCCATCTGCAACGTGGCCAACAGCTCACTGGTGCGCGAGTCGGACCTGGTGCTCATGACCCAGGCCGGCCCGGAGATCGGCGTGGCGTCCACCAAGGCCTTTACCACTCAGCTTGCCGCTCTGCAGCTGTTGGCCATTGTTCTCGGCCGCCGTCACGGCGTGACCCCGGAAACCGAAGCAGAGATGGTGCAGGCCCTTCACCAGCTTCCGCAACTTTGCGAGCAGGCGCTGGCGCTGGACAAAGTAATCGAAAAAACCAGCGAAGCCTTCGCAGAAAAGCACCATGCGCTCTTCCTGGGTCGGGGCATCGAATACCCGATAGCGCTCGAGGGTGCGCTGAAGCTGAAAGAGATCTCCTACATTCACGCGGAGGCCTACCCGGCCGGTGAACTGAAGCACGGTCCGCTGGCGCTGGTGGATGCGGACATGCCCGTGGTCGCCGTCGCGCCGAACAATGAACTGCTGGAAAAGCTCAAATCCAACCTGGAGGTCGTTCAGGCACGGGGCGGCAAACTCTTTGTCTTTGCAGACACGGAAGCGGGCTTTGAAAATGACGCCGACAGTACGGTGATCAATTTGCCCCACGTGCCCGCCAATCTGGCGCCCATTATCTACACCATTCCACTCCAGTTGCTTTCGTACCATGTGGCAGTGCTAAAGGGTACAGACGTGGATCAGCCGCGCAACCTGGCGAAGTCGGTGACCGTGGAGTAATTGCCCGGGCGACCCGGCCTCAACTGTTGGACGGGCTTTTTCGGGAGGCGGCGCCGGCTTTGCGCATGGCTTTGGCGGCTTGTTTGTGGCCGGCAGCGGTGACAGGCCGGGTGCCGTCTTCGATCACCACCACATCAAAACCTTCGCGGCGCGCATCCAGAACGGTTGCCTGAACGCCGACATCTTCCGCCAGGCCACCCACCCACAGGCGCCTGATTCCATTGCGGCGGAGCTGCTCGGCCAAACCCGTTTCATCGAGCGCTGAATTCTGGTCCCGGTCGAAGCGGGTCCCCTTCGAGACCTTGATTGCAGAGCCGGGCAGATGAAGGCCTGGGTGAAAGCGAGCGCCGGTGCTGTCCTGAACACAGTGCGGCGGCCAGGGGCCCCCCTGCTCCACAAAGCTCGGATGCTGGAGCGGATGCCAATCTCGGGACGCATAGATGGGCACCTGCTTGCGCAGCGCCGCCTCGATCCAGCGATTCAGCACTGGCACCACCTCGTCGCCGTGTTCGATGGGCAGGGCCCCGCCCGGGCAGAAGTCGTTCTGGACGTCCACCAGCAGCAGCGCGTCCCCCGTATCCAGGAAATCTTCGATCGCCGCCATCTTCGCACCCACAATCAAAGGACTTACAGGCCGCTTGCTACCTTGGGCATTGACCCCGCGTGTAGTGCGCCAAATCCGGTTGTCAACGCTCCGCAGGCGGGCGGGTAACCGACCTGCCGCCGTGCGTTCACAAGCAAAATCCAGCTCCGGTCCGTCACTGATTCAATCCCATACTGTTCCGCCAGCCGCAGGGCCTTGCGATAACAACAGCCAAGCAATTCAGCGGCCGGTTCATCCCCCGTAAGCGGGACCGAGACAATGGATAACGTGGGGGCTGGGCGACCACCGGTCAGGAGGGCCTGCCCGGCCCCGGCGGCCCGATGCAGGGCCGAAATCTCCCTGGCAGCACTCCACGGTAACGCCGGACAGAACCCTGCTGCTCATTGTCTCCTCCCTTTGTGTTTTCTCTTCCTGAGCATTAAACGCCCGTTTCCGCGGCAAAGTGCAATTGCCACCACGGCACCGGCCCGAATGAACTAGTATTATCCCGTTTACCACCATAGCAATAACACGGATTATCTATGATTTGGCTTCAATCCCGGCGACTGCGCTACCTGGCGGGCAGTGCAGCCCTGTTCTTTCTCCTCTTTGCTTTTCTCCGCGCTATTTTCGTGTGGGGGTTTGCCGACGTTGATTCCAGCCAATTTGGCGTAGCGGACCATTTCTGGTCCACCTTCCTGGTGGGACTGCGCTTCGATCTCCGTCTGGCGATCCTGGCAACTCTGCCACTGGTGCTCCTGGCCTACCTTCCGTTTGTCAATCTGGTTCGCCACGGCTGGATGCGCCTGCTGGCGCGGGGCTACCTGCTGGCTGCGGTACTCGCGTTAGTGCTGTTGTACTTCCTTGATTTTGGCCATTACGATTACCTGGGCGTGCGCCTAAACGCCACCGTCTTTCGTTTTGCCGGTAACGCCGACATCTCCACCAGCATGTTGTGGCAGAGCTATCCTGTGGTCTGGATCACCCTGGGCTGGCTGGCGCTTTCAGGACTGATGTTCGCGGCGTTCCTGTTTCTGGAGCGGCGCAGTCTCGGCGCCACCGCGGTGCAGATCCCTCGCAAGCAGGTGGTTTTTGCGGCAACTGCGGTAACCATTCTGGTGTTCTTCGGTCTGCTTGGGCGGTTAAGCGTGAATCTGTCCAACCCCGTTCCCTTGCGCTGGAGTGACGCGTTCTTTTCGGGTAACGCGGAGCTCGCGGCCATCGGCCTGAACCCGGTGATCTTCCTCTTTGATACGGCGGGCATGGAAACCTCACCCTACGACCGTGACGTGGTGGCCGAGCACTACGAAGTGGTGGCGGACTATCTGGGTGTATCCGAGCCCAACCGTGAAGAGCTCAACTTCACCCGTCGCCACGGTGCCCAGTCTCACAGCATGGTCCAGCCGGGCCAGCGCCCACCGAACGTGGTGTTCGTAATGCTCGAATCCCTGGGCGCGAGCCGCGTGGGGGCCTACGGCAATCCTCTGGACACCACGCCCAACCTGGACCGTCTGGCACGAGAGGGTTGGTTCTTCGAACGCTTCTTTGTTCCCGTCAGCGGCACGGCAAAAACCGTTTGGGCCAGTATCACTGGCATCCCCGATGTGACACGCGAGGAAACCGCGTCCCGCAACCCGCTCATCAGTCGTCAACACACCGTGATGAACGCGTTCCGGGATCACAGCAAGCACTACCTCATCGGGGGCAGCGCGGGTTGGGCCAATATCAGCGCCGTTATCACCAACAGCATTGACGGCATTGAACTGCGGGAAGAAGGCGACTGGAAGGGACCCAACGTGGACGTATGGGGCATTTCGGACTTGCAGCTGTTCCGGGAAGCTGACGAGATCCTGCGTGAACTTCCCAAGGACAAGCCCTTCTTCGCCTACATTCAGACGGCGGGCAACCATCGCCCCTTCACGATTCCCGAAGACCGGGGGGATTTCGAAGAGCATTTTCCGTCGGAAGACGAAGTGGAAAAATGGGGGTTCCGCAGCCTGGCCCAATACAACGCCGTTCGCTTTCTGGACTACAACATCGGCGAATTCATGAAGATGGCCAAGGCAAGTGGCTACCATGACAACACCATCTTCGTGTTCTTCGGCGATCACAATAACCGCATCACCCAGCTGCCTCACATGCCGCCGATTTACGACCAGATGTGGCTGGAGAGCAATCACGTCCCCCACATCATCTACGCACCAAACCTGTTGCAACCACGGGTGGTCGAGGAAGCCACAAGTCTCGTGGACATGCTGCCCACCGTTGCGGGTGTCATGGGGTTGGAGTATGAAAACCACGGCATGGGGCGGGACTTCCAGTTGCACAAACCGGGACGGGACAGAGCTGTGCCGGTGGTTCTCCTGGAAGGCAGTTACCCCATCGTGGGCATGGTCTCCAAAAGCTTCCTGCTGAAAATGAACTATGACGGCAGCGAACCCAGCCTCCATGCAATGGACAGCGCGGAGCCCAGCGAAGACGTTTCCGCCCAGCACCCGGAAACATTCGAGTACTTGCGAAACCTGACCCGGGGCACCTACGAGACTTCTCGCTACATGCTGTATGGAAACGTGCGGGGAGAATAACGCGGACTACAGGACGGCAGTCCTGCGGTACAAAAAAAGCCGGGCCCTAGCGCCCGGCTTTTTTTATTCAGCAACCGATATTGGCTAGACCCGGATGGCTCAGCTCTTTGCCGCGACAGGAACGTACTTTCGCAAGCTGCGCAGTGATGGAAACGGGACGCGGGCCCAGAGGAATTGCGAGCCGCGATTGAGCAGGACGGCAATCGAGTAGATCCCCAGTACGGGATCGATCAGGTAGTCCCAGTAGTTATCCGAGTGCTTCACGTCCAGAAGGTAGGCGGCAGTGGCCAGGGACACGAGCGAGAGGGCCAGATAGTTGCGTTGCCACCAGAAGAATACGCAGACAATCCACATTGCGACAAACAGGCCCGCCGGTGAGAAACCCAGGCGGTAAGGATCAAGCTGTGACATGCCCAGTGTGGCCGGGTACAGGAACAGGGCCATACCTGCGAAGCAAAGCACCACCTGCAATTGGTGTCGTACGCACAGGGAGCTGTTGCACCGAATCCGGGCCTGGGCGCACCACATGAACCAAAGCATGGTGGTAATCGCCAGTTCATCAAAATAACTGCGCGCATAATCCGCCAAGGTCAATCCATCGACCGTTACAAAGCTCAGGGCACCGACCGCGGCGAGAATGGCCAGCCGCAACGGCAGGGCCAAGGCCCGGGTGGGCAGGAGCAGAAAGAACAGCAGCGAAAAAGAAAGGTGAGTGAGGACAACGGAACTAGTCATGAAGCTCTTTTAGCCAGGCATTATTAAAATAAACATGCTTGATCAGGGCATTGTTCCAGGAATAAACCAGATGGAAGTACCCGTCCCGCGCACGGATGATTGTGGGATATTCGAATTTGAACTCGCAGTTGCCTTCGTCATTGCAGGCCCGCTGCTCCACATAATGCACGAGGTCGGCGAGGCGAGCCTGCTCTACCGGATCTCCCTGGGCGACATCCATGAAATCGGCTTCCAGGCCCTGCCGGAACAGATCGGCCTCGACCAACTCCGAGGGGATTGGGGATTCGTCAAGCACCCGCACCGGCTCCCAGTTCTTCAGCTCGGAGTCGGTGTGATAAAGGCTGAGCCGGAAGCGGCCGTCCCGGAGGTCATTGAGAGCGACCAAAATGTCGTTGTTGCCTTCGTTGACCGCCCCGACCGCGGAATTGGGGTTCCAGGCGTCTGCCGGAGCCATCTCGCTCCAGGTTTCCCCCCGGTCGTTGCTGAAACTGGTCAGCACCTTGCCGTGGGCCCGCCCCGCATTGCGAAGCACGGCAACAGCGGAATCCCCATCCAGGGGAACCACGCTGGGTTGCAGGGAGTCGTCCCCGTCGCTGATGCGAAACTTGTCGATGATCTCGCCGTCGGGACTGAGGTAGAGGTATTCGGCAAACTTCCCCAGAAATTCATGATAGATGGGCAAACCAATGGAGCCGTCCTCATGAAACACCGGAGGATTGCGCACCAGAGTACTGATGTTGAAGAAGGGCGAGGTAATCAGTCGCTTGGGCGTGGACCAGGTGTTCCCCGCGTCGTCGGAATACATGGCATTGATAGCACTGCCGGCCCAGCCGCCCACGGAAACCGAAACGTAGAAAAGCCACAGCCGATCGTCCGGTGCCAGGGCGATCACCGGGTTACCCAGCTTGCGAATATCCCGCCGCAGCATCTTCTCGGTCGTAGCCCGCGAAATCAGTCTGAACTCCGGGCCCCACTCCCGTGTCCGCGGGTCGAAGCGCGAGCCGCGAATGTTCACGTCGTGGGCACCTTCGCGAGAGCCCGCAAACCACGCGGCGATCAACCCCCCATCGGGCAGGGGCGAGATGGACGCGGAATGAACGTGCTGGTGAACACTGGTCGACGCAAATTGGACCCCGAATTCCGGGATTGTGGACTCGGGGGTCTCCTGCATTGTTGCAAAAGCAGCGATCGAGGGGTCTTTCGCAGACCACAGCGCAGTGGCAAACAGTGAGCTGACAAGCACCAACGCCGAATTACGAATCGTGACCAGATGGCGCCACGAACTGGCTTCGCGTATCGAACGAATGGGAAAATCCTCCAACAAACCTGGCGGGATACTTTGGATGAACCGTTTATCGATGATTATCGGCCAAACCCGGCGTTTATTTATCTTTTTCGTTCCGATCGGACGACCTTTTTGGCCGATCGCTGGACGATCTGAAAAGAATAGCCTCTGGGCGGATCCGGAGGTGGTCCGCGCCGCGGAATGTGAACCACGTCAAATTATAAAGCGCTGAACGGACGGAAATCGAGTGACTCTCATCGGAGTTTGCCCATTCACACTCAATGGTCCGGGAACTCGGCCCCACAAAACCGGCAATAGCGAGCATCCCGCTCATGCCCCATCTGTCCGCAATTGGGGCAGACCTTCAGGCTGCGCTCGCGCTGCATCTCGTTGGCCAGTTCCGCCGTGACGATGCCCGTGGGCACCGCGATGATGGAATAACCGAGAAGCATAGTGAAGGAAGCCAGAGCCTTGCCCAGCGGGGTCATAGGAATGATGTCCCCGTAACCCACCGTGGTAATTGTGACGATCGTCCAGTAGATGCTCATGGGAATACTGGTGAAACCCCGGGCCCGCCCTTCGATCAGGAACATCAGGGAGCCGATGATGACTGCTATTACCAGCACGGTAGCGAAGAACACCAGCACTTTGCGGCGGGAGGTCATCATGGCCCGGAGCAAAATATTGGACTCCCCCACATATCGAACCAGCTTCAGGATTCGAAACACCCGCAGCACCCGCAACAGACGGATGACCAGCAGCGAGCGGGCGCCGGGGAACAAAAAGGCCAGGTAGCTGGGGAGGATCGACAGCAGATCGACGATGCCGTAGAAGCTGCGCACATAGGCCAGGGGATTGGGAGAAATCCAGATGCGCAGCGCGTATTCAAAGGTGAACAGGATGGTAAAGAACCACTCGACAGCCCGCAGCTCGGGACCCCAGGCCTCCTGGTAAGCCTCCACAGAATCCAGCATCACAGCCAGAACACTGGCCAGAATGGCGGCGATCAGAAATACATCGAAATACTTGCCAGCCCTCGACTCGGTACCGAAGACAATATCGTATAAAGATTCTCGCAGGCGCTGTCCGGTCACACAATCTCCTATTGCTCAAGCACAGCGGGGCGTTCCGGGCCTTACTGCGGTTCATAGACTAAACGGAACCGGCGCAATGGGATAGTCCGACCACCACACGGTCTGGAAACATTCGTCTTGCACCGAGCTCCAAGCTGACGTTATCTTAACGCCCTCTCGCACATTGTCGGAGTTTCCTTGGTTCTGTTGTCGCGTCTTGTCTTGTCCTTGCTGCTGCTGGTCTCTTTGGGCCCGGGGGCACATGCGGCCATGGAAAAGGGCGCCACTCCAGAGGGGGCCAGTCATTGCAGCACCCATGCGCCTGAGGAAGGACACGCGCACCATCCAGCTCCGGATCACGGCCACCACCAAGCGGGCGCGAGCTCTTGCGAACTCTCAAACGACGGTCCCGCAGCCTTCGATCTTCACCATGATGGCAGCGAAAACTGCTGTCAGGATTGTGACTGCAGCCATAATTGTTCTTCCTCATTGCTCTCTGAAGCTTCGGTCGACCCCGCGATCTGGAGTCGATGGCGCGTCCTTGCGCCCAGCGACCGGCTCCCTAACGCCTCTCCCAAAAATCTCCTTCGTCCTCCCATTTCCGCCTGAACAGGGTCAGTGCGCCCGCGATTTGGCTTCCAGCCGGCGGGTGACCCCTCTGTAAACGCCTAGTTTTGGGAAAAGCGGTCGTTGCCGCGCGAAAGAGATTACCACCATGAAAAACAATTCCATCGACCGGTCCCGGCGCCGCTTTGTGCTGGGTGCCGGAACTCTTGCCCTGTCCGCCCTGCCTTTCGCCCGGGCAGCCTGGGCCAGCCTGCCCAGCGCGGGCCTTGCGCCTGCGGTTAATACCGAACCGCAGCTGCGCATCGGTCAGCAAACCGTCAACATCACCGGCCGGGAACGACTGGCCACCACCATTAATAACAGCCTCCCAGCGCCGCTGCTGCGCTGGCGCGAGGGGGACCGGGTCCGCATTCAGGTGCGCAATGACCTGGACAGCACCAGCTCCATCCATTGGCACGGCCTGATTCTCCCCAGCCATATGGACGGGGTGCCGGGGCTGAGTTTCGATGGCATTGCCCCGGGAAAGAGCTTCACCTATGAGTTCACACTCCAGCAAAACGGCACCTACTGGTACCACAGCCATTCCGGGTTCCAGGAGCAGACCGGCCTGTACGGGCCCATCATCATTGATCCCGCAGAGCCCGAGCCCTTCCACTTTGACCGGGAGCATCTGGTGGTGCTGTCCGACTGGAGTGACGAAGCGCCGGAAGCCATCTTCGCCAAGCTCAAGAAGGAGAGCCACTACTACAATTTTCGCGCTCGAACCGTGGGTGATCTGGCGGCCGATGTAAAAGACAAGGGTTTGCTGCAAACCTGGCGAGACCGGGCCATGTGGAACCGCATGCGCATGAGCGACACGGACCTGGCCGACGTGACCGGCTACACCTACACCTACCTCATGAACGGTGTCGCCCCGGGCCAGGGTTGGCAGGGTTTGTTCACACCCGGTGAAAGAGTGCGGCTGCGGGTGATCAATGCGGCGGCCATGACCCTGTTCGACATCCGGATCCCGGGATTGAAGATGACCGTGGTGGCTGCGGACGGACAGCATGTTCAGCCGGTGGACGTGGACGAGTTTCGCATCGGCCCCGCCGAAACCTACGACGTGATTGTCGAGCCGGAGCGGGAAGGCGCCTACACCATTTTCGCCCAGAGCATGGACCGCAGCGGTTTTGCCCGGGGCACCCTCGGCAGCAGTGCGGACCTGCTTGGCGAGATTCCGCCGATGGACCCGCCGCCCACCCTGGGCCACCGGGATATGGGAATGGATCACGGAACCGCGGGCAATCACCAGGGGCATCAGGCGTCCCGCTCTCGCGCTGATCAGGTCGCCGGGGAGCACAAGCCCATGGGAGACCACACCGGACATGCCCAGACAGAGCATCATCAGCATGGGGGAGCCCAGACGCAGTCGCACGGAACCCATGACATGCACAAGGAGAACGCTCATCACAGCAGCCACGCTGAACCCGCAAAAAGTCACCGGGGTCACGGCTCCTCTGCGCCGGTCGCAAGCCATCTCGGCCTGGCCGGTTTCGGGAGCGTGGCGGAGCTCAAACACAGCAGTGAGGAGTTCGGCGCGCAGGTGGACATGCGCGCCGAGTCGGCCCCGAACGGGGTGGACGATCCGGGGATCGGGCTGCGCGAACACCACGCGCTGGGCCGACGGGTGCTCCGCTACAGCGACCTGCGCGGGCTTCACCCCACTCGCGACCGGCGGCAGCCGGGCCGGGAAATCCAGCTGCACCTCACCGGCAATATGGAACGCTATCTCTGGTCAATCGACGGCGTTCCCTTCGAACGGGCCGAACCCATCGAGCTGAGTTATGGAGAGCGGGTACGCATCCATCTGGTAAACGACACCATGATGGTCCACCCCATCCATTTGCACGGACTCTGGAGCGAGCTGGAAACCGGTGATCCCGGCCATATCCCCCGCAAGCACACGGTTCTGGTTCAGCCCGGCTCGAGCATCAGCTACCTGGTGACCGCTGATGCGCCGGGTCGCTGGGCGTTCCACTGCCATCTGATGTACCACATGCACGGCATGATGCGCGAGGTGCGAGTTCTTCCCGGGGAGGCGACAACATGAATGCCAAACAGTACGGCTTAACGGTGATGCTGGTGGCGCTCAGTCAACTTGCCCTGGCGATGGATGGAGAGCCTTGGGTCACTTCCGTCATGATAGACCAGCTGGAACATCGCCAGAGCGGCTCCGAGGAGAGCCGCGTATTGGAAGGCGAGGCCTGGATCGGGAAGGAACTCGATAAATTCTGGCTCTCGGCCGAGGTGGAGGATGGACCTCACGGCACCGAAGAGGCGGAGATACAGGCCCTCTTCAGCCGGGGGATCGCTTCATATTGGGATTTGCAAGCGGGTCTGCGCCACGACTTCGAACCGGGGCCCGGGCGGAGTTGGGGAGTGGTCGGTCTCAAGGGGTTGGCACCTTACTTTTTCGAAGTGGACGCAACCTTGTTTGTGGGCGGGGCCGGGCGCACCGCGCTGCGCCTGGAAGCGGAATACGATCTCCTGCTGACCCAGCGCTTGATTCTCAGCCCCGAGCTCGAAGTCAACGTCTACGGCAAGGATGATGCGGACATGGGCGTAGGCAGTGGTCTGAGTGAGATGGAAGCCGGTTTGCGGCTGCGTTATGAGATCCGCCGAGAGTTCGCGCCCTACATCGGTGTCAGTCGCAGCCGCCTGTTCGGGGATAGCGCCGACTTCGCGCGGGCCGACGGGGAGAGGTCTGCCACGACCCAGTGGCTGGTGGGGCTCCGTACCTGGTTTTGAAGCGGGCTCCTTAGGCACAAAAGAGATTCACCGTGGGGTGACCCACGGTTGTCAATTATGGATACAGCTCCAGACAATGGGGTTTGGAGATAACGCCGCCTTCACTGCGGTCGCTCACGGAGTATGGCCATATGGATCACAAAGAGACCTCCAGCTGCGCGCATGACCACAACCAGCACGCTCCGACGGAACTGAAAGATCCGGTCTGCGGCATGAGTGTCACTGTCGAATCACCCCACCACTATGAACACCACGGCGAGGACTTCTATTTTTGCAGCGCCACCTGCAAGGACAAGTTCGCCGCCGATCCCGACAAATACCTGAACGGCGAGCCCGAGCCCGGCAATGAAAACGCCTGGTACACCTGCCCCATGCACCCAGAGGTGCGGCAGCTCGGCCCGGGAACCTGCCCCAAATGCGGCATGGCCCTGGAGGCGGAGGCACCGAGCTTGGAGGACAGGGAGGACCCTGAGCTTACCGATTTTCGGCGCCGCTTCTGGTGGAGTCTGCCGCTCACAGTGGCGGTGGTTGCGCTCGCCATGCTCGGCCACGGCTATCTGCCGATCAGTGGTGGCGTCCGCGTCTGGATCGAGCTGGTGCTCACCACCCCTGTGGTGCTGTGGGCCGGGTTTCCGTTTTACGTCCGCGGCTTCCAGTCCATTGTCAATCGCAGTCCCAATATGTGGACGCTTATCATGCTGGGTACGGGCGCCGCCTACATTTACAGTGTGGTTGCCACTGTGGCGCCGGGGGTGTTCCCTCAGTCCTTCGCCATGAACGGAGAAGTGGGGGTGTACTTTGAGGCGGCAGCGGCCATCATCTCCCTCACCCTTATGGGCCAGATGTTCGAGCTCAAAGCCCGCGCCAAAACCTCTACCGCCATCAAAGCCCTGCTTCAACTGGCTCCCAAAACGGCCCGCCGAATCAATGCCGACGGCAGTGAGGAAGATGTGGAACTGGAGCAGGTGCAGGTGGGCGACCGCCTGCGAGTGCGCCCCGGCGAGAAGATCCCTGTGGACGGCGTGGTGGAAGACGGGGGTAGCGCCGTGGATGAATCCATGCTCACGGGCGAACCTCTCCCGGTCAGCAAAAAAAATGGCGACAAGGTTATTGGGGCGACCCAGAACACCAGCGGCAGTCTGATTATTCGATCCGAACGGGTGGGCCAGGAAACCACGCTCTCCCAGATCGTCAATCTGGTGGCCCAGGCACAGCGCTCCCGCGCGCCCATGCAGCGCATGGCGGACGTGGTATCCGGATATTTCGTGGTGATCGTCGCGGTTATCGCAGTACTGACGTTTTTCGCCTGGGGAATCTGGGGACCGTCACCAAGTTGGGCGTTTGGTCTGATCAACGCGGTGGCCGTGCTGATTATCGCCTGCCCCTGCGCCCTGGGCCTAGCCACTCCCATGTCCATCATGGTGGCCACCGGCAAGGCGGCGTCCCAGGGAGTCCTGTTCCGCGATGCCAGCGCCATAGAAGCCCTGCGCAAAGTGGACGCGATCATGGTAGACAAGACCGGAACGCTGACCGAAGGCAAGCCACGGTTTGATTCAACGGTTGCCGCGAACGGATTCAATGAGACCGACGTGCTCCGTATGGCCGCCAGCCTGGATCAGGGCAGCGAGCATCCCTTGGCGCGCGCCATCGTGGACGCCGCCCGTGAACAGGGCATCGCACTTGAACCGGCGGAGGATTTCGATTCGGCCAGTGGCGTTGGCGTGACCGGTACGGTGGGTGGAAAACAGATTGTGCTGGGCAATACGACACTGATGCAGCGCCACCGCATCGCGCCCGATTCCCTGACCGAAGAGGGAGACACGCTTCGCGCGCGAGGCGCCAGTGTGATCTACCTGGGAGTGGATGGGCAATTCGCGGGCATACTTGCGGTGGCGGATCCCATCAAGCCATCCACGTTCAAAGCGCTCCAGGATTTACGCAAACGTGGTGCACGGATCGTGATGGCCACCGGAGACGGCGAAATAACCGCCCGGGCGGTGGGTCGGGAACTGGGCATCGATGAAGTGCACGGCAGCATGACTCCGGATGCAAAGCTCCGGCTCGTGGAAAAGCTGCAAGCAGAAGGGCTGCGGGTTGCCATGGCCGGCGACGGCATTAACGATTCACCGGCGCTCGCGAAAGCGGACGTGGGTATCGCCATGGGCACCGGCACCGATGTGGCCATCGGCAGCGCCCAGCTGACTTTGGTGAAAGGCGATCTGCAAGGCATTGTCCACGCGCTGCGCCTCTCGGAACTAACCGTGAAGAACATGCGCCAGAATCTCGGCTTTGCCTTCCTCTACAACTCCATCGGCGTGCCCATTGCGGCCGGGGTGCTTTACCCTTTTGTGGGCTTGCTGCTCTCCCCGATGATCGCCGCCGCCGCCATGAGTTTCAGCTCAGTTTCCGTGGTCAGCAATGCCTTGCGTTTGCGTTATCAGAAATAAACGTTTGAAGCGCGGCTGGGTCAGGCGTCCCGGTCGCGCAAAATCTCGTACTGCAGGAGCGCTTCTTCCGGCTCACTGACGCCTCGGGCCCCGCGGTCTTCTATCGCCTCCCCCGGGTGGAAGACCTTCTCAGGATTGCACAGGCGTGAAGGATTGACGTAGTCGTTGAGAACCATCCAATTGATCAACGCCGAAACACACGCCTCGCGTGAAGAGAAATCTCCAGACTCCACGGCCTTGTTCACCAGGTTCTCCACTGCGGCAAGTTCTTGGCGCATGACACTTACTCCTCGGTAGATTCTGCTGCTGTTACGACGCCGGGAATGATCCGGTGTTCCAGCGGCCCTGTTGCACCGATCTGTCGCTTCAATTGCAAGAACTTGCGCAACATTTACAAATCAGCGAGCCCCGGCCTGGCATTGGGCGAACGGTGTCCGCGGCGCCTGGGCTCGCGCTTGGCGCGCACGCACCCGGCACGCTTCTTGTAATCCGGGTTGCTCCCGTGCTCCAGGACGAGTGCAGGAACCTGAACTTCTTCGCCAGCACTCCTACTCTGCCTCAGACGGATCTGTGTCGGTCTGCCGCGCACCGACAGGCGCCGCGGCTTCCCTTCAACCAGTCAGAAGGATACGCATCATGTTCATCGACGAGATTCAGACCGGGGACCTCAACTTCCCTTCCTACGTGGTGGGTGACGGGGTCCAGGCCGCAGCCATTAATCCGCCGTCCGATATCAATGCCTGCATTCAGGCGGCCCGGCTTCGGGGCGCGCAAATCACTCACGTTGTTTTGACCGCGAGCGACAAGGGGCTGAAGGTCTCAGCGGCTCGTCTGGCAGCTGCTACCAGTTCCAGACTGATCGCCGGCCCCTTGCACACGGGGTGGACCCCCCCGGAAGATGAGCGGTTCACACTCGGGGGAATGACTCTGGTGGTCCGCGCTACGAACGGTGCAGACCCAAACGGCCTGACGATTGTGGTACTCGACGCCGAGTTCTCCGAAGAACTGGCTGTGATCGGCGACCGCTCAATGCCCGGCACCGCTGAAGCTCCGTGGACGATGCCTCTCCTCTCCTCCCATCGTTCACCTATTCGCACTGTTCCAGGGGTTCCATGAGGGGCGCTGTGTGAACCTGGTACTGAAAGCCGAAGGAGGTTTCGCCGGCGCCGGGTAGCGGTCGAAGAGCGAGCACGACGGGGCAGGACACATAGCTGGTGTCCACCCCGAAGCGGGCGTTGCCCCTCGTCTCAACTCGATTCAATGCCCTGACCTCGGGAAGGGGCTGCTGCTCCACGAACGCGCGGGCCAGTGCCACCGCTTCATTCACGCACATCAACTCTGCCAGCATGGGGCCGTCCCCCTCGATGTTCACCGCGAACTGGCGGGGGTCCACGTCGTATGGCCCGTCAAGGATGAGCCCACCCTCGTGCATGTACGCCTGGATGCTCTCCTCCTGCATGTCCGGCTCCGCTGCGTCCTCACCGTTGATCCCCAGGCCCACATCGAGACGTCCGGTGCAGAAGTTCAGGCTGGCGGTAAAGCCCTCGCTGAATTTCTCCTTTAGATTCTCCCTGCCGACAGCCTGCAATTGCTCGCGAGCGCGGTCATCCGGTGAGCGAGAGAACAAAGAGGCGGCGCCACCCACTACCGAGGACCACAGCCCTTCGGTATCAACATCCACATCACCGATGGGCCGAAAGCTTACGGTCGGTTCGTCCAGAGGTTTGAACCAGAAGTGAAAAATCCTGTTCTCCTCGTCATAGCCCGCATCAAGGTTGCCCTCCACCCGAACATCGACCGCGAAGGTGGCATACTGGCTCAGCTCGAAATCGGCTCCGGCCTGCTGCTTTACCCGATACACCCAACGCCAACCCTGGCCGCCGAGGGCAATGCTCAGACGGGTACCGTCCACGTGGGCCGCACAGTCTTCCATCCACAGCGTCCCGCTTGTTGCCGATTCCCCTTCCCGGCTGCCGGTCTCCAGGTTGCGAAACCGATCGCGCATGTGGTCGCACACGTGCATCCCCGCCATCTGCGCCAGAGCTAATAGCAGATTGCTATCCCGTCCGCCGTCGGTTGCCTGTGCCCATCCTGGCGTGCCCGCCGCCAATCCCACAAGCAGGGTCACGACCGGCAAGAATCCCTTCATGTTCGAGTCCTGTTCCAGTTGCGCACGCACAAGCGCACTTCGGCAATGAAAGCACAGCAAACCTCTGCAGATTTGCATGGGGTGTGCCAGAAAAGCCCGGGGGTTAATGCAGGTCTGCGGCGTTTGCTACAATCCGTTGTGGTCGCAACCGGTGGGCGGCATTCTTCACACCCAACTGCTTCGAAAAGGACTTCCGATGCCGAGCCTGTTTTCATCTGCGGAAATTCGAGCCGCAACCAGTGCAGTGTATGCATCCCTGCGTTCAGAGCTTCTGCAGCTTCTTCCCAACGCCAACATTCAGGAAATCGGTTCGAGTTCAATCGTTGGTGCGTTGACCAAGGGGGACGTGGATATTCTCGTGTGTGTCCCCGAGAGTCAGTTCAATGTGGCAGTGGCTGCGATGCTACACCGGTTCGAGACCAACACTGGAATGGAAGATGTTCCGCAATTCGCCAGTTTCAAGGGAGTGCTCGACGACGTGGAATTCGGCATCCAACTCGCCTGTGACCACTGTCAGTTCGGGTTTGTCGCCTTCCGTGACCGTTTGAATTCAAGCCCTGATCTGGTGGAAGAGTACAACCGGGTAAAGCTGGCCGCGGCGGGATTGTCAATGAAGGAATACCGGGACCGGAAGTGGGAATTTATTGAGCGGGTGCTTTCTGCCGCCACGTAAACCGAGTCAAGAGCGAGCGCTTGAGAAGCGCCACGCCCTTGAACTGAAGCTGTGGTTCGGGTCTACTTGGTAACCGGCCAACTGAACTCGGTAGTGAAGCCATCAGGCGTTTCCACGGTCAGTTTGAGTGTTCCCGGGTCGGTATTTTCCCCCGGTAACAATGTCACCGGTCCGATTTCGGTTGCGCTGTTTGTATTCGGGAGGACCTCCCATTCAGATTTTCCTTGAATCTCCACGTTCTCGCCCGAGAAGGTCATTCGTGTTCCACCCGGGAGTGAATTGCCAAGGATATGGCACGGCAGGGCGGCACGGGGTGTACTGTCCGCGACAAAAAATTCAGGGAGGGTGTCGTCCACCTGCAGGTTGATGGTAGTTCCGGGTGCGGGGTTCAGCACTTCACGGGTCGGCCCAGGGGAAATACAATTCTCGATCCTGGGAATGGTGCCAGTGTACTTGAAGAGGACGGCATCGTCTCGCGATCTGGACAGGACAATCACTGCCTCTTCCCAGATCGTCACCGACGACGCCCCGGCGCATCCACCGCTCTTCAAACACGGACCATCCCAAACTTGACCGAGGTTCTCGGCGGGATCCCAATCTCCTTGGATTCCGCGTTCGGCGCTTTCGGAGTCAACAAAATCGTCGACGGCCGGATCAAACTGGCCATTTTCATCGAAATCAGCCCAGGCCTCGCTCAGGTCGGTGAAGTCCTCCCCTTGGTCGTAAATGCCGTTGTCGTTTTCGTCTTTGAAGTATTCCGCTCCGTTCGTGAATGCGAGCAAAGTAATCCGGCCGTCCCATGGTGTGTTGTCTCCATTGAGGCTCGTCCATGACACGGTGCAGGCGCCCCCTTCCAATGTGCACGACGGCGGTATCATCCCGGATTCGAGAGAGCGAAAGCTGACCTCCGTACCGTCGAAAGCAGGATTGCCGTACTGGTCAGCCCCCCGAATCGTTACTTCCACAGGAATGCCGTCCGTGTATGCCGCCCCCGTAGGTGCATAGTCGGAAAGTGAAATGTTGAAGCGGTCAGAGGCGGGAAGCCCAGTAGAAATTACGATATTTCGCGAGCGGCCCTCCCCACCTGTTCGGTCGTGTTTGGCGATAACCTGGATGGGTCCCTGGACGGTGCCGCTTACCAGATGAACCATGGCATTTCCGGAATCATCCGTATAGACCGTTTCGCTTGTCGGGTTCCCGTCCCGGTCCGGCTCCAAGGCGACACCGCCAGAATCTCGACTGAGGGAGAAGGTGACCGCATCATTTGCGATCGGCAAACCCGAGCGGTCGAGCAGCTGAAAAGTCACAGCGCTGGTTTGTTGCCCACCCATTCCCCGCAGGTGAAGCTGGGGAGGTTCGGCACCCACGAAGACAGGCGCGAGTCCTCGAGCGCCATCGCCCGTGCCGCCGCCATCACCGGTGGAGCCGTCCTGGCTGTCTTCGGCGTCTCCACCGGCACCTCCAAGGATAAGCCCCAATCGAATCAATGCCGTGCTGCGCATACCGCACTTCCTCTTGCTTTTGTGATAACCAGAGGTGTGCGAAACGCCGACCCCTGGCGATTTGTGAATTCCTTCAAAGTTTGACGACAATATCCCGCAGCACTTCAGGCCCGCGCAATGGTCGAGGTGGAATAAATAGATGACTGGCGCGAATAGGGGACGAGCTGCTTCGCAAGCGGGAACTTGTTGCATGACAAGGGCTTGCAGTCAAAAGTGAAGGTAAACTATCGATTTGCCATGATAGGGGGCAGGACGCCCGGCCACTGTCTGGCACCAACCATCGCGCCGGGCCGAACGGCTGGGTGTAGACTTGCTTGAAAGCTCCTTACGAAGATGGAAGGCTGAGCCCACATGGATTTTCTCGTTAACATTGATGTGGATGACCTGGAAAAGGCCATTCACTTCTACGAGGAGGCATTCGACTTTCACGTGGGACGCCGATTCGGAGCTGCCGGCGCGGAGCTGCTGGGCGGATCGGCGCCTGTTTACCTGCTTGCCAAGGAAGCCGGCACTCCGGTCTGCGAACACAGCACAGAGACACGACAATACAAGCGTCACTGGACTCCAACCCATCTGGACTTTGTGGTGAAGGACATCCACAAGGCGATTGAAAAGGCGCGCCGCTCCGGTGCTCTGCTCGAGAAACCCGTTGCGGTCCAGGCCTGGGGTAAACTCGCCTTGATGGCGGACCCGTTTGGCAACGGCTTTTGCCTTGTCCAGTTCCTGGGCCGGGGTTACGACGAAATCGCCGACTGAGCGCTGTTTTCGAACCCCCTCACAGGAGCAGGAGCGCACTGGGGCGGTCACAATATCAAAAGGCCTCACCACGGGACCTCAGCCGCCATTGCCAGACTCTTCGCGCCGGGCTATGGTTCGCGTTTTTCGGCTCCAAAACAGACGGCCCGCAGGCCACCCTTTGTTGACCAAGAGACTCTCAATGAAAAACAAACCCAACATCACGATTTCCACTCTGGACGCGGAACGCCTGGAGAACCTGCTCGATTCTCTGCCGGGTAATGCCTTTCCGGGCAAGCAGGCCCTTGAGGACGAGCTGGCCCGGGCCGACGTGGTGGAACCGCGCGATGTTCCCCCCACGGTGGTGACGATGAACTCCACCGTCCGGTTTAACGTAGTCTCGTCCGACGAAGAGTTTGAACTGACGCTGGTCTACCCAAAGGACGTGGACGCCAGTGGCAAAACCATCTCCATTCTGGCCCCCGTTGGGAGCGCACTCCTTGGCCTGTCACAAGGCGACGAAATCGAATGGCCCAGCCCGGGCCGCCGGGGTGTAATTACGGTGCGCATCGGCGAGGTCCTCTACCAGCCCGAAAGAGCGGGCGAGTATCACCGCTGATCGCGGGCCGGCGTCCACGGGAATAGAGCTGGAGTTGCCGCACGCAGGCTGACGCTCGTGGGGGCCGATCCCTTTATGGACAAGGCACTCAGATTCGAGACCCTTCGCAGATTCGTTCACTCCGGCGCCACAGCGACGCACTTCTGGTGCCTTTCCGTCGTGCTGAGTACCGGCCTGCTCAGTGCCTGCTCCTTCGGGCCCGCCGCTGTGACGGCACCCGGTGATTTTCAGGGCGGCGGCGATTACCCGGTCTTTGTCGTCAACCACGGTTGGCACACCGGGATCATTGTTCCCGCCCAATCCATCCGCCCCGCTCTTCTCGAACTCACCGCCCACTTTCCCGGCGCCGATTCGCTGGAGTTTGGCTGGGGCGACAAGGACTTCTACCAGGCGGATCAAGTAAGTTGGGGGCTGGCGGTCAAGGCGGCACTGTTGCCCACTGCAACAGTCGTGCGTGTCCGCTCGCTTCCCGAGCGCATGCAGTCCTATCTGGAAGCGACGGGCGCCGTCAAACTTTGCCTCGACCCTGCGGAGCTGGCCACCCTGGTCGCCTTTGTTCAGGGTAGCTTCAGCCGAGAGAGTGGTGAGATCGCCTCCCTGGGCGACAGCCTTCGCGACGGCAGTCGTTTCTATGATGGCAGTGGTCGTTACCACCTGTTCAACACCTGCAACTCCTGGACGGCCCGCGCCCTGAAAAGCCTGGGCATGGACTCCCACCCCTTCTGGAAACTGCGGGCGGAGAGCGTCATGGATTACCTGTACCAGAACTCCGCAGCCACACGGGTTTCCGCCACGGGCATGGTGTGCCCCTGATCCCGGCTTGAGATAGGCGGCTCGGGCCTGCGCCGACCGGAACCATTGTGCGCCGCCAATGCTCCATTGCTTGTCTTTATTCCTCTGGCAATGGAGTGTCTAAGTGAGATACTTTCTATACGGATTCGCCAGTGCCATCGCGCTCCTCGCCTTGACCATAGCCTTGATCATTTACAGCGGGCGCGCTCCCGTGTCGGCGGCCACCGCAAACACGCCACTGCTCGACTGGTTGCTTCACACCGGCTACGAACAAGCTCTGGCGCGACACGCTCCCGAGGTGGACATTCCACCCGACCTGGAAGCAGGTACGTTCCTGTTTCGCGGCGCGAGAAATTTCGAAGCCATGTGCCGGGGTTGCCATCTTCCTCCCGGTGCCCGGCCAACCGCGCTCAGCCGCGGCTTGAAACCCGCGCCCCCCGAGCTGACCCACATCATGCGCGAACGAACGCCGGCGGAGGCGTTCTGGGTTCTGCAAAACGGCGTTCACTTCACCGGCATGCCCGCCATCGGCCGGAGTCATTCAGACGAAGATCTGTGGGCACTGGTAGAATTCCTCCAACGCGCCAAGAACATGAGCCCCGAGGACTATGCCCGGGTGGTGGAGCTGGCCGGGCCGTTGGAGGATGGTTGATCGGCTTGGTTCGGGGATTCTGATCCGTTTGGCGATGAAGGCCGGCGTTTCGAAAACGCGGTGAATCCATCCCTGGAGCTCCCTCGCGTGGTCCCTCACGCGAGGGTTTCGAAACGCCGGCCTTCATCACCAAACTCCCATTGTGCGAAATTTGGGTTTCGCACATCGTTCCAGCTAATCAGCATTCGTGCGCGTAGGTTGGGTTAGGCGCAGCCGTAACCCAACATTTTGGTAGAGCATGAAGCGAGTTTGGAAATATGGTCAAACCATGGGCCACGGCCACGGACGCAATAAGGCCGCAGGTGGGAATAGTTTTTCACAGCATGGCTGAGAAAGAGGCTGTTCGGTAACACGATCTGATTGCCGGACAAGGCTCCGCTCGAAAGTTGTTGCCGCGATTCGGAACGTCGCACCGGGTGCAAGCCTCACCCGTTGAGATTCGGCTGTTTATTGTCGAAGCCTGGCGAACTGGCACAAGTCCATCACGTGCCCGTTTTTAAGCACCGCTTTGCGCTGTACCCCTTCGAGTTCATAGCCACATTTGAGCAGCACCTGCTGAGAGGCCACGTTGGGTGAAAAGACCTGGGCGTGCACGCGCAGCAGGTCGGTGGTATCGAAGACCTGTTCGGTCATTTGCCTTACGGCCTGGGTCGCGATTCCCCGTCCCCAGAAGTCCCGTCCCAGCCAATAGCCTATTTCGCCGCTCAGTTGCGCCTCGGCCTGGCCGAACACCACGCTGACGCCTCCGATGCAGATCCCATCGTAAGTGATGGCCGCATGCACGGCCTCGCTCTTGATTCCCTTGGTCAACCACCAGTAGGCATCCCGCATCGAATAGGGGTACGGGAATTGATCGCGAAGGTAGGTGCTAATTTCCGGGTGATTGGCGGCGGCGACCAGATCGTGAATGTCCGACAATCGAAAGGGGCGTAATTTGATCGGCATCCGATTGGCCGTCAATACTCCACTGTATTGGTTCAGCTCCAGGGGTTTGCCTTTGGTGGTGCGAATTCCGCCCGTGGACATCACCTGCTCTCGCCCTTCTTCTTCCACAGTTGGGGGCGCTTATACGCGTACAGATTCAGGGCGTACAGCCGCAACACCACGTAGCCCAACTCCAACAGATAAAAGGCATCGAAATAAAATTCACGCCCGTAACGGGGAACGCCCAGCAGCGGCAGGAAGAAGCAAAAGGCAATAGCCTCGAACAGGGCCAGATAAAAGAAGTAGCGCCAGAAAACCACATTGTAAAGGCGCACCGCATAGGTGAACCCATAAATGCCGAGTACGGAGACCAGGGTGACGCCGAAGTCCAGCACATCCATATAGCTGAGCTGGCGCATGGTGGGAACGTACACCGAGGTGGCAATGGCTACATAGAGGCTGAAAATGAAGTAGCCCTTCCAGAGAAACTGATAGCGTTGAGACGCTCGTTTCTCGCTGACTTTGGAACCTGGCGGCTCGAACGGATTTCGACTCATGACTACAGTATCCAAATTCCGCGTTTCCTGCTCCCTGGTCTCGCTAACCCGCCGTGGCGGGAGCGCGCCCAAGGTTGATGCATTCCCTTGCGGAATCAGTATTGCAACATGCTTGCCGGTGTCGGAAAAAAGTGCGGTATAGAGCGCTTATATTTTTTTGCGGCTGACCGCTGGGAGCGCTATCACGGGGAATGGCATTACCAGGGGAGGCTGTCCACGGCGATGCTACCGCGGGGCCATTCACCACGCAGTGGAAACACCATGACCTGAGTGGGGCACGGAATCATCCCCTGAGGCTGGAGAATCACAACGGTTTCGTCGAGTCGCTGCCAGCCGTGCCGTTGGTAAAAAGGCACCAGGGCTTCCCTGCAAAAAAGCATACCGGCGTCGAGGGACCATTCCTCTTTGAAGATGCGCAGGGCCTCGGTTAACACCCTGCCTGCATAGCCCCAGCCCTGCAGATCCGGGGGCGTTGCCACACCGCCAATGCCGCCGACCTCCAGCGTGCGTTCGCCCACGCGAACGCTCTGGCGAATGAGGCCACAAGTACTCAAAGGGCTGTTTTGCTGATGGAGAACAAGGCTGACCTGCTTGGGGCGCCATATGAGGTGCAGGCCCTCGGAACGGAAGATGTCGTGCCCCCAGCCGTAAAGGCGGCGCCTTTCCTCCTCGGAAAGGGAGACACAGCGTTTGAATTCCATGAGTCCACCTGTCGCCCGAGCGGGCCTCACCGGATGTGCGGCAACGCATCTGCCGAAGAAGGATTGCAGAAGCTCCGGAGTAAGTAAAGCCAGGCTCCGGTCCCGCTCTGTCGCGCCTTGATTCACGGGTTCGGCCCAATCATACTGGGCAGTTCCCCTTCCCCATCGAAGATTCCGTCATGAGCCAGTACTGGAGCGACATCGTTCACCAGCTCACGCCCTATGTGCCGGGCGAACAACCGAAGCTGAGCAATCTCGTCAAGCTCAACACCAACGAGAGCCCCTACGGCCCTTCGCCTGCTGTCATCGCCGCCATGCAGGCCGCCTTGGGCGATGAGCTTCGCCTGTATCCGGACCCCGGTTCCGACGGGTTGAAGCGGGCCATTGCCCGCTACTACGATTTGCAACCGGAGCAGGTTTTCGTGGGGAATGGCTCCGACGAAATTCTTGCGCACACCTTCAAGGCCCTGCTCAAGCACCGGGAACCGCTCCTCTTTCCCGATATCAGCTACAGCTTTTACCCGGTGTACTGCAAGTTGTACGAAATCGAGGCGCGCCCCGTGCCACTGAGGGACGACTTTTCAATAGCCGTGGACGATTTTCATTCGCCCAACGGTGGCGTCATTCTGCCCAACCCCAATGCTCCCACAGGTCGCCTGTTGCCGCTGTCCGACATCGAAGCGCTGCTGCAAGCCAACAGCCAGTCCGTTGTGGTGATCGACGAAGCCTACATCGACTTCGGCGGGGAGAGCGCCGCTTCCCTGGTAACTCGCTACCCGAACCTGCTGGTAATCCAGACCCTGTCCAAATCCCGGGCCCTCGCCGGGCTGCGGGTCGGTTTCGCGTTGGGGGACGCGGGGCTCATCGAAGGTCTGGAGCGAGTGAAGGACAGTTTCAACTCCTATCCGCTCGGAAGAGTCGCCCAGGCGGGCGCGATTGCCGCCATGGAAGACCGGGAGTACTTCGAAACCACCTGCGCCAAGGTGATCGCCACCCGCGAAACCCTGTCGGCCGGCCTTACGAAACTGGGCTTTGAGGTGATCCCCTCCGCGGCCAACTTTGTGTTCACTCGCCGCCCGGGGTGGGGTGCTGCGGACCTGGCCGCGCGCCTGCGGGAGGATGGCATCATTGTCCGCCACTTCCGGCAGCCCCGAGTCGAGGACTACTTGCGAATCAGTGTTGGGACTGATGCCGAGATCGAGCGCCTGCTCGCCTCCCTGCAACACATTCTCGCGGGGTAAGTGCCCCGTGACTGTGCAGGGACGGAGTTCGGGGAAGCCCGACTCCCGGGCGCTGGCATGAGCCCGGTCGCACGCCGGCTGCTGCCGGTCATTCTTGTCTTTATTCTCGGTTCGCTCTGGGGGCTGCATTTCTCCCTCATCAAGATCGCCAGCGAATCCGACCTGCCGCCACCGCTGATCACCGTGGTCACGACCCTGGGGGTGAGTCTGGTTTACATCCTCATCGGCCTCAGCCGGGGCCGCTATCCGGTGTTTGCTCCGGCACCGGTGGTGTTTTACGCCAGCTGTGCCCTGCTCGGCTATGTCCTCCCCATCTTTGTGGAATTGTTTGTCGCACGCCACATGGCGGCGGGCCTGCTCACGCTTATTGTGTCCACCACACCCGTGTTCACACTGGTAATGGCGCTGACCGCGAAGACCGAGCCGGTCAGCCCCAAGCGGATGCTGGGCGTCGCAGTGGGCGCCGGTGCGGCCGCCATGATCCTGCTGCCCCGGGCCTTCGGCACCGCCTCCGCCGGTTTCAGTTGGGTCGCCCTCGCCTTCATCGTTCCCTTGAGTTACGGGATCTTCCACAACTACGTGGCCAGAGCCTGGCCCGAGGGAATGGACACCTGGCAGGTGGGGGCGGGCCAGATGGTGGCGGCACTGGTGATGATGCTGCCTTTATACCTCCTGTTCGCCGATCCGCTCACCCCGGACTTCAGCTCCTGGCGGCAGGTGCACTGGGCCATCGCCGCCATGATCGTGTTTGCCGTGGCAGAGGTTTACCTCTACTTCACTATCATTCGCATGGCTGGCGCGGTGGTGGTGTCCCTGTCCAACTTCATTACCATCGCCGCGGGTGTGATCTGGGGGATGCTCATCTTCAACGAACAGCCTACCGCCTGGGACTGGATCTGCGTGGCCATTCTCATGCTCTCCCTGGGCCTGGTCATCGAGTATCGTAAACGCGGGTAAAGGTCCGGGCCGCGCGGGCCCGGGGCGCTGACTTGACTGGCGGTTCTTGCTATAGTGCCCCGCTATTTTTTTGACGCATCTTTTGGAGGTAAGCCGCATGTCCGGTACTCAATGGGCGAAATTCAACTGGGAAGACCCCTTCCTGCTGGACGACCAGCTGACGGAAGAAGAGCGCATGGTCCGCGACACGGCTCATCAATATTGTCAGTCCAAACTCCTGCCTCGTGTGCGGGATGCCTTCCGCACCGAAACCACCGACCCGGCCATCTTCCGTGAGATGGGCGAGCTGGGTCTGCTGGGCGCGCCCATCGAAGGTTACGGCTGTCCCGGCGTGAACTACGTAAGCTACGGCTTAATTGCGCGGGAAGTGGAGCGGGTCGATTCCGGCTACCGCTCCATGATGAGTGTGCAGTCCAGTCTGGTCATGTTCCCCATCTATAACTACGGCAGCGAAGAGCAGAAGCAGAAGTACCTGCCCAAGCTGGCCAGTGGTGAATACATCGGCTGTTTCGGTCTCACTGAGCCGGACCACGGCTCGGACCCCGGTGGCATGGTCACGCGTGCCAAGAAGGTGGCGGGCGGCTACCAGCTCAACGGCGCCAAGATGTGGATCAGCAACTCCCCCATCGCCGATGTGTTCGTGGTCTGGGCCAAGACCGAGGACAATGTCATCCGCGGTTTCATCCTGGACAAGGGCATGAAAGGCCTGTCCGCCCCCAAGATCGAAGGCAAGCTGGCACTGCGGGCCTCCATCACCGGCGAAATCGTGATGGACAACGTCTTCGTCCCGGAAGAGAACCTGCTGCCGGGCGTTGAAGGCCTGAAGGGTCCATTTGGCTGCCTGAACAGTGCCCGCCTGGGTATCTCCTGGGGCGCCCTGGGAGCGGCGGAGGCCTGCTGGCACGCGGCCCGCGAATACACCATGGACCGCAAGCAGTTCGGCCGCCCCCTGGCCGCCAACCAGCTCATCCAGAAGAAGCTGGCGGTCATGCAGACGGAAATCAGCCTGGGCCTGCAGGGCTGCCTGCGCGCGACCCGTATGAAAGACGAGGGCAAGCTGGCGCCGGAAGTCATCTCCCTGCTCAAGCGCAACAGCTGCGTCAAGGCTCTGAACGTGGCGCGCGAAGCCCGCGACATGCACGGCGGTAACGGAATTTCCGACGAATATCCGGTCATGCGCCACATGGTGAATCTGGAAGTGGTGAATACCTATGAAGGTACTCAGGACATTCACGCCCTGATCCTGGGCCGCGGCCAGACGGGCATTCAGGCTTTCTTCTAGGCCTGGCAGCACGCGTCGTGGGGCGCCGGCCCATGGCTGGCGGGCGCGGAAACATGCCGGGATAAACGCTGGCCGGAGCGGCCGGTGAAACATCCTGTCGCCGGGGAACTCGTTCCCTTGAGGATTTTCCAAGAATTACGGGACCCGCCGATACAAAAGTGCGCAGGGACGCGCAACAACAAACTCTGAAACCGGCGGCCGCCTCCCGGCCGGCTGCCCTTCACATTGGGGAGCCTCCATGGCCGTACTCATCGTTGGTCTGATCGTCTTTTTCGCAATCCACTCGTTGCCCACCTTCGTCCCGCTCAGGGCGTCCCTGGTGCAACGTTTTGGGCTCAAGGGTTACAAGCTCGGCTTCACGGCCGTGGCCCTGGTGGGCTTTATTCTCATCATTATCGGCAAGGCCCAGGCCGAATTCATCCACGTGTACGCTCCGCCGGCCTGGGGGCGTCACGCGGCCATGCTGCTGGTGCTGATCGCCTTCATACTGCTGCCCGCGGCTCACATGCCCACCAACATCAAACGCTTCACCCGCCATCCCATGCTCTGGGGTGTGGTCGCCTGGGCGACCGCCCACCTGCTGGCCAACGGGGACCAGGCTTCGCTGCTTCTGTTTGGCAGTTTCCTGGTGTATTCACTGCTGGACATGGTTTCCGCGAACCTGCGCGGTGCCCAGTTCCAGAAAGACAAGCTTGCCTTCAGCAAGGATGCACGGGTGATCGTGGCGGGGCTGGTTGCCTACGGCATCTTCCTGGTCGCCCATCCTTATCTGTTCGGGCCCAAGCTGGTCGGCTAGAGAGCGGCAAAACAGGAAGGCGGCGCCCAATAGAAGACGCCGCTGCACCGTGAGCAGGCGCTTGAGGGTGAGCAAGTGCTTACGTTCACCTGCTCACAGGTGGACGAAGGTCAGGGTTTGCGCACCTGGGCTTCCATCTCCGAAAGGGTGGCGTGCCGGACATCCTTGCCCTTGACCAGGTAGATCAGGTGCTCCGCCAGATTGCGGGCATGGTCGCCGATGCGCTCCAGCGAGCGCAGGGCCCAGAGCAGGTTCATGACCCGGGAAATGGAGCGCGGGTCCTCCATCATGTAGGTCACGAGCTCGCGCAGGGCGGTCTTGTAGTCCCGGTCCACCGCCTGATCCTCGCGCACCACCCCCAGAGCGGCCTCGGCGTCATAGCGCGCAAAGGCATCCAGGGCATGTCGCAGCATGGTGAGAACGCCCGATCCGATATGGCGCAGTTCCACGAAGCCGCCGGGGGCCTTGCCGTGCTCGGACAGGGCAATGGCCATGTGGGCCACCTTCTGGGCTTCATCTCCCATGCGCTCCAGATCCCGTACCGCTTTCGCAACCGCCAGTACCATGCGCAGGTCCGAAGCCGCCGGCTGGCGCTTGGCCAGCACCAGGGTGCACTGCTCGTCAATGCTGACCTCGAGCTCGTCGATTTCCGGTTCGTTCTCCAGCACCCGCTGAGCGAGGCCACTGTCCAGTTCTTCGATACTGCGGATGGCATCGCTGATCTGATTTTCCACCCGGCCGCCCATCTCCAGAAGCTGGGTCTTCAGGCCCTCCAGATCGGAGTTGAATTGCTGGGAAATGTGTTTGTCGAGGCTGAGCTTATCCATGATCCGGCTCCGCAATGCGCAATTATTGATGAGGCAAAAGTATTAACCGAAACGGCCTGTGATATAGGCCTCGGTCAGCTTGTGTTCCGGGTTGGTGAAAACCATCTCCGTATCATTCACCTCAATGAGCTTGCCAAGGTGAAAGTAGGCCGTCCGCGACGAGACACGAGCCGCCTGCTGCATGGAGTGGGTGACGATGGCGATGGTGAAATTTTCGCTCAGCTCCGCGATCAACTCTTCGATTCGGGCGGTGGCAATGGGGTCCAGGGCCGAACAGGGTTCATCCATCAGGATCACTTCGGGGCTCACCGCAATGGTGCGGGCAATGCACAGCCGCTGCTGCTGGCCGCCTGAAAGCCCGGTCCCCGGCTGGTGCAGCCTATCCTTCACTTCATCCCACAAACCGGCTCGCTGGAGGCTGGTCTCCACCACTTCATCCAGTTCCGCGCGGTGATCCACCAGGCCGTGAATGCGCGGGCCGTAGGCAACATTGTCGTAGATGGATTTCGGGAAGGGGTTGGGCTTCTGGAACACCATGCCCACCTGCGCCCGGAGGGGCACCACGTCCAGCTTCGGGTCGTAGATGTCCTGGCCATCCAGCCGGATGTCGCCTTCAATCCGGGCCGACTCGATGGTGTCATTCATTCGGTTCAGGCAGCGCAGGAAAGTGGATTTGCCGCAGCCGGAGGGGCCGATCATGGCAATCACTTCGTTGCGGCCGATATCCAGGTTTACGTCGAACAGCACCTGTTTGTCGCTGTAGAACACCCGGACATCCCGTGCAGACATCTTCGCGGAGTCCACCAGGGGCTGTCCAACAGTGCGCTCTGCGGGCTCTTGGGTGGGGTCGAGTGAGGATGACGAATTATCCACAGGCTCTCGCGGGGCTGAGGGGGGTTGGGCGGTTTCCGCCTTTCGCTCTTCGATAGTTGCCATATCAGTAAATTCCAGAAAATTACCAGCGACGTTCCAGGCGCTTGCGCATCCAAACGGCCAGGGCGTTCATCAGAATCAGAAATGCCAGCAGCACCATGATGGCCGCCGAAGTGCGCTCCACAAAGGCGCGCTCGGGGCTGTCCGCCCACAGGAAGATCTGCACCGGCAGAACAGTCGCGGGGTCGGTCACTCCTGCCGGCAGGTCCACAATAAAGGCCACCATTCCAATCATCAGCAGGGGCGCGGTCTCCCCGAGGGCCTGGGCCATGCCGATGATGGTTCCGGTCAGCATCCCCGGCATGGCCAACGGCAGCACGTGGTGTAGCACCACCTGCATTCGCGACGCGCCGATCCCCATGGCTGCCTCGCGAATCGAGGGAGGCACTGCTTTGATGGCTGCGCGGCTCGAAATGATGATGGTAGGCAGGGTCATCAGACTGAGTACCAGCCCGCCCACGAGGGGTACAGAGCGTGGCAAGCCGAACCAGTTGATGAAGATGGCCAGACCCAGCAGCCCGAAGATGATCGAGGGCACCGCCGCCAGGTTGTTGATGTTCACTTCGATGAGTTCAGTCAGCCGGTTGCGCGGGGCATATTCTTCCAGGTAGACCGCCGCGGCCACGCCAATGGGAAACGACAGGGCCAGGGTCACGGCCAGGGTCAGCAGCGAGCCCAGGGCGGCGCCGGCAATCCCCGCCTGCTCCGGCTCCCGAGAGTCGCTGGCCGTGAAAAAAGTGGTGTTGAACTTGCGCTCCAGATCACCGCTGGCGATGAGAGATTCGATCCACTGCACCTGCTCCTCACTGAGCATGCCGGCAAAGCCCTGCCCGTCGCGCCGGCTTTTGAAGTAAGTATCCACGTCGTCGTCGGCAGGCAACCACAGGGTTACGGTCTCGCCGAGGAGCTCAGGTTGTTCCGTCAGAAGCTGGCGCAGCTCGTAGCCGGCCCCGTTGCTCACCAGCGCATTGAGGCTGCGCCGGGCGGAGCGCCCGCTGACTTCCGGGAAGCGCTCCGACAGCGCGTCGCGCACCGCCGCTTCGTAGTAAGCCTGGCGAATCTGCTCCGGGTCCTGGGGATCATCGATCTCCAGCAGCTCCGCATCCAGCGTCACCTCCAGCCGGACCTCGGTTTGCAAAAATGCCGAATGGCCCTTGCCGATAATGTCCGTGAACAGAATCACCAGCGCGGCCAGACCGAAGAGAATGGACAGCACACCATAGGTGCGAAAGCGCCGCTCGGCCCGGTAACGCCGGGCCAGGCTGCGCTCGACCCGTGAGCGGATGCCGGGGCTTGGATTGGAGTCGGAAGGCTTATTCATAGTGCTCGCGATACTTTTTCACTACGTGGAGGGCCAGGAAGTTCAGGCACAAAGTGACCGCGAACAGCATGAGGCCGAGGGCAAAGGCGGAGAGGGTCTTCGGGCTGTTAAATTCCTGATCCCCCACCAGCAGGGTCACAATCTGTACGGTGACGGTGGTGACCGTTTCCAGGGGGTTGGCGGTGAGATTGGCCGCCAGTCCCGCAGCCATCACCACAATCATGGTCTCGCCGATTGCGCGGGATACCGCCAGCAGCACCCCGCCCACGATGCCCGGCAAGGCTGCCGGCACCACCACCTGCTTGATGGTTTCAGAGCGGGTGGCACCCAGGGCGAGGGCGCCGTCCCGAAGGCTTTGGGGCACGGCGCTGATCACATCGTCCGCCAGGGAGGAGATGAAGGGAATGATCATGACTCCCATCACCAGGCCCGCCGCCAGCGCGCTTTCGGATGATGCGTCCAGGCCCAGGGCAGCGCCCAAATCCCGAATAAAGGGGGCCACCGTCAGGGCGGCAAAAAAACCGTACACCACGGTGGGAATACCGGCAAGAATCTCCAGGGCCGGTTTGACCAGATCCCGTACCCGCCGGGACGAGTACTCGGCCAGATAGATTGCAGCCATGAGCCCCACCGGTACCGCGACCAGCATGGCGATGGCGGAAATCAACAGCGTGCCCACGAACAGTGGCACCGCGCCAAAGCTGCCGGAGCTTCCCACTTGGTCGGCGCGGATCGCGGTCTGCGGGCTCCACTCCAGCCCGAACACGAACTCTGTAAACGGCACCGCGCGGAAAAACCGCAGGGACTCGAACAGCACCGAGAGGACAATACCGGCCGTCGTGGCAATGGCGATCAGGGAGCAGAGCAGCAATCCGAGCCGGAACGCCCGCTCCACCTGGACCCGCGCCTTGAGGTGGGGTGAAACGCGCAGCCACGCGATGATGGAGGAGGCGCAGCCCAGGCTGATGGCCAGGGCCGCGAGGCTCCAGCGGCTGATCTCCTGCAGGCGCGAGAGCCGCTCTGCCGCCTGTTGCAGCGCCGGCTCCACATCGCCGAAGAACGCGCCGCCGGCGATATTCTGCAGCTGGTTCAGCAGCAGACCCTGCTGGGCCGGCGAAAGATTCTGGTACTGCTCCGGCAAACCCGCGATCACCACACTGCGGATGATGGCATCGTCGAAGGCAATCCAGGTCAGGAAGATGAGCAGGCTGGGAACCGCGCACCAGATCGCGGTGAGGGCTCCGTAATAGAACGGCAGGGAGTTGAGCGTGCGCACACCGCCCTGGGCACTTGCGAGCTGAACCGAGCGCTGCCGCCCCAACACATAGGCGAGGCCCGCCAGAACAACTAATACGGCGAGTAGTGTGGAGAGGTTCATCCAGCGCTTACCTTCAAGGTCATAAAGGGCTCACATCAGGTCTTCAAAAATGGCAGCGGCCCGTGCAAACGGGCCACTGTGCAGGTCCAGCGCTTACCGCGCTGCAGCCATTGGGCTTGCAGCTTACAGCTGCAGGTCGTTCAGTTTCTTTACGTCCCGGCCCACTTCCCGACGCTTCTCGCGCGAGAGCGGTATCATCCCCTTGTCGGCCAGATAGCCGTCATCGCCCCAGGCCCGCTCGCGGGTGAACTCTTCCAGATACTGGCGAATCCCGGGAACCACGCCCACATGGGCCTTCTTAACGTAGAAGTACAGGGGGCGCGAAACCGGGTAACTCCCCTCGGCGATGGTGTCGAAGGTGGGCTCGGTGCCGTCGATGCGGGACCCCTGAACCTTGTCGGAGTTCTGGTCCAGAAAGCTGAATCCGAAAATACCCAGTGCCTTCGGGTTTGCTTCCAGCTTCTGGACAATCAGGTTATCGTTCTCGCCGGCCTCCACGTAGCGGCCATCCTCGCGCACACTACGGCACAATTGTTTGTGTTTGCTGCTGTTGGACTCTTCCAACTCCGCGATGGCGGGAAGCTCGTTGCAACCCTCCTCCATCACCAGCTCCACAAAGGCATCCCGCGTCCCCGAAGTGGGTGGCGGCCCCATGACCTCGATGGCCGTGGCGGGCAGCGCGGGGTTCACATCCTTCCAGGTGCGATAGGGGTTGGCCACGAACTCGCCTGAGCCCTTCGGGTCCGGGACCTGTTTGGCCAGCGCCAGATACAGATCCTTGCGGCTGAAATCCAGTTGTTCCGTGCTTCGGGAGTTGGCGATCACAATGCCGTCATAGCCGATCAGCACTTCAACAATGCCCTTTACCCCGTTCCGCTCGCAGAGCTCCACTTCGGACTGCTTGATGCGCCGCGAAGCGTTGGCGATGTCCGGGTGGCTGACACCGATCCCCTGGCAAAAGAGCTTGAGCCCGCCGCCGGAGCCGGTGGACTCCACTTTCGGGGTCTTGAACTGACTGCCGCGGCCAAAGCGCTCGGCAACCACGGTGGAAAACGGATACACAGTCGAGGAACCGACGATGCTGATATAGTCCCGGCCCTGCGCCATCAGCGCGGGTGAGCTGACTAGGGCGCCGGCCAGCGTGAGGGAGAGAAGAGCTTTCTTCACGTTAATCTCCTGAGTTGCCTCTGTTCTGATTTCCCGGGCACTTTAAGACGGAACCGTGACAAGTTTATGAATGCAATGTGACAACCGTGTTACAAAACCGCCCGGGCGCCGCCGCGGGCCTCCGGACGGGCCGGTCGGGAGGCCACTGCCCGGGACAGGTATAATGTCCCTGCGCCCGGCACGATAAAAACAAGGCTTTGCTCTTCCATGACGCTCCCCCCCACCCATTCCGATCCACCTCCCCGGCTTCGATTCCTCGAGCGCCTGATTTCGTCCATCGATGCGTTCACCGCGTGGACAGGGCGCCTCGTGGCCTGGTTGACCCTGCTGATGGGAGCCATCACGGGCATCGTGGTGGTGACGCGATACGTTCTGGGGCTCAACTCCATCGCCCTGCAGGAATCGGTGATCTACATGCACGCCGCCGTGTTCATGCTGGGTGCGGCCTACACCCTTCAACAGGACGGGCATGTCCGGGTGGACATCTTCTATCGACGATTCACCCCCCAGACCCGGGCCTGGGTCAACAGCGTCGGCGGTGTTGTCTTCCTGCTGCCCATCTGCGCCTTCATCGTGATCACCAGCTGGGACTATGTGCTCGCCTCCTGGCGCATCCGCGAGGTCTCCGCGGACGCGGGTGGCATTCCGGCGCTCTTCCTGTTGAAAAGCCTGATTGTCCTGTTTGCGCTCACTCTCGGCGCGCAGGCCATTGCCGAGGTACTGCGTAACCTTCTTCGCCTCATGACGGGCGAGCCACACAAGCCCGGGCACTCATGATCGAACTCATTCCGCTCCTGTTGTTTTTCTGCGTCTGCGGCTTCCTCATGTTCGGCTATCCGGTGGCCTTCACCCTGGGTGGCACCGCACTGCTGTTCGCGGGCCTGGGCATAATCACCGGCACCTTCCACCCGAACCTGCTGTTCGTCTTCCCGGACCGCCTCTTCGGTACCATGAGCAACTACACTCTGGTGGCGGTGCCCTTGTTTGTGCTGATGGGGGTGATGCTGGAAAAGTCCCGATTGGCGGAAGGTCTTTTGCAGGACATGGAAAAAGCCTGCGGCCGTCTTCCGGGTGGCCTGGGCCTCGCGGTGATAGCGGTGGGCATGTTGCTGGCCGCAAGCACGGGCATCGTCGGCGCCAGCGTGGTCACCATGGGGCTCATGTCCCTGCCCACCATGCTCAAACGTGGCTATGATCCCGCCCTGGCCACCGGAACTCTTTGCGCGACCGGCACACTCGGGCAAATCATTCCACCTTCCATTGCTCTGGTTCTCCTGGGCGATACCCTCTCCAGCGCCTACCAGCAGGCCCAGCTCAACGCCGGCGTCAGCAACCCGGCCACGGTTTCGGTGGACGATCTTTTTATCGGCGCCCTGGTGCCCGGCCTGTTGCTGGTGATCTTCTACGGGATCTATGTCATGGCGCGGGCGCGCATTCAGCCGGCGCTCGCGCCGCCGGTCCGCGAAGAGCAACGACCAGAACTCCGCCGCCTGATGTTCAACCTGTTGCCACCGGTGCTGCTGATCCTCGCGGTGCTCGGCTCCATTATTGCCGGCGCGGCCACACCCACCGAAGCGGCCGGCGTCGGTGCCTTGGGTGCGACGTTTCTGGCCCTCGCAAAAAAACAGTTGAACCGCCGACAACTGCGTGAAGTCAGCCTTTCCACGCTGCGTATCAGTGCCATGGTATTCGCCATCCTGATCGGCGCTTCCCTGTTCACGCTCGTGTTTCGCGGTTTTGGCGGGGACGTGCTGGTAGAAGAGTTTTTTGCGGATTTACCGGGCGGCCGCTTTTCGGCAGTACTCCTGGTAATGCTGGTCATTTTTGTTCTGGGGTTCATCCTCGACTTTATCGAAATCACCTTTGTGGTGGTGCCCATCGTCGGCCCCATTCTGCTGGCTATGGGGGTGGACCCGGTCTGGCTCGGCATTATGATCGCCATCAACTTGCAAACTTCATTTTTGACACCACCTTTTGGTTTCGCGCTTTTCTACCTGCGCGGCGTCGCGCCACCGGAGGTCCCAACTTGGGCGATTTATCGTGGCGCGGTGCCTTTTATTATGATCCAATTGCTCCTGCTCGCGGCCCTGGCGCTCTGGCCTGAGTTGGCCACCTGGCTGCCGGCGCGACTGTGATTCTGGACGCAAATTAGAATTCGAAGTATCCGATGAGGTGGTTGTTGAATGCCCGAGATTGATGACGATCCGGTTCCCACGGGAACCCTCACCCTCCAGACCCTGGCCATGCCGGCGGACACCAATTCCAACGGGGACGTTTTTGGGGGTTGGCTTCTTTCGCAGATGGACCTGGCGGGTTCCATTCTTGCCCACGAGTATGCACGCGGTCGGGTGACTACAGTGGCGGTCGGTGGAATGAGCTTCTTGCGTCCGGTTCCGGTCGGGTCCACGGTCAGCTGTTATGCGCAGGCCCTGGAAACCGGCCGTTCTTCAATTCGAGCGCTGGTGGAAGTGTGGATCCGCTCCCGCACCACCTGGGAAATCGAAAAAGTCACCGAGGGCGAGTTTGTCTACGTGGCAATTGACGATAAGGGCCGGACGCGACCTTTGCAGCGGCATTTGGACGATTAAACAGTCCGGTCCGATGATCCGACGCTGGCACAGTCTGTCAGCATCAGGCTCCCGTGGTGGCGAGAATAGCGAGCGGGAGTTTTGTTTCAGACCCGGAGCCCTGGGTCAGGACGAATGCGGCAGACCCATTTGTTGGGTTACGGCTGCGCCTAACCCAACCTACACAGCCGTCCCCCGAAACACCTCCCGATCCCGTAGGTTGGGTTAGCGAAGCGTAACCCAACAGCTGGCGAGCTGTGGCAGCAGATCCAGAACCTCGCGTCAATCAGAAGACCGCAATTGGTAATACGCTTCTTCGGTAATGGCGTGATAGGGGCGGACTTCTTCCAGGTAGCTCCAATAAGCTTCGGAGACCCGGGCGAAGGTGGGGTCATTGGCGGCGGTTTCGGAGTCGATGGCCAGCGATACTTCACGGAACCTGTTCAGCACATCATCCGGTAAGCGCCGGATCTCCACCTTGCCTGTGTTGCGCAACTGTTGAAGCGCCCGGGTGTTGCGGGTGGTGTACTCGTCCAGCATGTCCTGGTTGACGCTGCGCGCCGCCAGGGCGATGATCTTCTGCAAATCCTCCGGCAGTGATTCATAAGCTGCCTTGTTAACCGTGATTTCCAGCGCGGGGCCCGGTTCCTGCCAGCCGGGGTAATAATAGTAGCGGGCCACCTTATGCAGACCGAAGGCTACATCGTTGTAGGGGCCGATCCAGTCCACCGCATCGATTACCCCCGTCTGCATGGCTGTATAGACTTCCCCGCCCGCTACATTCACCGCTGTGCCGCCCGCGCGGCGAAACACCTCGCCCCCAAGGCCCGGAATGCGCATGCGCAAGCCGCGCAAATCCGCCAGTGAATTGATCTCCTTGTTGAACCAGCCTGCCATCTGCACACCCGTACTGCCGCCCGGGAAGGGAATCAGATTGAATGGTTCGTAAATTTCCCGCCACAATTCCAGGCCGCCCCCATGGAACAGCCAGCCGTTCATCTCCTGTGCGTTCATACCAAAGGGAACGGCGGTAAAGAACTGGGCTGCGGGTATCTTGCCTTTCCAGTAGTAGGCGGCGCTGTGGCCCATTTCGACGCTGCCGGAGGAGACCGCATCGAACACGCCCATGGCCGGAACAAGTTCGTCCGCACCATAAACGCGAATCACTAACCGGCCACCGCTCGCTTCATTCACGAAACGGGCGAAATTTTCGGCGCCCACTCCAGTGCCCGGAAGATTCTTCGGCCAGGACGTAACCATGCTCCAGCGAAACTGCTGTTGCTCACCGGCGGCGAAACCGCTGCCGCGATTTTCAGGCTTCGCTTTCTCCCCCACATAGAGGCCGAACAGCACCACAAGAGCGGCCAGCAGGAAGAGCGTTACTGCGGGAAGAATGCGGATGTTGTTGGCCATATCAGTCCGATTGTTTTGGTGGGTGGGCTCTTCCCGGGTTCAGTCAGCTATAGCGCTTCGAGCTTCGCGTACTGCAGCACCAGCCATTTGCTGCCTTCGCCGTCGAAGTTCACCTGTACGCGCGCGCCACCGCCCTGCCCTTCGAAATGTACCACCACACCTTCACCGAACAGAGAGTGGCGAACGCGCTGGCCCAGTTGCAGACCTTCACAGCTTGTCGGGCTCACGGGCATGCTGCTCGCGTAGGGGCGATAGCTGACCGGCCGGCTGATGCTGCTGTTGATGCGGATTTCATTGATGAGGTCGGTGGGGATTTCCCGCACAAAACGAGACAGGCGATTGAAACTCTCCTTGCCGTGCAGGCGCCGCGCTTCGGCGTGGGTGATGATGAGTTTCTCCATGCCCCGGGTTATCCCGACGTAGCAGAGGCGGCGCTCTTCTTCGAGGCGATCCGGGTCCTCGGCAGACATGCGGTGGGGGAAGAGGTTTTCCTCCATACCGGCGAGGATCACCAGGGGAAACTCCAGCCCCTTGGCCGAGTGCAGGGTCATCATCTGCACCGCGTCTTCGAACTCGTCGGCCTGGGTGTCGCCAGCGTCCAGCGCCACAGTGTCGAGAAACTCCTGCAGTTGGCTGCGCTCCTCTTCGTCTTCAGCGCGGGCTTCGGGGGTGAACACCCGGCAGGCATTCACCAGTTCTTCCAGGTTCTCCACCCGGGCCTGGCCCTTCTCGCCTTTTTCGTTGCCGTGGTAGTCGTAGAGGCCGGTCGACTGCAGGGTTTGCTCGGCCAGCTCTTCCAGGGTGAGTTCCTGTCCCTCCCGGTCCAGGCGATCCACCAGGTCGATAAAACTGCGCACGGCGTTGGCGGCGCGGGCGGTCAGCCCCGAACCGGCGAGCATTTTCTTGCTGGCTTCCCACAGGGAACAGCCTTCGTCCCGCGCGCGTTCGCGCAGGGTGTCCAGTGTTTTGCCGCCGATGCCCCGTGGCGGAGTGTTGATGACCCGCTCGAAGGCGGCGTCGTCGAAGCGGTTGGCGATCAGGCGCAGATAGGCAAGTGCGTTGCGAATCTCGAGGCGTTCATAGAAGCGCTGCCCGCCGTAGATCCGGTAGGCGACCCCCTCGGTGAGGAAGGCCTCCTCCAGCACCCGCGACTGGGCGTTGGAGCGATAGAGCACCGCCGTATCCCGGTAGGAGTTGCCCTGCTGCACGAAGTCCTTGATGCGCTCGACGATGAACCGCGCTTCATCCTGCTCGTTGAAGGCGCTGTAGAGGTCGATAAGCTCGCCGTCCTTGCTGTCGGACCACAGCTCCTTGCCGAGCCGGGAGGCATTATTGGCAATCACCGCATTGGCTGCTTTGAGGATGGCGTTGGTCGAGCGGTAGTTCTGTTCCAACCGGGTGACAACCGTATCGGGAAAGTCCTTGCTGAACTGGTGGATGTTTTCGATGCGCGCGCCCCGCCAGCCGTAAATGCTCTGGTCGTCGTCGCCCACGGCCGTGACAAAGCACTGGTCTCCTGCCAGAACCCGAAGCCAGGCGTACTGCACCGCGTTGGTGTCCTGAAACTCGTCCACAAGAATAAACGGGAAGCGCTGCTGATAGTGGCGCAGCAAGGCGGGATTGTTCAGCCAGAGCTCGTGGGCCCGCAGCAACATCTCTGCAAAGTCCACCATGCCGCCGCGCTGGCAGGCCTCTTCGTAGGCCCGGTAAATCTGCAGCATGGTCCGCTGGAACAGGTCGCCGCCGGATTCCTGAATATGGTGGGGGCGCAGTCCCTCGTCCTTCTGGGAGTTGATGAACCACTGACTTTGACGGGCGGGCCAGCGGCTGTCGTCCAGGCCGAGGCTCTGGCTCACCCGCTTGACCAGCCGCAGCTGATCGTCGCTGTCGAGGATCTGAAAATTCTGAGGGAGACCCGCCTCCTGCCAGTGGGCCTTGAGCAGGCGATGGGCCAGCCCGTGAAAGGTGCCCACCCACAATCCCCGCGGAGCGATGCCCAGCAGGTCTTCAAGCCGGCTGCGCATTTCCCGCGCTGCCTTGTTGGTGAAGGTCACGGCCATCACGCTGTAGGGAGACACCCTTTCCACCTGAATCAGCCAGGCGATGCGGTGCACCAGTACGCGGGTTTTGCCACTGCCCGCGCCTGCGAGAATCAGTTGATGGCCGGGACGCGCGGCCACAGCCTGGCGCTGCGCGTCGTTGAGAGAGTCGAGTAGTGGAGAAACGTCCATCCGGTGATTGTACCGAAAGGTGTACAAAATTACAGGAATTGGCCCGACGGCCCGCACAGCAAAGTCGCGAGCCGTCGGTGGCCGCCACTACTGAGCGGCGGGGGCAACTCCCATCTGCTGCAGTTGAGCCCGGGCGGCCTGGCCCACTTCGCCGCCGGCGGAAGCGGCAACCTGGAAGTACTGCACGGCCTCGCGCGTCTCGCCCAGTTCGCGGCTCACCTGGCCCAGGAAGTAGTTGGTTATGGGCGTATCCAGGTATTGCTGGCTCTGGAGCAGGTCCGTTTTGGCGGCGCGCGGGTTGCCGCTGGCCTGATGCACGGAAGCACGGCCGATGTACGGGCTGAAATACTCCGGATAGAGTTCGATGGCATGGTCATAGGCATCCAGGGCTTCGTCTGGCTGCTTTTTTGCGGCCAGTATGTAGCCCTTGGTTTCCCAGAAGTGGCTTTCCCGCGGCTGGCGCTCAATGGCACGATTGACCAGGGCGAGGCCCTGATCCAGATCCTTGTCGTTCACGGCGGCGACCGCTTGCTGGTGGACGTCATAAGCTTCCTTGTCCTGACGAATCCGCGCCGTGGCACGCTGGAATGCCTCCTTGTTGCGCGCGCTGCCGGCAAGATTGCGGGCATGCTGTCGATTGGCTTCCACCCGCTCCTGGGACGGCGGATGGCTCGCGAACAGCCCGGATAGAAAGTCCTGGCGCTGATTGTTGCTCAACTGAACGAAGGTCTCCTGCAATTCAACGGCGCCCCGCGGGTCGTAGCCCGCCCGCGCCATGTATTCCATGCCGTAGCGGTCCGATTCCAGTTCGTGGTTGCGCCCGTAGCGGGCCTGCCAGGCCGCCGCGGAAAGGCCGGTCCCCAATGCAATCAGCTGGTTGTAATCCGAGTCCCGCGCCACCTGGCCAATCACCTGGCTACCGATGCCGAGCAACGCTCCCTGGGTCATCTGGTTGGCGGAATGACGGGCCGCTGCGTGGACGATCTCATGGGCCAGTACGGCGGCCAGCTGAGACTCGTCCTGAAGGTGCAGCAGCAGTCCGCGGTTGACGGCGATCTTGCCGCCGGGGAGGGCCCAGGCGTTGGGCACGTCGTTGTTGAGCACCACGAACTCGTAGGGCAGGTTCGGCCGGTCGCTCACTTCCGCCAGCTTCTGACCCACACTGTTCACATAGGGCGTCAGGTCCGGGTCCACCATGTAGCGGCCACCCTGTGCCTGCACGCTGGGCTGATAATTCTGTTGGCCGATGGCCACTTCCTGCTGAGCCGAAATCAGGCTGAACTCCGACTCCCCGGTAACGGGGTTTTCCGAACAACCACTCAGCAGAACGGCTGAAGCCACGCAGGCGGCAAGAAACTTGCGCAAGGTTTGGTCTCCTATCTCTACTATTGCCGGGGTTCAACCCCCGGCGCTGTATACCCGCTTCCCGATCACTTAAACTAGCAGGCTGTTGAAAAGTCGTTCTCGGCGGCTTGCCGGGCCGTGCTGAGCCAGACATGAGGCTGAGCAGCGGTCGCTCCATTCTATCAGTCCGATTCACCAACCAGGAGCTCTGTAATGCAGTCCCTACAGGAACTCGAACTACTCGCCGGCTACGACCCGGAGGGCAAACCGGTGGCGGAGCGCTTGCAGGTCAAAGTGAACGAAGATGGCAACTATCAGCTGGTTCGTTCCCCCGCCTTCGTCCGCGGGCTTGCCAGCGGCGATATTATCAAGCTCGACTCAGACAGCCAGCAGTTTGAGATTGTTCAGCACAGCGGCAACCTGGCGATCTGCATTTACAGCCGCGAAAATGCCACCCGGCTCAGCGAGGCCCTGACTCCCCAGCTCGAAAAACTGGGTGGCCACCTGGACCTGGAAACGGAACGCATGCTGGTTTATTCCATCCATGTGAGCATCGGTTTCAAGAACATTGAGGAATTGCTGAACCAGCACGTTACGGCCGAGAGCCAGAGCGTCTGGCAATACGGAAACGTCTACGACCCGGAGGACGGACAAACTCCACTGAACTGGTGGCTCGACATTCTGAAACCACAATGAGTGCGGACCGAACTCCCGGTCGTCGGGAGTGTTGCCGAACCAACTGAAGGATACGCAAAGAGAACCAACATGCTGATTGTGATCTCCCCCGCAAAAACCCTGGATTACGAAACTCCCCCGGTGACGGACCTGCACACCACACCGGAGTTTATCCCCGAGAGCAAGAAGCTCATCAAAGCACTGCGGGAGCTGGCTCCACAGGACATCTCCAAACTGATGGGCATCAGCGACAAACTCGGGACACTCAATTACGACCGGTTTCACAACTGGAAGCCCACATTCACGGAAAAGAACTCCAAGCAGGCGATCCTCGCTTTCAAGGGCGATGTTTATACGGGCCTGGAGGCGGACACCTTCAAGGCGGCGGATTTCAATTTTGCCCAGAAACACCTGCGCATTCTTTCGGGGCTCTACGGCCTGCTGCGTCCACTGGATCTGATGCAGCCCTACCGCCTGGAAATGGGAACCAAATTTCGCGTGGGGGAGGCCAAAGACCTGTACAGTTTCTGGGGGAGCAAAATCACCGAGAAGCTCAACGAAGACCTGAAGGCGGTGAAGTCCCACCTGTTGGTGAACCTGGCTTCCAACGAGTACTTCAAAGCCGTCCAGCCACGCAAACTGGAAGCGGATCTGGTCTCGCCCGTATACAAGGATTGGAAAAACGGTCAGTACAAGATCATCAGCTTCTACGCCAAAAAAGCCCGGGGCATGATGAGCGCGTTCATCATCCGCAACCGCATCACGGAAGCCGACGACCTCAAGGATTTCGATTGGGACGGCTACGCCTTCGCCCCCAAGTTATCCAAGCCCGGCGAGCCGGTATTTACTCGCAAGGCCGCCCCGTAACCCGTCGCGATGGTCGTGCTGAAATGTTGGGTTACGGCTTCGCCTAACCCAACCTACGAGGGCACCGAGGTCATGTGTGTAGGTTGGGTTAGCGCAGCGTAACCCAACAATCGGGCATCAAACTCGGCGGGGGTGTAGGTTGGGTTAGCGCAGCGTAACCCAACACAACGAAACACAGGGGAGCAGCTTCATGAAACCGTTTTCTCAAGCCTGCGAGAACAACAAGCAGCCAATCCTGGATGTTCTGCAGCGCGTCTTCGCAGATCGCACGCAGGTGCTGGAAATCGGCAGCGGTACCGGCCAGCACGCTGTTTATTTTGCGGAGAAGATGCCGCACCTGCATTGGCAGACCAGCGACTTGCCCGAAAACCATCCGGGCATTGTCGAATGGCTGAATGACGCCAAGCTGCCTAACCTGAGCAAGCCCATCGTCCTCGACGCGGACCAGCAGCCCTGGCGTGTGGAACCGGTGGATGCCGTGTTCAGCGCCAACACCCTTCACATCATGTCCTGGACCCAGGTGCAGCGATTCTTCAAAGCCCTTCCCTCCGTAACCAGGCCCGGTGCCGTGATCGCCATCTACGGCCCCATGAACTACAACGGCAATTTCACCAGCGACAGCAACCGCAACTTCGACGCCTGGCTGAAGCAGCGCGGAGCACATCAGGGCATTCGGGATTTCGAATCGGTCAATGCCCTGGCCGAAGAGGCAGGTCTGAACCTCCTGGAAGACAATCCGATGCCGGCGAACAACCGATTATTGGTTTGGAAGAAAAGCTGAGATGCGAGATCTCGCGGACGACGAAACCGTGCGCCTCCTGCGACCCGTTCACTTTCGACCCTTGTCCTGAGTCTCTCCGCTTTTAAACGGCAATACGCTTCGCGCTTCCGCCATATACATCTCGATCCCCGGACGCTCCCGCTCCAGAAAATCCTCGATCGCGGCGCGAAACTGGGGGTGGGCGATCCAGTGATTGGACCAGGTGGCCACCGGGGTAAAACCGCGCTGAATCTTGTGCTCGCCCTGGGCACCGGGGTCGAAACGCTTGAAGCCATTGCGAATCGCATAGTCGATGCCCTGGTAGTAACAGGCTTCGAAATGCAGAAACTCGTACTCGCGGCTGCAACCCCAATAGCGCCCGTACAGGGTGTCCCCTCCCTGGAAGAACAGGGACGCCGCGACCATCTCCTGCCCCTCCCGGGCGATCACCATGACAATCTGTTCGGGCATGGTCTCGGCGAGGGTAAGAAAAAAGCCCTCGTTCAGGTAGCCGTGGCGGCCGCTGCGCTTGAAGTAAGTAAGGTGGTAAAACAGATAGAATTCCCGCCATTCCCCGGCGGTGATATCCCGTCCATTCTTGACCTCCAGCTCCAGGCCCTGTTCGGCAACCCGCCGCCGCTCCCGCTTCAGGTTCTTGCGTTTGCGTGAACTGAAGGTGGAGAGGAAATCCTCGAAATCACGATAGCCTTCGTTGAGCCAATGAAACTGGCAACCCATGCGCCGCGACGCGCCCGCCCCTTCCAGGCGGGTGCACAGCTCTTCCTCAGGAAAGAGACAATGCCAGGAGGAGGCGCCAATGGAGCGGCCCTCTTCCGTGATGGCGGAGACAAAGGTTTGCGTCGCTGCCGCTAGGTCTACCTCACCCGCCAGGCACAGCCGCGGTCCCGTGGCCGGCGTAAAGGGAATGGCCGTGACCAGTTTCGGATAATAGGGAAAGCCGTGGCGGTGGTAAGCATCCGCCCAGGCCCAGTCGAAGACGTACTCACCAAACGAATCCAGCTTTTTATAGAGCGGCATGATCCCCACCACATCACTCCCTTCTTTGAGCAGCGCATGGTGACCTTGCCAGGGCGTATCGGCGCCCACACAGCCGGCACTTTCAAGCGCGGCGAGAAAGGCGTGGTTGAGGAATGGATAGTCCGTAGCCCAGAGCCCGTTCCAGGTCTCCCGCGGAACTTCGGTGACGGCGGGTACGAATTCGACTTTCCGGGATGGCTGCATGGCAAACTTCTGGTTGGCTTGCGACGGGTTCTGCAGCGACCAGTTGGCACCGCATCGGGCTAGCCGGGCAAATCCAGGTGCTGCCGGTCGCCCTCCGCGCGCACCCGGCTCAGGGGGAAGCTGCAGGTAAAGGTGCTGCCCTTGCCGGGCGAACTCTCAATGCTGAGTTTGCCATCGTGGCGCAGCAGGACGTGTTTGACAATAGCCAGCCCCAGTCCGGTTCCCCCGCTTTTGGCGGTGCGGCCGGAATCCACCCGGTAAAAGCGCTCCGTGAGGCGCGGCAGATGAACGGGGTCGATGCCCACCCCGTTGTCGCTGACAGCAATGTGCAGCCCCCTGTCGTCACGGTACACGCGCAGGCTCACCACGGTGCCGGGTGGTGAGTAATTGATGGCATTCACCACCAGGTTGGAAATGGCGCTGTGCAGTTCCTTTTCGCGACCGCGAATCGCCACGTTCTGATCAGCATCCAGTTTGATCACGTAGCTGTCCCCCCCTATGGCAAGAGCTTCGTCCTTGATCGTTCGGAGCAGGGTCGCGACGGAGATCAGCGTCTGCTCTTTTTCGGGCTCTTCGGTTTCCAGCCGCGACAGGGTGATCAGGTCATTGACCAACAAGCTCATCCGTTCGCTCTGCTGCTGCATCGGGGTGAGGGCCTTCTCCCACTGGGGCGCCACGTCGGGAGCCTGATCGGCCAGAGTTTCCAGGTAGCCCTTAAGAACGGTGAGGGGTGTGCGCAGCTCGTGGGATACGTTGGCCACAAAATCCCGGCGCACCTGTTCGAGGCGGTGCAGGCGCGTTACATCACGGATCATCACCAGGCGCTCGTCCTGGCCGTAACGGGTAATCTGAAACTGAAGGCGGCGGGCGTCGTCCTGGGGTGATGGAATGGTGATGGGTTCCCGATAGTTGCCGGCCTCGAAATAGGCAACAAACTGAGGATTACGGATGAAGTTGAGCAAAGCTTGATGGCGGTCACCGGGCTCGAAGGCCAGCAGTTCGGTGGCCGCTTCGTTCCACCAGTTCATGTTGCCCCGTTTGTCGAGCACGATCGCGGCATCGGGCAGGGCCGCGGTGGCTTCCTGAACCCAATCGAGAGTCGCCTTCAGCCGCGCTTTTTCCTTCTCCCGGCGTTTCTGCAAGTGGTAAAGGCGATCGAAAACTTCCCCCCAGAAGCCGCTCGCGTCCGGTGGCAAGCCCGGCTCGCGCTCGCGGATCCAGCGCTCCAGGCGATAGATCTGCCAAAGCGTCCAGGCCATGTAGAGGGCGCCGCCCGCAATCAGGGTCCAACTCAGGTAGCCGTTCAGCAACCCGAAGCCGATGCAGACGATGGTGATGATCAGTACCCGCCGGATTTCGGCGGCAAATCCCCGATACAAGCTGGTGACCTACATGTGAGGGACGCGTTTGCTCACGCGTCCAGTGGGATCTTGGTGGAAAACCGGTAACCGGCGCCGCGCACCGTTTGCACGTAGCGGTCATGGCCATCAAGGCTCAATGCCTTGCGCAGGCGACGGATGTGAACGTCCACAGTCCGCTCCTCGACGTACACGTTGCCGCCCCAGACGTGGTCAAGCAACTGGCTGCGAGTGTACACCCGTTCCTGGTGGGTAAGAAAAAACTGGAGCAGGCGGTATTCCGTGGGGCCGATTTGCACCGGCTGATCGTTAATGGTGACCCGGTGGCTGGCCGGATCCAGGCAGAGCCCTTCGACCCGCAGGGGCTCCGCTTCTTCCTCGGGTCCCGCGCGCCGCAGAACGGCCTTCAGGCGCGCCACCAGTTCACGGGGTGAGAAAGGTTTGGTGATGTAGTCATCGGCACCCACTTCCAGGCCCTGGATCTTGTTGTCTTCCTCACCCTTGGCAGTCAGCATGATGATGGGGGTGCGGGCGGTGACTTCGTCGCGCTTCAGGCGCCGGGCCAGTTCGATGCCGCTGGTTTGGGGCAGCATCCAGTCCAGCAAAATCAAGTCGGGATTTTCGTCGATAATCAGGCCGTGTGCCTGTTGCGCGTCCTCGGCTTCCAGGCAGCGATAGTCCGCCATCTCCAGCGCGACCCGTAACATGTCGCGGATGGGCGCTTCATCGTCGACGATCAGAATGGTTTTTTTGGCCATGAGTCTGGTGGTGTCCCCCGTACGTCTCTGGCACACCATTAAAGAGACAATCTGTTACAGCTTTATGACACGGCTCCGCCTGCGACCGTGTCGGCCAGCACGCCAACGAATACCGCCATGCCCACCCAGTTGTTGTTCATGAAGGCGCGAAAGCACTGCTGGCGGTCCCGGTTCCTGATCAAATACTGCTGATACGCAAAGAGCCCCGCCACAGCAATCAGACTGAGCTTATACAAGAGCCCAAGCTCGAAACGCGAGCCCATCACCAGCAAGGCGCCCAATGTCATCACCTGGAGCATGGCGGTAATGCTGCGGTCGTTCTCGCCAAAGAGGATGGCTGTGGATTTAATGCCTATTTTCAGATCGTCGGGCCGATCCACCATTCCGTAAAAGGTATCGTAGACCACCGTCCACAGCAGGTTGGCGATATAAATCACCCACACTTCGCTCGGCAGTTCGCCGGTCTGCGCCGCATAGGCCATGGGAATCGACCAGGAGAAGGCTGCGCCCAGCACTATCTGGGGCAGGTGGGTGTAGCGCTTGGCAAAGGGATAACAGAAGGCCAGCGCCAACCCGCCGAGGGATAGCTTTATGGTGAGGGCATTGGTCAGCAGCACCAGCAGAAAGGCCAGCAGGCACAGCCCCACGAAAATACCGATGGCTTCCTTCGAGGTCACCAACCCCTTGGCCATGGGCCGGTTGCGGGTGCGCTCCACGTGGCCGTCGAAGTTGCGGTCCGCAAAGTCGTTGATCACACAACCGGCGGCCCGCATCACAATGGTGCCGAGCACGAAGATCACCACCACCCCCCAGTGCGGACTACCCTCCCCGGCGATCCACAGGGTCCAGAGCGACGGCCACAGCAGCAGCAAGGTGCCGATGGGCCGGTCGAAACGCATGAGCTGGATGTAGGGCGTAAAGCGGTCGAGCTGGATGGTGGTCATAGGTCGCGGGGGAATGAACAAAATGTAGGCGGCACTATAGCATTTTGCGCCGCAGGGGGCTCAAACCCATCCAATCTTGTATTTGGCACGAGTTTTAGCCTAAGGTCTCCCGAATATAAAAAGGAGAGAGACCGTGATCACACGCATTCCCCTGCATTGGCAGATCCTCATCGCCATCGTTGCCGCTTTCGTCGCCGGGAGCCTCACCACCCCCGACACGAGCGTGCTGGGCATTCCCGCCCTCAGCGCCGTTGATTTCATCGGCACCTTGTTCCTGAACGGGCTGACGATGATCATCGTGCCCCTGGTGCTCTCATCCATCATCTGCGGTGTGTCGGGCATGGGCAGCGGCGAGGACATCGGCCGTCTCGGTGCCAAGACTCTTGGGTTCTACCTGCTCTCCAGCCTCGCGGCCATCCTCATCGGTCTGGCGGTGGTCAATACCATTCAGCCGGGCTACATCAACGGCGAGTCGGCGGGCGACAGAATGAACCTGGTGCCCGCCGAGCAAGTCGCCGCGGAAATCCAGCGCGCCGAAGGCCGAGACGCGGGGGACATTGTCGAGGTCTTCCTACGCATGGTGCCGCCCAACATCGTCGCGGCGGCCAGCGAGGGGCAAATGCTGGGGATCATCTTCTTCGGCCTGCTGTTCGGTTACTTCATGACCCGCGTCGCGGGCGCACACAAGCAGACTCTGCTGGATTTCTGGCAGGCGGTCTTCGACACCATGATGGGCATTACCATGTTTATCATGAAGTTCGCGCCCATCGGTGTGTTCGGACTGGTGGCGGAGACCATCGCCAATACCGGCTTCGAAGCCATCCGCATCATGGGCTGGTTCTTCGTTACGGTGGTGATCGCCCTTGGGCTGCACATCTTTTTAACCCTGCCCCTGGTCCTCCGCTACGTGGCCCGGGTCAGCCCGCTGCGGCACTACCGCGCCATGGCGCCCGCCATGCTGACGGCATTTTCGACCGCGAGCTCCTCCGGCACTTTGCCCCTGACCATGGAATGTGTGGAGAAGAACGCAGGGGTATCCAACCGCACCAGCTCGTTTGTGCTGCCACTGGGGGCGACCGTGAACATGGACGGCACCGCGCTCTATGAATGTGTGGCGGTGATCTTCATCGCCCAGGCCTATGGAGCCGATCTTTCATTCGCTTCGCAGTTGACCGTGGTGATCATTGCTCTGCTCACCTCAATCGGAGTGGCCGGCATTCCGGCGGCCAGCCTGGTGGCCATCATGGTCATCATGACCGCGCTGGATCTGCCCCTGGAATTGGTGGGCCTATTGATGGTGACCGACCGCCTGCTGGATATGATGCGCACCGCAGTGAACGTGTTCAGCGACAGTTGCGCGGCGGTGGTGATTGCGAAATCCGAAGGGGAGCAAACGGTCCTTACCGGCCCGCAACCGGCCGCCGGGCACATCCAGAATTACAGCGAGAGTTGAGCAAAAAAGTTTTGTTGGGTTACGGCCTTCGGCCTAACCCAACCTTGTATCTGTCCTGCGACTCTGGCTAGCTACCGGGGCGCGAATGAGGGGCAGGTAAGTTCGACC